>DATJSD010000035.1:0-24544 GCA_035504335.1 Steroidobacteraceae bacterium | reverse complement strand
GCTGCCCACACTCGAACGGCTGATGCGGAGCCCTGCGTCGGGGCGCAGTCCGCGTGCCCTGATCCTGGTGCCAACGCGGGAGCTGGCGACGCAGGTCTACGAGATCTTCCGCGCGTTGGCGAGACACTTGCCGTTGCGTGCCGCGCTGATATTTGGTGGTGTGAGCGCCAGGCCGCAGATCGACGCCCTGTCCCGTGGCGTGGACATCATCGTCGCGACCCCCGGTCGACTCCTCGACCATCTACAGGCGCGCGCCGTCGATCTTTCGCACATTGACCTGCTGGTCCTCGACGAAGCCGACCGGATGCTGGACATGGGGTTCATTCGACCCATTCGCCGGTTGATCGCGGCGCTGCCTCCGAGGCATCAAACATTGCTGTTCTCGGCGACCTTCTCCGAGGACATCCGAAATCTCGCGAAGGCGCTGCTGTGCGATCCTGTCAGCATCGACATCTCGCCGCGCAATCGGCCGCCGGAGCTGGTGGATCATCGGGTTTATCATGTCGACAATGCGGGCAAGCAGCCGCTGCTGACACGCCTGCTCGCCGCCGAGGACCTCAGGCAGTCGCTGGTGTTTACCCGCACCAAACACGGCGCCAATCGACTTGCGGAGCGACTGGCGCGCGATGGTCTCACGTGCGTGGCCATCCATGGCAACAAGTCACAAGCCGCACGTACGCGTGCGCTGAGCGATTTCAAGCAGGGTCGCGTGCGCATACTGGTGGCAACCGACATCGCGGCACGCGGATTGGACATCAGCGAGCTGCCACACGTCGTGAATTTCGAACTGCCACATGTGCCGGAAGACTACGTGCACCGTATCGGCCGCACCGGGCGCGCGGGCTCGCGTGGCCGGGCTGATTCACTCGTCAGCCGGGATGAACGCGATCGACTGCAGGCGATCGAGAAGGTCCTCGGTCACAAGATTCCTGTCGCCGCATAGTCCCGCGCTGCGTGCACCGTGAAGATCCCCGAAGCACTACGACCGCTGATCGATGACGGCATCATCGATGAGGTGATCCGACCGCTCAAGAGCGGCAAGGAGGCGACGGTGTACGTGGTGCGCTCGGGGCCCCACAGCCGCTGCGCCAAGGTCTATCGCGACATGGCGCAACGGAGCTTCCAGAGGCGTGCGCGATATCAGGAGGGACGCAAGGTCCGAGGCAGCCGTCAGGCGCGCGCGATGGCAAAGAGCACCCGTTTTGGCCGCAGCGAGCAGGAGGCCGCCTGGAAGAGCGCCGAGGTGGCGGCGCTGTATCAGCTGGCTGCAGCCGGCGTGCGCGTGCCGCAACCCTTCGGGTACTTCGATGGCGTCCTCATCATGGAGCTGGTGACCAACGCCGCCGGGGAGCCCGCTCCACGGCTGGGCGAAATTGAGATCAGCGCCGATACCGCTCGCGACTATTACGGTTTTCTGGTGAGCCAGGTCGTTCGCATGTTGAGCAGCGGCCTCATTCACGGAGATCTGTCCGAATTCAACGTCCTGGTGGGCGCCCGCGGTCCCGTGATCATCGATCTGCCGCAGGTGGTGAATGCGTCCGCCAATAACGGTGCGCGCGAGATGCTGGCGCGAGATGTGAACAATCTTCGCTCGACACTCGGTCGCTATGCGCCAGAGATCCTCCAGACCGAGTTCGCGCGCGAGATATGGGGGCTATTCGAGGAGGGTAAGCTGCATCCCGGCACACAACTCACGGGTGTGGTCGGACCAGATGAAACCTCGAGTGATCCGAACGGCGTAATGCTCGTGATTGACGATGCCCGCCGGGAAGCGTTGAGCCGCAGGCTTGGCCTGGAAGCACAGGAGTAGCGCCCCGGGAAGGAGTGCGACCGCATGACTAAAGGCATGGATCGGAAGAGGGAAACCAAGAGGAAACCGGCCAAGACGATGCTGGAAAAGCGCGCCGCCAAACGAGCCAAGAAGGCCAACAAAGCGTCTACACACCGCAGTGCATCGTAACGCGAACACGCCAAGGCAGCTGATCGCGTCTGACTGCATGGAGTCGATGAAGCGATACCGGGAGCCGTCGAATGCCAGGGCGCTATGGCAGCTGCTGACTACGCTCGTACCCTATGGGCTGATCTGGGTGCTGATGTCCATCACCATCAGCTTCTCGTACTGGCTGACGCTGCCATTGGCGGTGCTCGCAGCCGGACTTCTGGTCCGGCTCTTCATCATCTTTCACGATTGCGGCCATGCGTCCTTCTTCAGGTCGCGCCGTGGCAATGAAGTATTGGGATTCATCACCGGTGTGCTGACATTTACCCCGTACTTTCACTGGCGCTGGCAGCATGGCATTCACCACGCCACGGCGGGCGATTTGGACCGCCGCGGGTGCGGCGATGTCTGGACCCTGACTGTGCGCGAATACCTGGAGTGTTCGCGCTGGCGGCGCCTGGTCTATCGCCTGGCGCGCAACCCGGTCGTATTGTTCCTGGTCGCACCAATCTTCTACTTTGCACTCGCGCAGCGCCTGCCGGCAGCTGCCGCCTCGCATCGGGAACGTCGCTCGGTCTGGATCACGAACGCGGCGATCGTCGCGCTAGGGCTGATCGGGGCCCAGCTGCTGGGCTGGCGCGCGTATCTTCTCATTCAGTCGACCGTGTTGGTGCTGGCCGGGGCCGCAGGCACATGGCTCTTTTACGTCCAACACCAGTTCGATGGTGTGTATTGGCAGCGCAGCGCATCCTGGAACTATGTGGCCGCAGCGCTACGGGGCAGCTCGTATTACCGACTACCGGCTATTTTGCGCTGGTTCTCCGGCAACATCGGGTTTCACCACATCCATCATTTGAATCCGCGCATCCCGAATTATCATCTGCGCAAATGTCACGACGAGGGCCCGGCCTTCCGTCAAGTAAAGCCCTTGACATTGCTGTCCAGTCTGAAATGCCTGTCATTTCGGCTGTGGGATGAGCAGCACGAACAACTCGTTGGCTACCCGCAGCTGCACTGAAGGAATGACCTCGATCCTCGGCGTCCACCGCTCCCGGCGCTGCTGATTGCCGCACCTGCAGGCGCCTGGCAGAGGCCTGCATCGCTGCAAGGGTGCCCGTCAACGCCTGTTTGGATGCGAGTACAATGCGATCATGGCGCTTCTGCAAAGTCGGTACTTCGTCCGCCTGCGGCCAGATCTGGCACAACAGGATGCCAGCGAGTTCCGTGCGTTCGCGAGGAAGCCACCATCCGGCAAGCCGCCCAGTGACGTCCGCCTCATTCTCGCGTGCGCGCGTATCGACCTGAGCCACCATGTCTTCGCCAAATTGACTATCAATCTGGAGGAGGGAGCGCCACCGATCGACCTCTGGGTACCCCACCAGCTGATCCTGTTGATCGGGGATATCAGCGAGATGGGACGCACTCCGGTGGTATTCACGCCCCTGGAATGAGCACCTGCCGCGCGGCCGCCGGGGCTCGCGTGTGGTAGCCGTGCGGCGGCCAAAAATCCCGCAATCGCAGCTGAACCCACGGCACTTTTCGCTGCGTGGAGGTTGCGCCGCTGCCCAGCATCAGCTTGGCCGGATATCAGCTGTCATCGGGACTGCCCTCGAACCGCTCGGCGAAGCTTTGGCGCGCCTCTTCGATAAAGATCATGAGTTCGCTTTGTGGGACCCTGACCACCTCGATATTCTGATGGGTTGCCTCGCGAGTCATCAGGTCCGCGACATCTTCGCGCGCGACGAACAGCGTGTTCGGTAGTTGATTCTTGTGCCGCTGAGCGTCTTGCAGCAGAGCCCGGATCCGGGCGCTCGTAGGTTCCGAAGCGGTCGAAGGGAACAGCACCGAGCCGAGAATGAAACCACTCGCTGCATCCATCAACGCCATGCAGTTGAAGTCTCCATCACGCTCCGTGCGAACAGGCGCGCCGTTGAGGCGAAACGCGATCCAGGCTTCGTTGACGTCAAATTGCTCGGGATGAAGCATGCGAGACCCGCCGACTGCGCTGCCTGAGCGGCGGCATCGCTTTGCCGCTCCAACGCCGCGTCGAGCTCGTCGGGGACTCGCAGCGTAGTGACGGAGCTGTATTATGTACAAACCGCACCCGGCGCCAACGCGCCTCGATGTGCCCGGAACGTGCGGAACTCAGACTGGGGTGCCCCTGAGAGACCTTGGCGTGGTTGGCCGGGGGCCTGGTAGGCGCTGCAGGTGGCTGATTAATAAGCTCCAGAGCCGTGAAGACCCCTCGATGCGCGCCAGCTCGCCCGAACCCCTCGCAGATCTCACCCGTTTTCCGGGATGACATCAGGACAGGGCCCTGTACCACGGCGACAGAGAAGCGAGTGAGAGTCATTGCGAGGCGGAACTCATGAACAAGAGGTGCGCAGGATTACGGGATCGATCGGCGGTAGACAGGGCGCATATCGATGTTTTGGCGCCTCGGGCTGCCCGTTTCGCGACCCTAATGAAAAGATAATCAAAGCAGGACCGTCCGTACTTGACACCCCATATTCCATAGGGTGAAGCTTGCTTCAAGAGATCTGCTTGCCATCGGCAGGCGGCCCGGATCGCCACGTCTGAGTTGAGACATTGGGAGCAGGGAAGTCGTGAAAAAACAGCCAGTTGGGGTGGTCCCCTCCAGCAACCGGACCTTCGCGCCAGTGCTGTCCGCTCTGGCGGTGGCATCGTGCGGCCTGAGTCTGGTACTGCTCAGTGGCTGCAACAGTGCGGCCGCATCGAACGGCTCGAAGGCACCCAGTGCCTCGGAAGTGGCCGCACGGCTGGCCAAAGAGACCGCGGGTCTGAAGCCCATCAGCGGGCCGATCGATTTCAACGAGCAGATTCGCCCCATTCTGTCCTCGGGCTGCTTTGCCTGCCACGGGCCCGACGCCAACATGCGCAAGGCGGGACTGCGGCTGGACTATCCCGATCCGGCCTATGCGCAATTGCCGGACCATGCGGACCGCCATGCGATCGTGCCCGGCCATCCGGAACTGAGTGATGTCATCCGCCGGATCACTTCCCCCGACCCGGACGTGCGAATGCCGCACGGGGCGCCTGCGCTGAAGCCCGCACAGGTCCAGCTGATCGCCCAGTGGATCAAGCAGGGAGCCCCGTACGAGCCGATCTGGTCGCTGATCCCCCCGAAGCGGATGCCCGTGCCCGATGCCGGACCGTTCCAGTCCCGGGTCGTCAACCCGATCGACAACTTCGTGTTTGCCAAGTTGGCCCAGAAGGGCATGAGCCCCTCTCCAGAGGCGGATCGGGCCACGTTGATCAATCGCGTGAGCCTCACGCTGACGGGCCTGCCGCCGACGTTGGCGCAGGTCGATGCGTTCGTGAACGACAAGAGCCCCAACGCCTACGAGAAGGTGGTGGATCGGCTGCTGGCCTCGCCCGCCTATGGGGAGCACATGGCTGGCATGTGGATGGATCTGTCGCGCTACGCGGACTCGAACGGTTACGAGGAAGACGGCGTCGACCCCAATCTTTGGCCATGGCGCGATTGGGTGATCAGCTCATTCAATCAGAACATGCCGTTCGACAAATTTGCCACGATGCAGGTCGCCGGTGATCTGCTGCCACATCGCACGCGCGATGACCTGGTGGCGACCGAATTCCTGCGGCTCGGCATGCGGGCCACGGAGGCCGGCGACCTCAACGAGCAGTACCGCATCGAGTCCGTGGTCGATGACACCGATACCGTCGGTCAGGCGCTGCTGGGCTACACGGTGGGCTGCGCGCGCTGCCACGATCACAAGTTCGACCCCATCAGCCAGAAGGATTTCTACTCGCTCAGTGGCTTCTTCAACAGCCTCGACGCGCCAGGGGTCGGCGGTACGCAGGGCGGTCCGACGCTGCCGTGGCCCACGGCCGCGCAGCAGCTGCAGCTGCTGCAGGCGCAGCGCAAGGTGGAAGCGACGAGCGATGCCTATCAGCGCGTCCTGACGGCCGACGTCCGGCGAGCCGCCTCCGAGGTGGCCTCCTGGCTGCGCAGCCCGGGCGGGCCGAGTGTCGCTCGCGAGTCGGCGGGGCCAGCGCGGCTGGTGCGCATCTCCCTGGTTCAGCCCGGCGAAGGGGCCGCGCAGGGGACGATCAGCGAGGCGGCCACGCATCTGATCCAGAGCTCCCTGCAACAGGCGCAGGTCGGTTACTACCCGTTTGATTCGGTACAGCCGATCCCGAAGAGCGCCTTGCCGATGCTTCGGCTCAAGGGCAAGCCGTTCGACTTCTCCCGCTTCGGCCTTCCCTACCCGAGAAAGGCTGGGGCGCAGGCGCCCAGGTTTGGGGCCCGGGGCCCGGGGGCCCGGGGGCCGGGGGTCAGGCCTGGGGTGACAAGGGTCGCTTTGGCGTCAAAGGGCAAGGCCAAGGGGTCAAAGGGGGCTGCTAAGCCCGCTGCAGACAGTAACCCTGGTGGCTACGAGACGATTGGCGGGATCGGGCTGGATGGGCGCCAGAACGCCATGATACCCGCGACCTATAAGCTCAGCGAGATGGTGTTCTCACCCTCAGGAATGCCCAATGGCTTACCGGCGGTGGTATCGATGCCCAAGCTCGGGCCGGGGGTAAAGGGCAAGGCGTTGTATTTCATCGCCAGCAACGATAGCAGGACGTACTTACCCCACCCGATGGGCGGGCCTTCCCTCGGGTACTACGATCGCTGGAATCAATACAGCATCGATATGTGGTTCTACCCGGCGAAGCGCTATCCCGAGTTTACGACGGTCTTCAACCAGTCATCGGGCCCGGACGCCGATACCGTCGATAACGGTGGCAGAGGCTATGAGCTGGTGTTGCTCGAGGATGGTCGGCTGGAATTTTTCATCTCTCACGCGCGACCGTTCAACATGCTGGCCGTGTCCACCAAGGCGCCTCTGCCCCTGAAGCAGTGGGCGCATATCGCCATCACCTACGACGGTTCGAGCAAGGCCGCGGGAGTGCATCTGTACATCGATGGGGCTCCCGTACCGGTGGATGTCGTCAAGGACAACCTGACCCAGGGCGGCCTGCCAACGCCCTCTCCTGGGCTTTTCGATGAATATACCGGATTCGAATTTGGCACCCGCTTCCGTGAATCCGGACCGGTCGACAGTGCGATTGACGAGTTTCGTCTGTTCGATCGCGCCTTGACTCCGATCGAGATCGCCTATCTGCACTCGGGCGCGCAGGCCCTGAAGACAGTCGATCGATCCTCCTTGAGCGGGCAGCTGGCTCACTTGCTCGCGATCCGCGACCCCGCGGTCATCCGCGCCCGTCAGACGCTGGATATGGCGCGTGAGCAGGAAGATGGCGTCGCGAAATCGATCCCGGAAATGCTCGTGTATGAGGATCAGGCGAAGCCACGGCCGACCTACCTGCTGTACCGCGGCGAATGGGATTCGCGTCGGGAGCAGGTACCGCTCCAGGGCCCCACGCAGCTGTTTCCCTGGACGGACAAGTACCCGCGCACGCGGCTGGGGCTGATGCAGTGGATATTCGACCCGAAGAACCCGCTGACCTCCCGGGTGTTCGTAAACCGGCTCTGGCAGATGAATTTCGGGACCGGGCTCGTACCCACCCAGGACGATTTCGGTTCACAAGGGATCATGCCGACCTATTTGCATCTGGTGGACTACCTGGCGCTGAAGTTCATAGACTCGGGCTGGAACATCAAGCAGATGCAGAAGATGATCGTGATGTCGGCGACCTACCGTCAGAGCTCGCTGGCCACACCGGCGCAGCGCCAGCTCGATCCGCAAGACAGCCTGCTGGCGCGCGGTCCGCGGTTCCGCATGTCCTATCGGCAGATGCGTGACAGCGCGCTGTTCGACGCGGGGATCCTCGATCCCACGATCGGCGGACCGGACACCTACCCGTACCAGCCGGCTGGAGTAGAGGGGCGAGGCTACCCGACACCCAACCTGATGCCCGACTGGGAGCAGCACCGGCGTACGCTCTATTCGTTACTGAAGCGCAATGGAATGAACCCGCAGTTCCAATTGCTGGATGCGGCCGATCCGACCGTGAGCATCGGCAAGGAGGAAGTCTCCAACACACCGATGCAGGCCTTGCTGCTGCTGAATGGCCCGCAGTACCTGGAAGCGTATCGGATGATGGCGACGGAGGCGCTGCATTTCAGCAGCGATCCGACCCAGCAGCTGACACACGTGTATCGCCTGGCGCGCAGGCAGTATCCGGATTCCGCGCAGATGACGCTCTTCAAGACGATCTACGACACCCAGCTGCGGAAGTATCAGGCCGATCCCAAGGCGGCCGAGCAGCTGGTGAACGTGGGAGTGACACCGGTAGACACGAGCGCAAACGTGGCCAAGCTGGCCGCGCTGACCACCGTAGCCACGGTGATCATGATTGCCCCTGACTCGTACTTCATTCAGTAGGAGAGATCGATGAAACGCAGCAGCAAGCGCGGTGGCACCGTATCCATCGGGGGCTCGGACCTCAAGGACGTCGTTGACGGCGCACGCCGCTCCTTCCTGATGAAGACGGGCTTGGGCCTGGGGCTGGGTGCGGTGGCTGCGACGGACGTGCTGGGGCTGACGAAAGCGAACGCGACGATCGCACCAGTCGCCCGTGGCGTCGCTCCGAATCTCGGCACCCGCGGCACGGGGACCTATCCGGCCCGTGCCAAGCGCGTGATTTACATCCACCTGCTCGGTGCGAACTCCACGGTGGATCTGTGGGACTACAAGCCGCTGCTGTTCAAGATGGACGGTCAGCCGATGCCCGCCTCGGAGCTCGGCACCCAGAAACTCTCGTCGATGTCGAGCGGTCAGGCAGCCTTCCTGGTTGCCAAGCCGGTGGCGCCGCTGCATCAGCGCGGGCAGTCGGGCAGGTGGGTCAGCGAGATGTTGCCCTACCTGGCCGGTGTCGTCGACGACCTGTGTTTCATCAGGTCGATGTACAGCATCCAGCTGAATCACGGTCCGGGCCAAATGCTGCTGCACACGGGTTTCCAGCTGGCCGGCAGGCCATCGGATGGCGCCTGGATCAGCTACGCGTTGGGCAACGACAACACCAATCTGCCGAGCTTCATCGTGATGACCTCGGGCATCCTCCAGGGCGTGCCGACGGATATGGCGACCTGGGGCGCCGGCTTCCTGCCGTCGGAGTATCAGGGCGCTGAGCTCAGATCAGGCGCGGAGCCTGTGCTGTATCTGAACAACCTCGGAGGGGTGGATGCGGCGGAGCGACGGCAGCAGCTGGATTGGCTCAGCGATCTGGCCAAGGACGATTTTCGCTCGAAACAGGACCCGGATATCCTCTCGCACGTACGCCAGTACGAGATGTCCTATCGGATGCAGCACTCGCTTCCGGAAATCGTCGACTTCTCGGATGAGTCGCAAAGCGTACTGGACATGTATGGGCCCGCTGCCATGCAGCCCGGTACCTTTGCGCACAACTGCCTGATTGCACGTCGGCTGTCCGAGCGTGGCGTGAAATTCATCACCCTGTATGACCTGGGCTGGGATCATCACTTCCAGCTGCCGGCGCGTATGACCGCATGCGCCAAGAAGTTCGACCAGCCCGCTGCCGCCCTGATCAGAGATCTCAAACAGCGTGGCATGCTGGAAGATACCTTGGTGGTGTGTGGCAGCGAATTCGGGCGTACACCCTTTGCGCAGGGCGCGGCGGGAGCGTGGGGCCGGGATCATCATGGCGGAAATTTCACCTGGTGGATGGCTGGCGGTGGCACCCGCGCGGGCTAAGCGCATGGGGAGACGGACGACTTCAATTACAACGTGATCGGCCAGCCGGTGACGACTTACGATCTGAATGCGACCATGCTGCGTCTACTCGGCATCGATCACGAGCGGTTGACCTATTTGTACCTGGGTCGCAACTACCGGCTCACTGACACGTTTGGGAACGTCGTCAATGAGGTGATTACGTAATACCGCAGCCGCTCGCACGCTGACCCCGAGACCCCGTTTCCGCCGGGCGAGTGCCGACGGCTCGGTGTCGGGCGCTGCACCTGGAGCGGCGGGTGAGCGCAATGCCCCACGATGCCACGGCCTTGCGTGCCATCTCCTCGATGGCGACCGCGCCGCTGCTGCGCGAACTGATCGGCGACTATCAGCGCACGGGCGGTCAAGCGACCGAGCTCGTATCCATCGGCGGTGTCGACGCGCTGCGGAGTGTGCAGGCCGGTGAGTATTTCGATGTCGTGATACTGGCTTCGGGCGCGATCGAGAGCCTGCTGGAGAAAGACCGCGTACTGCCCGGCAGCTGCCTCGAGCTGGTGCGCTCGAACGTGGCGGTCGCGGTGGCGGCGGGCACGCCGCATCCGGACATCGGCACGGAGCAGGCGCTGCGCGCCGCCGTGCTGCAGGCCCCCAGTATCGGCTATTCCACCGGCCCGAGCGGCGCCGGATTGATGTCACTCCTGCAGCGCTGGGGGGTGGCCGAGCAGCTGCGCTCCCGTCTGGTCCAGGCCAAGCCCGGTGTGCCGGTCGGCAGCCTGGTGGCCGGGGGCCAGGCGGCGCTGGGGTTTCAGCAGCGCAGCGAGCTCCAGGGGGTCCCGGGCCTCGAGGTGGTCGGGGAGCTTCCCGAAGCATGCGCCATCGAGAGCACCTTCAGCGGTGCAATCTGCTCGGTGTCACGACAACCGGCGGCGGCCAGCCAGCTGCTCGCCTACCTCCATTCGCCGGCAACGGCACCGACCAAACGTCAGCACGGTATGGCGCCAGCCTGAGGGGCTGGCGGGCTCGAGCCTGAGGGGCTCGCGGGCTCGAGTGGTCGTCCGCGGCAAGGCTCGCGGCGCATCGATAGGTCCGGGGCCTGGATATCGCGGCAAGCTTCGCTGGGTCCGTGCCGGGCCCCTTGTTAATCTGCGGGCATGGGCTGCGTGCTGCTGGCGACACTGGGCTCCCTGGGGGACCTGCATCCCTACCTCGCGGTCGGAAAGGCGCTGGTGGCGCGAGGGGAATGCGTGCGCCTGGCAACCTCGATCGATTACCGCAGCCGCGTCGAGGCGGCCGGTCTGGAGTTCGCGCCGCTGGCGCCGTCGATCGCCGAGCTGGGCGAGCGCTCGCGGATCGCCCGGCGATTCTTCGCGGGCTGGCGCGGTCCCCGACGCCTGATCGGTGCGATGGTCACGGCTCCGCTTGCCCGCGCGTGCGCTGACCTGCGCGCAGCGATGCAAGGGGCGGTGCTCGCGGTGTCGCATCCGCTGACCGCCGCGTTGCCGCTGCTTGCCGAAACCCGGCAGCTGCCGTGGCTGTCGAGCGTGCTCTCCCCCTACAGCTTCTTTTCGATGAGCGAGCCGTCGATGATCCCGAGACTCGAATGGCTGCGGCGTTTGCCGCGCGTCGGGCGCTGGCCGCACGCTCCGGTGCTCGGTCTCGTGCGGGGTGAGGTGCGGCGCTGGGAGCGACCGTTGCATGCGCTGCGCGCCGACCTGGGGCTGCCGCCAGTCGCGGGGGCGCTGCTGATGGGGGGACAATTCTCGCCGCGCGGTACTCTGGCGCTGTTCGACCCGTTGCTCGCCTCATCCCAGCCGGACTGGCCCGCGCACACGCGGGTCTGCGGCGCGGCGCTGCACGATGCCGATGAGCCGCAAGGCATGGCAGGGGAATCGGAGGCCGAGTTGGAGCACTTTCTGGCCTCAGGGCCGCCGCCCTTGGTGTTTGCCCTGGGATCCTCCGCGGTCTGGCTCGCCAGGGACTACTGGACGCATGTGATCGCCGCGTGCGAGACGCTCGGCCATCGTGGGCTGCTTCTGACCGGCGAGCCGCCGAGGCAGCCGCTGCCCACCGGCGTGGCCGCTTTCGACTACCTGCCCTACTCGCGCGTGTTTCCGCGCGCCGCAGCCGTGATTCATCAGGCGGGAGCCGGCACCCTCGCCTTCGCGCTTCGCTCCGGCCGCCCACAGCTGCTGACCCCGGCGGGATTCGACCAGCCGGACAACGCCGCACGGGCCGCACGGCTGGGCGTGGGCCGCGTGCTGCCCTTGCGCCGGGCCCACAGCACGGCTCGGCTGGTGCGCGAATTGCGGGTGCTGCTGGGCGATTCGAGCTACGCGCGAGTCGCGGCGCAGACGGCGGACAGGTTGCGCGGCATCGACGGTGCCGCCGCCGCCGCGCAGCACATCATTCGCGCGATGAGCCCGAGCGCCGTTCGGCAAGCCCCGGCGGCGAGGTCGTTGAACGTGTGACGGATTACCACGCGCGGGCACTGCCAACCCACGCTCGTCGGTGAGGATCTGGACGAAGTCGCGGGTCAGCTCAGCCGCCGCTTCAGTTCGCAGGGGCAGCAGGAGTAGGTCAATGAATTCGATGGGGATCGGCGCCGAGGTCCACGGCAACTACGTGGGCAATCAATGGCAGGCTGCCAGCAGCAAGGCCACCTTCGACGACGAGAACCCGGCGAGGAAAGGCTGCGTACTCGCCAGTTTCCAGGCTTCCTCACCTCGGGACGTCACGCATGCGGTGGATGCGGCGGCGGACGCGTGGGTGCGTTGGCGGCGAACTTCCGTGGAGGAGCGGCAGCGGCTGGGTGACGGTTTCGTTCAGCTCGTGCACCAAAGACAGGAAGAGCTGGCGCTCATCGTCGCCAAGGAGAACGGCAAGACGCTGCTCGAGGCCCGCGCCGAGGTGCAGACCGCACTCACGGAGGGCGCCTATCATGTCCACCAGGTGTCCGGGTTTTGCGGGCACACACTGCCGGCCGGGACCGTGGGCTGCACGGGATGGGTTCAGTACCATCCGGTTGGGGTGGTCGGCGTCATCAGCCCGTGGAATTTCCCGGTGAACGTCATGTGTCGAAAGACGCTGCCGGCCCTGATGACGGGCAATACGGTGGTGTTCAAGCCGGCGTCGTTCACACCCTGGTCGGCCATCTTTCTGGCTCGATTGTTCGAGGAGGCCGGCTTTCCCCCGGGGGTGTTCAACTGTGTGACGGGATTGGGAGCGTCCGTGGGTAACGCACTCACCGACGATCCCCGGGTGCGCGCCATCTCCTTCACAGGCTCGACCGAGGTCGGCAGGAGGATCCAGGAGCGGGCGGCCAGGAACCTGACGCGCACCCAGCTGGAGCTGGGGGGCAAGAATGCTCTGGTGATCATGGACGACGCGGACCTGGGCGCTGCCGTCGAAGCGGCGGTGATCGCCGGTTTTGCCTGCGCGGGCCAGTGGTGTACCTCCACCAGCCGAATCCTGCTGCACAAGCGGATTCACGCGCGCTTTCTCGACATGCTCGCGCTGCGCTGCGAGCGCATGGTCGTCGGCGATCCGCTGGAGGAAGCCACCGCGATGGGACCGGTCGCGGGTCCTGATCAATATCGGCATATCTGCGGGGCCATCGATCGTGCCCGGGCGCAGGGAGCCAGGATGGTGACCGGGGGGGCCGCTACCGGAGAGATCGGCGAGAGAGGTTATTTCATCCGGCCTACGGTGTTCGCCGATGTGACACCCGAGATGTCGGTGTTTCGAGAGGAAATCTTCGGCCCCGTGCTGGCGATCCTGTCATTCGACACTCTGGATCAGGCGCTGCGATTGGCCAATGATTCGTGCTACGGCCTGTCCTCCGCGATCTTCACCCGGGATATCGACGTGGCGCAAAAGTACCTCGGCGAAATCGATGCCGGCCTGGCGCATGTGAATATCCATACGGGATTCAAGCTGCCCGCCTTGCCGTTTGGAGGCTGGAAGGAGTCGGGTTGCGGATTGCCGGAGAACGATCGGACGGGACTGGAGTTCTTCGTGAACCGCAAGGCGGTGTACATCAAATCGGACTCATAGGAGCCGGCGGACGCACTGCCCGCTGAATTTCGGCGAGCTGCGGCTTCGAGCCCTCCGTGACAGCGGGGTCGTGATGCCATCGGATGAGCACAGCGAAAATCCCATCCAGAGGACGCTGGACGTCGCAGCAGTACCCTGGCGGCTGCCACGCATGCAGCTCGCCGCGCGCTATGGCGTGCGGCGTCATGCCGCATACGACTGGGAGGTGATCGAAATCGATACCCACCCCCCGATCGTCGAGGGGCTGCTGTGGCCGCTGTGCGCGCAGGTGCTGCCGCAGTTCTCGCCGCATCTGCCCGCCACACGATTCACGGGCCTGGTGCGCGTGACCGAGGATGCCGTGGAGAACTTTCGCTTCGCGGTGCAGCGTCTTGCGGCCGGTCTGGGGCCCGGCCAGACACACCCGAGCGCGAACAGCATCGAGCTGTGCTGGTCGAGCGGCGCGGCGCGCCTGCGGCTGGTGGTCTGGCCCCCGTCGATGCAGCTCTGGACGTTCACCAACCCGGCTCAGGACCGCGATCCGAGGCTGAAGAGCGCGTGTCATCTGGTGATCGACACGGGTCTTCGGCCACCCGCGACTGCGGCGGAACGCGCCTGGCTCGCGAGCTGCGCGCCCGTCGCACCGATCGCGACCTGGCGGATGTCCGCGGCCGCGCAGCAGGCGCCGGCCGAGGAAGCGGAGCTCGAGTATGTGCGCGAGCCTCCGGCCGAGGCCGCACGGCTCTACGGATCGGTCGGACTGCCGGCCGACCGCGGGGCGCTGATCTTCTACGGCGCGCAGCTCTACCTGATCCCCAGAGAGGACGTCGTGGGCTTGCACGTCGCCCGTTCGCTGCCGGCCAAAGGCCCGGGCGGTGCGCGGCTCGAGGTCGAGTGCCGAACGCGCTGTACCGGACTGGAAAGCAAGCGGCTGACCGTTGCCGAGTCGAAAGGGACCGAGGATCTCAACGCGCTCGCGGCGCAGCTGGCTCGCGAAACGGGCAGCTCATTCGAGCTGGGCGAGTATGGATACGACGCGTAGCGCACGGCGCACGCGGCTCGTGCCGCCGCGGCGGCAGGTGCGCTCACGGGCCCCCGGCCTCGGTGCCTCGGAGGAGGCAGGTGTTGCAGGTCATTGAAAAAGCTTGCAGCGGCGCTGCCCGACGCTCGTCGGACATGGGTCATCGCGCGGAACCCGCGTCGCAGTTTGCGCCCCTGCGTCGCGGCAGGCATGCTTAGCGCGCCGCAGACGATAACTCATCCGGCAGGGCCTCCATGCGATCCACCAAGCAGGCGCGCCACGGCTCGCAGCGCACCCCGCTCACCATCACGCTCAGCCGCGAGGATCTGGCGTTCATCGAGTCGTGCGTGTCGCTCAACGCATTCGATTCCGTCGATCAGCTGTTTGCCGCCGCGCTGTCACATTACCGGCGATACGTGCATGCGGTGAACGCCTACGCGGAGGACCAGGCACACAAGGGGCTGACGCGTGCCGAGATCCTCGCCTCGATCCAGTGCGAAACGGTCGTCACCAAGCTCGTCGAGCCCGATCGCTGAGAGGCCTTACCGCGAGCCCCTCAGGCGCGACCAGAATGAAGAGGTGCGAGGCGTGGGGTGCTCCCTGGCGCCGGCCGCCTCGGCTTGGACCTGTGCCTGGGGGAGCGGGCACGGGCTGATCACCTCGATGTCGGTGCGTCTGCCGGATGCGCCGACATCCTTTCGCGCCGTGACGAGCTTCTCGGCGAAGCGCTCGCGCTCGGCGACGCTGACCCGCGCGAGCTTGGGCGTCGGAAAATAGGCGGCAAGATAGCCCGCCACCGCTTGGGCGGCGACCTCGCTCGAAAAGAAGCCGACACGCAGGACGTGCTGATTCGCGGCGTCGCCGGCTTCGCGCACGCAATAGAGCCGGTACTCATCGAAGATATCGAGGTTCGGCACCTCATCGGCATCAATCGGGTCGGCGGAGCGGATCAGCTCGATCGCAAACCACTTGGAAGCGTCGCCAGCCTCGAGCTCGAGCGGCGTGAGCACCCGAAGGGTCTGCGTGCTGTCTATCGTGCGAGCGGCGGGCGTGTGATCTTTCTCCGGGCCATCGCCGGGGCTCGCGGCCGGCAGGCTCGGCGTGGCAGCGCGCATCTCGGGCGCTACGACCGGCACGCGAGGCGCTTCGGCGCCGCGCACGGGCTCGCGGTCGAGCGCAGCCGTTTCGCTCAGGTGCGCCTCGGCTCGATCGATCAGGGAGCCGATCCTGGCGACGACCGACTCGAATGTGCCGGAGTCAGCGTCGTATTTGTCCGCAGATGCAGGCGGCGCCGGCGATGCAGGCGGCGCCGGCGATGCAGGCGGCGCGGGCGATGCAGGCGGCGCGGGCGATGCAGGCGGCGCAGACGATGCAGGCGGTGCCGGGGGCGCAGGCGGCTGGGCGCCGGGCAGTGGGCCTCTGACGAGGGCTGCCGGCCCAGGTGGCGCCGGAGGACTGCTCTGCGCGCTGCCGGCGCCGGGCGATGGCGCGCGAGGCGGGGTAGGCGCTGCCGCGCGAGGCGGGGTAGGTGCTGCCGCGCGCCGCGGTCTTGCCGGGGACGCCGCGGCGGATCGAGGCGGCGGTCGAGCGGAGGGTGCGCGAGCACTGGCGAGGCTCGGCAACAGCTCATCGATGTTCCAGTGCGGCTGCGGGGCCGGCGCTGTCGCGACCGGGGCACGCGCGATCGCCGGCGCGGCCGGGACACGACCTGGCGGTGCGTTGACCGCCCCCGCGGTAGCGGGTGCGCCTGGCGGCTTTGGCGCTGTGGCGGCTGCGGCGGGCGGTTTTGGCGCGAGCCGATGGATCGTCTGGATTGCCGTGCGGTCCGCATCGCCGGCGGCTTCCTTGGTCGCGTGCGGGAAATGGGCACGCACCGTCGCCAGGATCGCATCGGCCTCCAGATCGGAGCTGATGATTCCCAGGCGCAGCCGATAGCGGGCCGATTGTCCGTCGCGCGGGGGCAGCTGATACAGGTGCAGTTGATCAAACTGCGGGAAGGCCCTCGGAGGGGCGATCGGCATCGGGCTCGTCTGCAGGTTGATCGCGAAGGCGCCCCGAGGTGCGGAAGGCCTGGTCTCGATGGCCTTCAGCAAGTCCTCGAGACTCTCGTGCCAGATATCCTTGGACGCGTGGATGGCTGCAGTCACGGTGTTCCTCGTCGAGCACCCGAACCCGGCCATTGTGACCCAGGTCTGTCGCCGATCGCAGACAAACCAGTCGCGGATTTGAGAAAGAATTCTCCATTTATGTCAGGTCGCGGCAGTCACGGCCGCCGACCCGCCCGGCCGCGCGCCCGCCCTCGGGGCGTTCGCGGCCGATCCGCCTGCACGTGCCCCCGTGGATGTGCCGGATCGTGCGGGCGGTGGGGCGGCTCCCTATAATGGCGCCGCGCTGCATAATGGCGCCGCGCGGCCCGATGAGCGCCAAGGGCGCGTCGCTCCTCGACGATCCGGAGATGGCTTGGGACAGCTGGCTGCAAAGCGGTCGACACCTCTGCGTCTCGGCGTGGGTGGACCGGTCGGCTCCGGCAAGACGGCGCTCGTCGATGCGCTCTGCAAGCGCCTGCGCGATCGGCTCGAGATCGCGGTGGTCACCAACGACATCTACACCCGTGAGGACGCCGAGTTTCTGATCCGCAGCGAGGCCCTGCCGGCGGCGCGCATCCGCGGCGTGGAGACGGGCGGCTGTCCGCATACCGCCATCCGTGAGGATGCGTCGATGAATCTTGCGGCCATCGATGCACTGACGCACGAGCTGCCGCAGCTCGAGCTGGTGATCGTCGAGAGCGGCGGGGACAACCTGGCGGCGACCTTCAGCCCGGAGCTCTCGGATCTGACGCTCTACGTCATCGACGTGGCCGCCGGCGACAAGATCCCGCGCAAGGGCGGTCCGGGCATCACGAAATCGGATCTGTTGATCATCAACAAGATCGACCTCGCGCCGCACGTGGGCGCATCGCTGCAGGTGATGGAGCGCGACGCGCACCGCATGCGCGGGGAGCGGCCGTTCGTCTTCACCAATCTCAAGAGCGGCCAGGGCCTGGACAGCGTCGTCGAGTTCATCCTGCGGGAGGGCCTGCTGCAGGCCGACCGGGACGGCAGGGACGAGCGGGACGGCTGAGCCGCCGGCTGTCTGGCGAGCGACCTGCGCATCCTGGACCAGGGGCGGCGGGTGGCCTCCGGCAACATCGAGGCCCTGAGCGATGAGCGGGTGCGCGCGCACGTGAGTGTTCGAGGACGGGGTGAGACCATGGCGGCAGCGGCGACGCCGGATGCGGCGGCGGGGTGGGCGGCGCACCTGCGACTGCGCTTCACGACCGAGCCTCACGGGGGCCGCACGCGCCTGACGGAGAGGCGGCACGTCGGGCCGCTGCTGGTGCAGAAGCCCTTCTACCCGGAGGGCGACCCGTGCCACGTCTACCTGATTCATCCGCCGGGAGGGGTGGTCGGCGCCGATCAGCTGCAACTGGATGTGCAGGTGGACGAGCACGCGCACGCACTGCTGACCACTCCCGCGGCCGGCAAGTTCTATCGCTGCGGTGGCGGCCCGCCGGCGCGCCTGCGGCAGGCGTTCGAGGTCGCGGGACGGCTGGAATGGCTGCCGCAGGAGAACATCTTCTATCCAGGCTGCCGGCTCGAGCTGCACACCGTCGTGCGCCTGCAGGCCGCCGCGCGCGCGATCTGCTGGGAGATCGGTTGCCTGGGCCTGCCCGCCGCGGCACGCCCGTTCGACGCCGGGTCGCTGCGGCAGTCGCTCGAGCTGTGGCAGGAGGACAGGCCGCTGCTGCTCGAACGGCTGCGGCTCGACCCGGACTGTCTCGAGCCGCACTGGGGACTGGGTGGTCAGGTCGCGTTCGGCACCTGGCTGGCCTATCCGGCGGGCGAGCCACTGCTGCAGCTGGCGCGCGCGCAGCTGGCGGGGCCGCAGCTGGCGCGCCCGCAGCCGGACGGCCCGCAGCCGGACAGCCCGCAGCCGCGGTGCGCCCCGGCCGACCGTCATTGTGCCGGGCTCACCCTTGCCTGTACGCTGCTCGACGGAGTGCTCTGCATACGTGGCCGGGCGGCGCGCACCGATCTGCTGCGCGGGGCGTTCACCGCGCTGTGGCGTGCGCTGCGTCCGGCGCTGCTGGGCCGGGAGGCCGTGGCACCGCGCATCTGGTCGACCTGAGCGAGGTCGGCAGCGATCGCCGGGAGGAACCATGGAATTGTCGCCCCGTGAGAAGGACAAGCTGCTGCTGTTCACCGCGGCGTTGCTGGCCGAGCGGCGCAAGGCGCGCGGTCTGCTGCTGAACTATCCCGAAGCGGTGGCGTATCTGTCGGCGGCGATACTCGAGGGGGCGCGCGACGGCCGCAGCGTCGCGGAGCTGATGAGCTACGGGACCACGCTGCTCAAGCGCAGCGAGGTCATGCAGGGCGTCGCGGAGATGATCAGCGAGGTGCAGGTCGAGGCGACCTTCCCCGACGGCACCAAGCTCGTCACGGTCCACCATCCCATCGTCGCCTGAGGCGCCGGCCATGATTCCGGGAGAGCTGATCACGCTGGAGGGGGAGCTGACGCTGAACGCGGGGCGCGAGCTGCGCCGCATCCGCGTCGCCAATACCGGCGATCGCCCGATCCAGGTCGGATCGCACTATCACTTCCACGAGGTCAACTGCGCCCTGAGCTTCGATCGCGCGCTGGCCCGCGGCTTTCGCCTGAACATTCCGGCCGGCACCTGCGTGCGCTTCGAGCCGGGGCAGCAGCGCGAGGTCGAGCTGGTGGCGCTGGGCGGGGCGCGCGAGGTGTACGGCTTTCAGGGACGCATCATGGGAGCACTCGGATGAGCAGCATGCAGCGGCGCGCCTACGCCGAGATGTTCGGGCCCACCACGGGCGATCGGCTGCGGCTGGCGGACACCGAGCTGTGGATCCAGGTCGAGCGGGATCATTGTATCTACGGCGAGGAGGTGAAGTTCGGCGGCGGCAAGGTGATTCGCGACGGCATGGGGCAGAGCCAGCGGCCCGCCGCGCAAGTGGTTGATACGGTCATCACCAACGCCGTGATCCTGGACCACTGGGGCATCGTCAAGGCCGACGTGGGCCTGAAGGGCGGGCGGATCGCGGCGATCGGCAAGGCCGGCAATCCCGACATCCAGCCGGGCGTCGATATCGTGATCGGGGCGGGCACGGAGGCCATCGCGGCCGAGGGCCTGATCCTGACGGCCGGCGCGATCGATGCGCATATCCATTTCATCTGCCCGCAGCAGGCGGAGGATGCGCTCATGAGCGGCGTCACCACGATGATCGGCGGCGGTACCGGGCCGGCGACCGGCACCAACGCCACCACGTGCACGCCCGGCCCGTGGCACATCGAGCGCATGTATCAGGCGCTGGAGGAGCTGCCCCTGAACTTCGGGCTGCTCGGCAAGGGTAACGCGAGCCTGCCCGCGCCGATCGAGGAGCAGATCCGCGCCGGGGTCATGGGGCTGAAGCTGCACGAGGACTGGGGCACGACGCCGGCGGCGATCGACAATTGTCTGGCGGTGGCGGATCGCCACGACGTGCAGGTCGCGATCCACACCGATACGCTCAACGAGAGTGGCTTCGTCGAGGATACGATCGCGGCCTTCAAGGGCCGTGCGATCCACGCCTATCACACCGAGGGTGCGGGCGGCGGGCACGCGCCCGACATCATCAAGGCCTGTGGCGTGCCGCACGTGCTGCCCTCCTCGACCAATCCCACGCGCCCCTACACGGTCAACACGGTCGATGAGCATCTGGACATGCTGATGGTCTGCCATCACCTGGATCCGGCGATCCCCGAGGACGTGGCGTTCGCCGAGTCGCGCATCCGGCGCGAGACCATCGCCGCCGAGGACATCCTGCACGATCTCGGGGCTTTTTCCATGATCGCCTCGGACTCGCAGGCCATGGGCCGCGTGGGCGAGGTGATCGCGCGCACCTGGCAGACCGCGCACAAGATGAAGGTGCAGCGCGGCGCGCTGCCGGCGGACAATGCCCAGCACGACAACTTCCGTGTGCGCCGCTACATCGCCAAGTACACGATCAACCCGGCGCTCACGCACGGCATCGCGCACGAGGTCGGCTCGGTCGAGGTCGGCAAGCTCGCCGACCTGGTGCTGTGGCGCCCGGCGTTCTTCGGCGTGAAGCCGGCGCTGATCATCAAGGGCGGCATGATCGTGGCGGCGCCGATGGGCGATCCCAACGCCTCGATTCCGACCCCGCAGCCGGTGCGCTATCGTCGCATGTTCGGTGCGCTGGGCGAGGCGCGCGCCGCCACCTCGGTGAGCTTCGTGTCGCAGGCGGCGCTGCGCACCGACATGGCGGGGCGGCTGGGTCTGCGCAAGCGCCTGGTGGCCGTGCGCGGCACGCGCACCCTCGGCAAGCGCGACCTGGTGCTCAACGACTACCTGCCGCGGATCGAGGTCGATGCGCAGACCTACGAGGTGCGCGCGGACGGTGAGCTGCTCACCTGCGAGCCGGCGCACTCCCTGCCGCTGGCGCAGCGCTACTTCCTGTTCTGAAGCCGTGTTGACGCTGTCCGAGCGCAGCGCGCCCGTGGGTCCGCCCGCGGCGGCGCGCCTGAGCCTGCCGTTCGAGCTGCGCAGCCGCAGCCGCCTGCGCGTGGTGCTGTCGACCGGCGAGCAAGCCGCGGTGCTGCTGCCCCGCGGACAGATTCTGCGCGGCGGGGATCGGCTGCTCGCCTCCGATGGGCGCATCGTCGAGGTGGTTGCGGCCGCGGAGGGCGTGTCCACCGCGCACAGCGGTGATGCGCGCCTGCTGCTGCGCGCCGCCTACCATCTGGGCAACCGGCACGTGGCCCTGCAGCTGGGCGAGGGCTGGCTGCGCTACGCGCACGATCACGTGCTCGACGAGCTGGTCGCGCGCCTGGGCCTCAGCGTCACGCTCGAGCAGGCGGCCTTCGAGCCGGAGGCCGGGGCGTATCATGCGGGCTCCGGCCACTCACATTCGCACCCGCCCTGAACACCTCCACACTGCGCCCGCAACTGCGGCTGTTTCAGCTGATCAGCCCGGCGCTTCCGGTCGGCGCCTACGCCTATTCGCAGGGACTGGAATACGCGCTGCACGCCGGCTGGGTGCGCGATGAGGCCGGCGCGCTCGCCTGGATCGACGCTCTCGCCCGCCACGCGGTGGGCACGCTGGATCTGCCGCTGCTGCTGCGGCTGTACCGCGCCTGGCGGGCCGACGACCGCGCGGCGGTGCTGCGCTGGAGCGCGCAGCTGATCGCCGCGCGCGAGACCGCCGAGCTGCGCGCCGAGGAGCGCCAGCTCGGCCACGCGCTCGCGCGCGTGCTCGTGGCCCTCGACCTGCAGGAGGCACAGCCGTGGCAGCCCCACGCCGTCGGTGGGCAGGACGATGCGCCGGCCTTCGCGACCCTGTTCGCGCTGGCCGCGGTCCGCTGGGGCATCGCCGAGATCGACACGCTCGCCGGCTATCTGTGGGCCTGGAGCGAAAATCAGGCGCTCGTGGCCGTCAGGCTGGTCCCGCTGGGCCAGTCCGCCGGACAGCGCATGCTGCAGCGGCTCGCCGACGCGATGCCGCAGGTGCTCGAGCGCGCCCTCACGCTGCCGGATGAGGCCATCGGCACCAGCGCCGTGGGCCAGCTGCTCGCCAGCGCGCTGCACGAGACGCAGTACAGTCGCCTGTTCCGATCCTAGCCGCTCGAAGAGCGGCTGGACCCCGCGGGCCCATCGGCCGCAGAGCCGCGCGCGCGGCCCTCAGGCCCGCGCCCGGAGCTCTTTGATCCGCCGGATCAGCGCATTAGTCGAGCTGTCGCGATCCGCCGCCCGGGGCGCCGCCGGCGCCAGAGCCGGCAGGATGGCCCTGGCGAGCACCTTGCCCAGCTCCACGCCCCACTGATCGAAGGAATCGATCTGCCAGATGACGCCCTGGGTGAACACGCTGTGCTCGTACAGCGCCACCAGGCGGCCGAGCGCGGCCGGGGTGAGCTGCTCGAGCAGCAGCGTGTTGGAGGGCCGGTTACCTTCGAAGGTGCGGTGCGGAACGAGCCAGTCGGGAGAGCCTTCGGCCCTGACCTCCTCGGCGCTGCGGCCGAAGGCGAGCGCCTCGCCCTGCGCCAGCACGTTGGCGAGCAGCAGCTCATGGTGGGTGCCGAGGGGGTTCAGAGAGCGGGAAAATGCGATGAAGTCGCAGGGGATCAGCCGCGTTCCCTGATGGATCAGCTGATAGAACGAATGCTGACCGTTGGTCCCGGGCTCGCCCCAGTAGATGGCGCCCGTGTCATAGGTCACGCGCTGTCCCGCGAGGGTGACGTGTTTGCCGTTGCTCTCCATCGTGAGCTGCTGCAGGTAGGCCGGGAAGCGCTTGAGGTACTGCTCATAGGGCAGCACGGCGGCCGTCTGGGCCCCGAAGAAGTTGCCGTACCAGACGCTGAGCAGCCCCAGCAGCGCCGGGAGGTTGCGCTCCAGGGGCGCCGAGCGGAAATGCTCATCCATCTCGTGGAAGCCCGCGAGCATGCCGGCGAAGTGCGCCGGGCCGATCGCGAGCATCGTGGACAGGCCGATCGCGGAGTCCATGGAGTAGCGGCCCCCGACCCAGTCCCAGAACTCGAACATATTCGCCGTGTCGATGCCGAACTTCGCGACCTCGGCCGCGTTGGTGGACACGGCGACGAAGTGCCGCGCCACCGACCCGGCCGCTCCGCCGAGGCCATCGATCAGCCAGGCGCGGGCGCTCGCGGCGTTCGTCATGGTCTCGAGCGTGGTGAATGTCTTGGAAGAGACGATGAACAGGGTCTCGGCCGGATCCAGCTCGCGCACCGCTTCGCAGAAGTCGGTGGCGTCGACGTTCGACACGAAGCGGAACGACAGGGCGCGCTCGCTATAGTGCCGCAGCGCCTCGTAGGCCATGACCGGGCCCAGATCCGAGCCACCGATACCGATGTTGATGACGTTGCGGATGCGCTTGCCGGTATGCCCGCGCCACTGCCCGTCGCGCACGCGTGCGGCGAAGTCGCCCATGCGCTCGAGCACCGCGTGCACCCGCGGCACGACGTTGGCGCCGTCCACCAGGATCGTGGCGCCGCGCGGGGCGCGCAGCGCCACGTGCAGCACCGCCCGCCGCTCCGAGACGTTGATGTGCTCTCCGTGGAACATCGCCTCGATGCGCGCCCGCAGGGCGGATTCCTCGGCGAGGCGCACCAGCAGCTCGAGCGTCGTATCCGTGATGCGGTTCTTGGAGTAGTCGAGGTAGACACCCGCGGCCTCGGCCCGCAGGCGCTCGCCGCGTCCGGGATCCTGGGCGAACAGCTCGCGCAGGTGCAGCGGCGCGATCGCCGCGTGATGCGCCTGCAGCGCCGCCCATGCCGGCCGCCTCGGCAGTGAGGCCACCCCGCCGTCGACCGATGAGTCCGCCGTCGCGGGGTTTGGCGCTTGCATGGGGGTACCTCTCGAGGCCGCCGCGGCGGTCAGGGACCGCGCCGCCACCGAAGCTGAGCGATGCACCGGCATCGTCTGGTCGCGGTATGCTCCTGTCAAGGGCCGAAGCAGCGCCGCCGAAGGCAGCGCGCGGCGGCCGCCCGCAGACTTGCGGCCCCCGGGGCGGGATTCGTACACTGCGCGGCCGCTGCCCAGACGATCTTCATGAGCATCCTGAGAATCCGGCATCGCACCCGTTATCAATATCGCAGTCCGGTGCAGCTAGGCGAGCACCGGCTGATGACGCGGCCCCGTGACAGCCACGATCTGCGTCTGCTCGATGCCACGCTGACGATCGATCCGGCGCCGGAGCAGGTGCGCTGGATCCACGACGTGTTCGGCAACTCCATCGCGGTGGTGGACTTCAACGGCTCGGCCGGGGCAAGCAGCCTCAGCGTCACCTCGGATTT
>DATJSD010000034.1:0-9953 GCA_035504335.1 Steroidobacteraceae bacterium | reverse complement strand
CCATCGTTCGCGTCCCAGTGGTTGTGACCCTCCCGTACCACGACCCGATCGCCGACCGCGCAGATCGACAGCCCCGACAGCGGCGCCGCCTCGGGCAGGTGCGCGCGCAGCTCCTGCAGCGCCGCGTGAATGCGCCGGCTCGGCACGCGAGCCTGCTGCAGGGCGCGCGCGGCGCGCAGCACCACCAGATCCTGAAACGAGAAGCGCAGCTGCCGGCGCGCGCCGCGCGTCGGCTTGACGAACCCCCCATCGATCAGACCGCGGATGGTGCTGCGAGACAGCTGCAGGACCCGCTCAATGTCCCGCACGCCGTAGGACTGCATCGTCGTCCTCTGCCGCTCTAGCGTCTGCCGGCCTTGCGCGTCGTCTTGGCCGCCGCATGCTCGACGCGCTTGGGTGCCTTGCGCGGCTCCAGGCGCGCGACCGAGGCGCGCGCCGCCCCGCTCCTCTCCAGACTCGCGCGCAGCGCATCCATCAGGTCGATCACCTTGCCGCCGCCCACTTCCGGCACCGGGGCTTCCGCCACCGAGATCTGCTTGCCCTCGATCTTCTTCTCGATCTGCGCCTCGACGCGCGCGCGCATGTCGTCGCTGTAGGCGCTGGGATCGTAACGATCGGCGGACTGCTGATCGATCAGCTGCCGGGCGAGCTTCATCTCGGCGGATCGCACCTCCTGCTTGGGCACCTCCAGCTCCGACACCGGGCGCACGTCCGAGGCGAACAGCAGCTGCTGCATCGTGAGCACATCGCCGACCGGCCGCAGCGCCACCACGTAGCCCTTGCCGCGCCAGGCCCAGTGACCCACGGCGCAGCGCCGGCTCTCGTTGAGTGCCGCGGTCAGCAGCGCATACGGCTTCGCGGCTCCCTTGTCCGGCGCAAGATAGTAGACCTTGTCGAAGTACATCGGATCGATCGACTCGATCGGGACGAACTCGGAGATGTCGACCGAATGCGAGCCGACCTCTTCCAGCGCCTTGATCTCCTCGGGAGTGAACGTGACGTACTGGTCCTTGGCGAACTCATAGCCCTTGACCATCTCGTCACGGTCCACGACCGTGCCGTGCTTGATGCACACGTACTGCTGCCTGAGCCGCGAGCCGCAGCCCTTGTGCAACAGATTGAACGAGATCGCGCCGGCCGATTGCGTGGCCGAATACAGCTTTACCGGAATGGCGACCAGTCCGAACGACAGCGTGAGCGAGCCGATTGAGCGTGCGGCCATAAAAATTGCCTCTCCGTGGACCCTTCAGGGCACCTGGTCCCGGCCGACACCTCCGCCGGTACCGCCAAAAGCCTGCGCAAGACTCTGTTTCTTGGTCAATACATCATGCCACCGGTCTCCGGTCTTCTCCAAGCGCTGCATCGCATTGCGCAAGGTGAAATCGCCCGGCTCGGCACCTTCCAGCTCCTCCCAGCTCAGCGGCATGGACACCGGCGCCCCCGGCAGGCCGCGTGGCGAGTACGCTACATTCAGCGTCTTGCCGCGCACGTTCATATTGTGGTCGATGAAGACCTTGCCGGTACGCCGGACGGTCGCCCATTCCATCGTGATCTCGCGTGGATGCTCGCGCAGCAGATGCCGGCCCGTCAGCTCGCAGATGTGACGCGCCTGGTCGAACGTGACGGCGCGCTCGATGGGCACGAACACGTGCAGGCCGGTCTTGCCGGAGGTCTTCACGACCGCCTCGAGCGACATCTCCTGCAGCAGCGCCCGCAGCCAGAAGGCGACGCGACGCGTCATGGCGAACCCCCTGCGGTTCAGCTCCGGTTCGGCGCCCGGCGCCTCCTTGCCCGAGTAAACGTAGGGATCCAGGTCGAAGACCAGGTAATCCGGGTAATTCAGCACCGAGGATTCCATGGCCGCCAGCGAAGCCGCGTAGTCGGTGCCGCGGCTCACCGCGTCGGCGTCCACCCGCGCCCTGGAATGCCAGACGTGATACTCGAGTGTCCCGTTCTGTCCGAGCCACAGCAGCGTCGGCAGGTTGTTGGCGAGCAGGTACGCCTGCCGCTCACTGGCATGTTCGGAGAACACCTGCACCGTCTGCACGAACTCCGGCAGCCGCGCGCCCCAGTGCTTTTGAAAGAAGCGCTGGCCCTGGATGCCGTCGGGCATGCGGATCATCGTCAAGGGCCGGTCCTGCAGATGCGGCAGCATGTACGGGGACACGGCGGCCAGGTAGCGCAGCAGGTCGCGCTTGGTGATCGCGCCGCGCGCCGCACGCGTGCCGGACGGCCAGTACACGCGATCCAGATGAGTCAGGCGTATGCGCCAGTCGGCCACCGCCAGATCGAGCCGGTTGTCCGGGGCCCGCAGCTGCTCGAGCACCGCGGCGATCGGGTCGGCGCCCACCTGCCCCGGCTCGCCGCCGGCCGGTGCCCGCGGCCCGCGGCCCGCGGCGAGCAGCACCCGCGCGGGCGGGTCCGCCGCGGCGCCGCGCGCCGGCGCCTCGCGCACCGTGTCGGCCGCGGCGTCGCCCCCTGGCGGCTCGCGCACCGTGTCGGCACCGAGATCCTCGCGCAGGCGCACGAGCACCGGGGCTCGCAACATCCCCTCGGGCGTGCGCTCGGCGAAGCTCACCTCCACGACCAGCTCGGGCTCGAGCCACGTGGTCGGGCGGTGCAGCGCGGGCTTGTGAGCAAACGGGCAGGTGCGACGCCGCAGCCCCGCGAAGCGCTCGGCCAGGTGCCGCAGCGTAGGCTCATCGAGCCCCGAGCCGACGTGACCACAGTAGATCAGGCTCGCGCCGCGCCAGAACCCCAGCAGCAGAGCCCCGAGGGCCTCTCGCGCACCCTTGCCGCGCGTGTAGCCTCCGACGACGAGCTCCGCGGTGCGCACCCGCTTGACCTTGCGCCAGGCGGCCGAGCGCCTGCCGGGCTCGTAGCGGCTGTCGGCGCGTTTGGCGACGATGCCCTCGAATCCGGCCCTCAGCGCCGCCGCGTACAGTGCGCGCGCGTCGGCCGCGGCGTGCACCACCTGCAGGTGCGGCGCGGGCAGCAGACACTGCCGCAGGTATCGCCGGCGATCCGCGTAGGGCGAGCCACGCACGTCGATGCCGGCAAAGTGCAGCAGGTCGAAGGCCACGAGCACGACCGGCGCCGCGCGCTGCGCCTGCTCGATGTCGCGCGCAGCCTTGAGCTGCACGCGATTCTGCAGAGCGTTGAACGAGGGGTGCCCGTCGCCCGCCAGTGCGACGAGCTCGCCGTCGATGATCATCGGCGCCACCTGCCCGGAGAGCGCCGCGACGATCTCCGGAAAGCTCGCGCTCAGATCGAGACCGCGGCGCGACATCAGGCGCACGGCAGGGCGCACGGCACCCGGTCCGACCTGCGCGATGACACGATAGCCGTCGAGCTTCGGTTCGGCGAGCCAGCCGGCGTCGAAATCCGGCGTGCGGCTCGTCTCGGCCAGCATCGGCGCGAGCTCCGCGGGCATGGGCTCGGTCGGACCGTGGGGAACGAGGCGCTCGGCGGGCAGCTGCGCGCCGGGCTGCGCCGTCACCGCATCCTCGACGGCGGCGCCCGACAGAATCGACTCGCGCTGTCCCAGCACATCGACGCCGTCGGCAAAGCGATCCCTGTGCTTGAGCAGCAACCACTGCCTGGCGGTCGAGGTGCGCACCAGGGCGAAGGAACCCTTGAGCTTCTCGCCGCACAGGAACAGGTTGAGCTTGCCGCGCTCCAGTCCCTCGCGCACGCGCCGCTGCGCCTCGGCGCGCTGATCGAACCAGTGGCGCCCGGCGTCGGCGCCAACGCCAGTGCCCGTGTCCGTGCCCGCGCCAGTGCCAGTGCCAGTGCCCGTGCCAGTGCCCGTGCCCGTGGCAGCGCCCGCGCGAGCGCCCTCCTCCTCCGGCGAATACACGCCGCAGTCCCAGACGATGACCTTTCCGCCGCCGTACTCACCGGCCGCGATGACACCTTCGAACGACGCGTAGTCGAACGGATGATCCTCGACCTGAACGGCGAGCCGCCGCGTACCCAGCGCAACCGATGGTCCCTTGGGAACCGCCCAGGACTTCAGCACCCCGTCGAGCTCCAGCCGCAGGTCGTAATGCAGGTGACGGGCCGCGTGCTTCTGCACCACGAACAGCAGCGGCCCGGTGCGCCCCGCCGCCAGCCTCGGTGGGGGCTCGGGGGTGCGCGCGAAGGCGCGCTTGGCCGCGTAGCGCTGCAGGGCGGAGCGCCGCGCCGCCTCGCTCCTGACCCCGGCCTTGGCCGGCTTACCGCGGGTTTTCGCGGTCTCGTTCCGAGACTCTCGACGCTGCACGCGGATGACTCGGTGCGCGGGGGTGCGCGGGGGTGTGCTGGGTGTGCTGGGCCGGGGCGCCGCGGGGTGCGCTGCTAGCTGCGCATCGGAGCGGCGGGCGACGCCCGGTGGGCAGACAGGGCCCCGCTGCCCGCCGCTGCCGCGAGCCCAGGCGTCGACGCTGCGGGCGGCGATGCGGCCGGCGATGCGGGCGGCGATGTGGCCGGCGATGCGGGGGCATCGATGAGCTCGCCGGAGCGGCCCATCACCCTGCGCAGCACCCGATTCCACCACATCAGGCCGCCCGTCACGATCAGCCCGCAGGGCACCAGCCCCAGGATCACCCACAGCACCTTGGCCCACAGACCGAAGGTGCGGCCGAAATGCAGCCGTACCAGCCAATCGATCAGCACGTCGATTCGGTGCGGGGTGGCCGGGCCGGCGCCGTGAGCGACCAGGAAATCCCCCACATCGTAGAACGAGTTGGGAAACGCCAGGTAGATGCCCGATACCGCCCACAGCAGGATCAGCGCGAACACCCAGAAACCCAGCACGTTGTGCAGATCCCAGATGAAGCGCCGCCAGTGCACGCCTGGTCGCAGCGTCATGCTTCGCCGCCAGCGTGCGGTACCGGGCCACCAGATCACCGCGCCCGTCACGCACATCAGGGTGAGCAGCACCGCGCCGATGCCGTTGACCGCAAGACCCGTCTCTCCGCCCATGAGGTTATCGTGCAGATCGGCAAGCCCGGCCACGAAGCTCGGCTCGCAGGCCACGGCATCCCCCAGGTCCTTGCCCGTGTACGGGTTGAACAGGCGCTCGATACGATCTCGCGGGAACAGATACCAGACCTCCACGGCGGCGCCGGGCACGCGCGGCCCACGAACCTCGATCCGCACGTTGGCCCGCTGCGGGAAGCGCCGAAATTCCCGCCTCGCGGCGGCGGCGAGCTGCGCATCGCTCAGGCGCGCTCCCGACGGCTTCACCATGATGATCTGTGGGCAGAGCGCCCGATCCATCTCGTGCCTGAACACGATGGCGCTGCCCGACAGGCTGATCACGCAGATATACAGACCGAAGCCGAGTCCGGTCCACAGATGTACCTGGAACAGCGCGCGGCGCACCCATAGCGTCTGCGGCTGCCGGGCGAGCTTGCTGTTGGCCAGGCTCATAGCGTCACCAGTCTATATCAGCCGCGGAGCACTGTGACGGCGTTTGCACTTTTCAGTCGACGAGGTGGCCTCCGCCTTCTCATGCGGGAACGCTTGTGAAAAATTCGAGTCCCGGGAACGACCCCTTCAACCCGCAACGGCAGTTTCACCGACGTGAACAGGGCGATTGCATTTCGGCTGCGCGCATTCGGACTGCATCTGCTGGTCAGTGCCAGCGTGCTCACGCTGGTGCTCGGCGCACTCTATCTGGGGTGGTACCGCTGGCCCGGATGGTACGTGGCCGGCGCCCCGACAGTGGCCGCGGTGCTGATCGCCGTGGACGTGACCATCGGCCCGCTGATCACGCTGGTCGTGGCGCGCGCCACCAAACCCAGGGCGGAGCTGGTGCGCGACATCGCCATCATCGCCACGGTGCAGCTGTGCGCGCTCGTCTACGGCGCGGGCTCGCTGTGGAACGGACGACCGCTGTATTACGCCTTTTCGGAGAACCAGCTGCAGCTCGTTCAGGCCTATGACATCAGCGCCCATGAGCTCGCGGCCGCGCGTCAGCAGCACGCGCGGATCCTGCCGCACTGGTACAGCCTGCCCAGATGGATCTGGGCGCCGCTGCCCGCCGACCCCAAGGAGCGCATCCGCATCGTGATGGCCACTCTGCAGGGCGGCGACGATGTCATATCGATGCCTCGCTATTTCAAGCCGTGGAAGCAGGGGCTGGCCGCGCTGCGCGCGCAACTGAAGAAGGTAGATGACGTCGCGTACTTCTCCGCGGCGGAGAAACGTGCGCTCAAAGAGCGCATGCACGCGCTCGGGCTGGATAGTCAGCAGGCCAACGCCGTACCCCTGACCGGGCGCGGCAAACCGCTGCTGGTGGTGTTCGATCCGGCCACGCTCAACATGCTGGCGATGATGGCCCCGCCCGACTCGCCGCCGTCGAGGGGCAGGCCCTGGAGCGTGCAGGGCTCCCTGCATGCGCTGGCGGCTGATGTGCGCGCGCGCATCGATGCGATGGCGCAGCTGCGCTGTCGCGTGCTCGCGTGCCCGGCGCAGGTATCGCGCTACGTCGGCCGGCATCAGCCGAGATCACCGTAACAAAACCTGCGCGCCCCGGATCCGCGCCGCGCTTGAGGAACTTGGCTCTGCGCGTTGGCTCTGCGCGTCAATGGGCAGACCTCCCCAATAGGGTGCGCTCACTCATCGAGGCAACCGCCAGGCTTCAAACGCCGGGGCGTTGCATAGCATGGTGCTCCGCTCACCCGCTTCCCGGCCACACGACCGCAGGCATGTAGGCCCAAGGCGATTGCGACCAAGGCCGCCCCGAAAGTGCAGACAGCGACCCAGCCATTGAATTGCCAGGCGAGGCTCGCGCCCGCTGAGCCGACCGCCCCACCGACAAACATTCCGCCCATGAAGATCGTGTTCAGCCGGCTACGCGCTTCCGGGCGAAGCGCATAAATGACGTGCTGGTTCGAGACCAGCGCACCCTGCTCGCCGAAGTCCAGCAAAATGACGCCGACGATCAGGCCGGCGATCAGGCCCCACACCGCAAAAATCGCCCACGACGTGAGCAGGATGATGCCGCCGAGTCCGATGACGGTGTGAGGACCTCTCCGGTCTGCGATCTTCCCGGCGATAGGCGCAAAGAGCACGCCGACCGCGCCGATGATGCCGAACAGGCCGGCGATTTCAGCGCCGAGGTGGTATCGGACGTCGAGTTGCAGCGCCAGGATAGTCCAGAGGGCGCTGAACGAGCCGAAGAGACACCCCTGGATGGTGGTCGCCCGTCGCAGTTCCGGCTCTTCCCGCCAGAGGATGGCGAGAGACTTGAGGAGGGCGCCGTAACCCTCCTGCGTCTTGGGCCGACTTTCAGGTAACACCGCCGCCAACACCAAGCCCACCGCAACCGCCAGCAGCAAGCCGAGCCAGAACGTGGCGCGCCAGCCATAGTGGTCGCCAACAGCGCCGGCAAGGACGCGGCCAAAGAGGATGCCGCCGAGGAGGCCGCTCATCACGATTCCGATGGTTGCACCGCGACGCCTGGGCTCGGCCAACTCGGCCGCGAAAGGCACGATCTGCTGCGCCAGGCTTGCTGTCACTCCGACGAGCGCCGATGCAACCACGAGTGACCAAGCGTCAGGAGCGAGAGCCGCGGCGGCCAACGACAGCGCGAGCGCTGCGAATTGAATCAGGATGAGACCCCGGCGGTCGAAGCGGTCTCCCAACGGCACCAGCAACAAGAGGCCAGCGGCGAAACCGAGCTGGGTTGCCGTTGGCACGAGCCCGATCACCGCGACCTGCCCGGGGAAGGCGGCTTCCATGATGCCGAGCATGGGTTGGTTGTAGTAAATGTTGGCAGCCGCCACGCCGCACGCAATCGCCATCACCAGCGTCATGCCAACGCTGATCGACGCGGGCCGTAGAGGGCCGCCTGCCACCGGGCTCGACCGCCCGTACGACGCATCGTCCACGGTCACTGTCTTTGCTTTTTTAGTGCGCGGGCGATTGCTGCGGCGTGAGGCCTGCCCTGCTTGGCGCAGGAAAGCCCGGGCTCAGCGGCTGACCCTCATTGCCGTAGAGTCCAGCCTGCCGGCCACGTTCCTGTATCAACGCGAGCACTGCGTCGATCGTTGGTGTCGCGACCTTGACGAGTTGGCCCAGTTCCTGGACGGCGGTGACGAGCGCATCAATCTCCAGGGATCGGCCTCGTTCGAGATCCTGCAGCATTGAAATCTTGTGGCCGACGACGGAACCGGCTGCGTTCAGCCGCCTCTCCATCATCTCGGTGGGAATCCGCACGCCGAGCGCCTGCGCGACCGCTTGGGCCTCGACCATCATCGACGTGCACAACGCCCGCAGGCCGGGCTCGGAGGTGACGCGATCGAGCGTCGCGAGGGTCAGGGCGCTGATCGGATTGAGGCAGACGTTGCCCCAGAGCTTGAGCCAGATGTTCCAGCGGATCGCGTCGCGGATCGGCGCATCGAATCCGGCCGAAACCAGGGCGTCACGCAGGGCCACGATGCGCTCCGAGGTGGCGCCGTCCGGTTCGCCGATGGTGAAGCGCTTGAACAGGCGATGTTCGATGACCCCGGGTGCCACGACCTCGCAGGCGGGATCGACGACGCACCCGATGGCGCGCTCGGGTCCAATCGCATTCCATTGCGCGGCGCCGGGATCGACGCTCTCCAAATGACGGCCGTCCAGCGGACCGCGCTCCTTGTGGAAATACCACCAGGGAATGCCGTTCATCGCTGTCAGAACGGCGGTCTGCGGACCGAGGAGCGGAGCGAACGCGCCCGCGCTGGCGTGCGCCTGATGCGCCTTCAGCGCGCAGATCACGACGTCCTGCGGACCAAACGTGGCGGGATCGTCGCTTGCCGGCAAGTCGATCGTCCGCGTCAGTCCGTCCGCGATTAACTTGAGCCCGTGGCTCCGAATGGCCGCCAGATGCGCACCGCGGGTAATTGCAGACACTTCATGGCCCGCCAATGCGAGTTCCCCCGCCATGTAACCGCCGATCGCCCCGGCGCCGAATACGCAGATTTTCATGGCTCGCTCCTCTCTGTGGTGCCATCCGACGGGGCGAACTATAGAGTCTTCCTGTTTTAGTGAGTATCCATAGATTTAGAGAGACATATTTCCGTTTTCAGCGATAATGTACCCATGGATAGATTTGGGGCGATGCGGGTGCTGGTGAGGGTCGCCGATGCTGGGAGCCTGTCGGCCGCAGGCCGTCAGCTGGGTCTTTCCCTGACCTCCGTCAGCCGCCAGCTGATGGCACTCGAGGAGGGCCTCGGCACGACGCTTGTCGAGAGGACGACGCGCCATCTCTCCCTGACCGAGTCCGGTCGACTCTATTACCAACGGGCGAAGCAGATTTTGGAGGAAGTCGCCGAGTTGGAACGCGGCCTGACGATGCAGACGGGAGTCGCGTCCGGCCGGTTGCATGTCAGCGCTCCGTCGCTGCTCGGTCGGTTGCGGTTGGCGCCAATGCTGCCCGGCTTTCTGCTGGAGCAGACTCGGGTCTCGGTCGATCTGCTGTTGGTGGATCGACCGGTACGTCTCGCCGAGGAAGGCATCGATGTTGCCCTTCGCATTGGACCGCTGGAAGACTCAGGCCTGATTGTCCGCAAGCTCGACGACATCCAGCTTGTTGTCTGCGCCGCACCGGATTATCTGAGCCGGCGCGGCGAGCCGGCGACGCCGGACGACCTGATCGAGCACGACTGCCTGGCCTTCGGCGATGTACCAGGCGTGGCGGAATGGAGCTTCCAAGACGGCGCGGTGCGAAGACCTGTGCGCATTCCAACCCGGCTCTGCGCCAATGACTTCGATACGTTGGTCAGCGCAGCTTTGGCAGGGGCCGGGCTCGTCCGAGTGCCCTCCTGGCAGGTTGCACATTGTCTCGCTGACGGGCGGCTCAGGATTGTGCTCGAGGCCTATCAGCGGCCGCCCACGCCATTGAGCATCCTAACCCCGCGCACCCGACTGCTTCTGCCGAAGGTGCGCGCCTTCGTGGATTTCTTGCAGCAGCACTGGATGCG
>DATJSD010000033.1:0-12038 GCA_035504335.1 Steroidobacteraceae bacterium | reverse complement strand
GCCCGCTGCGGCGAGCGCCAGCGCTTCCAATACGCACAGCTTGGTCAGGCGCAGGCGCCGGAACTGGCGTTCGCTTTGCGCGATGTGCGCGTACAGGCTGTCGAGCGCCTGACGGATCTGTCCGATGTGGATCTGCAGACGGCAGGCGCCGATGACCGGTCCGAAAAGCTCCTCGCAGGTCACGATCCACTCCGACGCCCCGGGCGACGGCCGCTCGGGCTCGGGCATACCGGCAGCCATGGAGCGCGCGTGATCCAAATCGCCTCGCGCTATGTCATGATCGATGCGTTCCCATTGCATCAGCAGTTGCATCCAGCCGATGCCGTGACGTATCGCGTAAGCGCTCCCTTCCTCGATCATGGCCAGACAGCCGTCATCGTCGCCCCGCACGGCGCACAGCCGCGAGCGCAGCTGGTACCACAGCATGCGACTGGTCGGCGAGAAGACGGTATTCATAAAGGGCCCGTAGCGGTCCAGGCAATCCTCCGAGTCATCGAGCCTGTTGCGCTCGTAGAGCACGAGCGCGCGCGAGCCGCACAACAGCGCCAGCAGGTGGCTCGGATTGACCCCCGATTTCGAATGGCCATGCGCCGCGGCCAGCGCGCGCTCCGGGCGGTGAAACTCGCGCCAGGCGCTCGACAGGTTGCCGAGCGACATCTCTACCATGCCGCGGATGTGCGCCGCGTGCACGAGGCTGAGCCACATGGGCGGGGGCTGCGCGGCGAGCACCGCGGCCTGTTCGGCCTGTGCGGCCGCCTCGCCGAACCGGCCCTGCATCTGCGCCAGCAGGCCGCGCAGATTGCACAACCTGACGCTCAGACGGCGCTCGGGCGCCGCTGCCTGCCGCGAAGCGGATGCGGTGATCGCCAGCGCCTGGTCGTAACGGCCGTCGAGGATGTCCAGCAGCACGCGGATGACGTGCTGACCGAGCTGCTGCTCCGCGGCGATCGACTGCCGCGCGCTCAGGCGCTCCAGTTCCGACACCGCCGCGCGCGCCGCCCCGAAGTCATTGCTCCACAAATCGACCCAGGCGAGCCACAGCAGCAGCTCCGGGCGCGCCGCCAGCTCGTCGCGTGGCACGCCGCGCAGCCAGCGCTTGGCGGTCTCGAACTGCGCCTGCGAGATCAGCGACTCCATGCAGCGGCCGATGCAACCGATCAGGTGCGCGGCATCGCCGGCGAGCAGTGCGTACTCGACGGCGTCTTCGGGCCGCTGTGCCTGCGCGCTCCAGTCGGAGGCGCGGCGGGCCAGGATCGGCAATTGCTCGGCATGCCGTGCGTGCAGCTCCTGCAGCAGCACATCCCTGAACAGCGCGTGATAGCGATAGCGGCGGCGCTGCACGTCGACCGGCTGCAACAGCAGATTGGCCTGCTGCAGCTGCATGAGCAGCGCCTCGCCATCGTTGCCGCCCGTGACCGCATCGCACAGCGGGCCGGAGAGCTCCAGCAGGAACGAGGTCTGCAGCAGGAACTGTCGCTGCCGCGGCTGCAGGTGGATCAGGATCTCCTCGCTGAGGTAGCGCAGCAAACTGGAGTGCGGGGCGGTCAGGCGATCGCACACTGCCTGCGGGGGCTCGCCGCGCGCCAGCTCCACCGCGGCGAGCTGCAAGGCCGCGGCCCAGCCCTCGGTGCGCTGCGCCAGGCGCGCGCGTGTCGACGCATCCAGCGTCACGCCACAGCGCAGCTGCACGAACTGTCCGATCTCGTCCGGGCGGAAGGCGAGGTCCTGCGCCGTCAGCTCCAGAAAATCGCTGCGCAGGCTCAGCTGCGTCGCCAGCCGGCGAGGTTGCGCGCGCGAGCCGACCACCAGGTGCAATCCGGCGGGCGAGAGCTCCAGCAGCACCTCCAGCAGTCGCAGGGCATCGTCGGCCGTCAGGTGCTCCTCCTCGTCGAGGAACAACGTGAAGCGGCCGTGTGGCCGCAGGCAACCGGTCATGCAGTCGAGCAGATCGGTGCCCGCGCCGGCGTCGGGCAGCAGCGCCTGGCCCAGGACCGCCGCAAATCGTCCGGCGTCGTTGTCGTCCTCGTCGAGCGAGATCCAGCCGGTGCTCGGGCCGGTGCCCGCAGGCGCGCACAGGCGCTGATTCCACTGCGCCATCAGCGTGCTCTTGCCATAGCCCGCCGGTGCGTGCATCAGTACCAGCTTGGCTTCGGCGTGCTGCTGCAGCACCTCCAGCAGCCTGACCCGCTCGAGCGGGTACGGTCCGAGGGGTCGGGGAGTGAATTTAGAGGACAACATCCGCGGCGAATCGGACACGTCATCGCCCCTGCGAGACCCGCCGTTCCGGCAAGCTGCGAGAGGGCTGGGAGCCCCGCGATCGGGAGCCGGTCAAGCGCCGCTGGCAGACTACGCCAAACGGCTCAGCTTGCAAGCCGGGGGGTGCGCCCGCGGCGTGCGGCTCGCGCAGAGCGTGCGGACGGAGCTGGTATCGTATCCAGGGCATGAGCCCGCAACGCGCAACGCGCCGCGCCGGATGCGCCGCGCACCCTGGGAGGTCGCCGTGAGAGCGGACAAATGGCTCGAGGTCAATCTGGTCGGACTGGTGATTCTCGTCGGCCTGGCGTTCGTGGCCGCCAAGCTGCTGAACACGGACGCGCAGCTGGCCGCGGTGCAATCTTCCGCGGCGGCGACGGCTGCGCGTCTGGAGCGCATCGAGCAGGCGCTGCCCGACGCGAGCACCGCGCAGCAGCTGCAGTTCCAGGACTGGCTCGGTGAGCGCAGCGGCAATCACGAGCGTCTGTACGCGCTGCGCGGCAACGATGCGATCGAGGAGGCCTCCTACGTGCCCATCGGCGGCATCGATCAGTGGATCACCATCCGCGGCGAGCACCGCGACAATCCGGTACTGCTGTTCCTGCACGGCGGACCGGGGGATGCGACCAATCCCTGGTCCTATCCCTACTTCGCGGCCTGGGAGAAGGCGTTTACCGTGGTGCAGTGGGACCAGCGGGGCGCCGGTCGTACCCTGGAGCGCAACGGCGCGCCGCCGGCAGGCACGCTGACGATCGGACAGCTCGTGCGGGACGGCTTGGAGCTGAGCGAGTATCTGCGTACGCATCTGCGCCAGGACCGGATCATCCTGGTCGGTCACGGCTGGGGCGCCGTGCTGGGAGTGCTGATGGTCAAGGCGCGCCCCGAGCTGTTCGCGGCCTTCGTGGGCACGGGACAGATCGTCGACCCGGTGGCGGATGAGCGTGCGGCCTATCAGGCGGTGCTCGCGACCGCGCAGGCCGCCGGCGACTCGCAGGCGCTCACGCATCTGAGGGCCATCGGTGTGCCGCCGTATGCACCGGGCAGCCCCGCCGGTCAGCTGTTTGATCGCTGGCTGCAGAGATGCGAAGGCAGCGCGGCGGATGCGTTTCTCACGGGACGCATCGGCCTGGCGTTGACGGCGCCGGGCTACACGCTGCAGGACGTTGACGCGTGGATCGGTGGCCGGACCCTGAGCGCCCAGGATCTGCAGAAGCAGATACGCGAGCTGGCGCCGCGGCGCCTGGCGGGGCCGCTTGCGCTGCCGGTGTTCGTGTTCCAGGGCGCGCGCGACTGCAGCTCGCCGGCCTCCTCGGCGATGGATTATGTCGAGCTGCTGCAGGCACCGATGAAGGCCTTCGTGGCGATTCCCGATGCCGGACACTTCGCGGTGTTCACGCACTCGGACCAGTTCCTGCGGCTGCTGGTGCAACGCGTGCGCCCCCTGGCGGTTGCGCGGCCTGGGCGTAGCGGCGCGCCGGCGCCCGGTGGGCGGACCCGCGGGCCCGGATCCGGCCATTCGACGGCGGGGGTTTGAGGGGCATTCAAACCCACGGGGCGTGCGGGTAGTCGAATGAGCTGGATGGCCGCCGCGCACAGTCAACACGTCGAGTGGGAGCCGGTGCTGGTGCAGCGCGCCCGCGACGGCGACGTGCACGCCTTCGAGCGGCTGTACCGGGAGAACGTGGGCCGTGTCTATGCATTGTGCGTGCGATTGACGCGCAATCCGGCGACGGCCGAGGACTGCACGCAGGACACCTTCATCCGTGCCTGGCGCGCGCTCGGGCGCTTCGAGATCCGCAGCGCCTTCGGCACCTGGCTGCATCGCATCGCCGTAAACGTGGTGCTGAGCCGGCGCCGCTCGCCCACGTCGACGGAGGCGAGCGCGGCGGCCGCCCCCGTGCCCGGGTCGGGCGGCGCGGCGGCAGAGGCGGAGTGGACACTGGACACCCCGGTGGAAGTCGCAGAGATCGAGCAGGCCATCGGCGAGCTGCCCGAGGGTGCGCGCGACGTGCTGGTGCTCAGTGGGATCTATGGTTATTCACATGCGGAGGTCGCGGGGATGCTGGGTGTTGCGGAGGGTACCTGCAAGGCGCAGCTGCACCGCGCCCGCGCGCTGCTGCGTGGTCGGCTGGATCGGGAGACAGCAGCATGAGCGAGCATCGCCCGGAAGCCCCGAAGGACCTGCCTCATCGCCGTGTGCGCTCGCTGCGCGAGCTGCCGCAGGAGCGCATGCCGGAGCGCGATCTGTGGCCGCAGATCGAGGCGCGGGTGACCGAGCGGTTGCAGGCCCGAGCGCCGAGGCAGGCGCAGACGCCGCCGGCCGAGAGGCTGCAGGCGGCGCCGGCGGCGACCGTCGGCCCATCGGCCCTCGCACCACACCCGGGTCCGCGGCCCCGGCGCCTGCCCTGGAGCGGGTGGCGCCTGCAGCTCGCCGCCGCGGTGGGACTGCTCGCGATCGGTGGCGCGCTCACGCTGGGCGTGTGGATGACGCACGGCAGCGCCGCGCGTGGTCCGTTGCCACGGGAGCTGCTGGCCATCGACGAGATGCGTCCGCAGCTCGGGCCACTCGACGGGCGCCAGCGCGAGGCGCTGCTGCGCTCGTTGAATGCGCGCCTCGAAGCCCTGCCGGCGCCGTCGCGGCAGAAAGTGCTCGCCGATCTGGACGTGATCCAGCGCTCGATGCGGGATATCCAGGCCGCGCTGGGACGCGATCCGGGCAACGCACTGCTGCGCGCCATGCTGCAGGAGTCCTATCAGGACGAGCAGCAGCTGATTGCAACGGTGCAGGAGGCGGGAAAGTGGACAAGCGAAGCCGGTACCGGCGACGGATCGATCTGATGATGCGCGGGCCCGCGGGAACGTTGCCCGTGATGCTCGCCGCGGCGCTGCTGGCCGCGCTCGGCGCACCCGCCGCGGCACAGGTCCGGGCGGCCGGGGAGCGCACCGTGGAGCGACAGATCTCCGCCGATCCGCGCGGTGAGGTGATCATCAACGATGTTGCCGGCTCGATCGATGTGTCGGCCTGGGACCGGCCGCAGGTGGCGGTCACGGCGGATCTGCACGGCGAGGACCTCGGGCTGGAGGTGAGCCGCGAGGGTGGGCGCACGCGCGTGCGCGTCACCGGTTATGGGACGGGGCGGCTGTGCTTCGGACTGTGCTCTCGAAGCGGCGGATTCCCGTTCAGCCTCTTCGGTGGCGCAGGGGGCGAGCAGGCGTATCTCACCGTGCACGTGCCGCGCATGAGCTCACTGGAGGTCGCCGCGGTGAGCGCCGGGGTGCAGGTGACGGGAATACTCGGCGCGCAACGCCTGCAGTCCGTGAGCGGCGAGGTGCGCGACGAGCTGGCTGCCGCCGACGTCGACGTCAGGACGGTCAGCGGCGATATCCTGTTGCACGGCAACGGCAACGGCAACGGCAACGGCGGTGGCAACGGCAGCGGCGCGCACGTGACCGCCCGCAGCGTCAGCGGCAACGTGACGCTGACCAGCGGCGGCGGCGACCTGCAGGCGGCGAGCATCAGCGGCTCATTGCAGGTCTCGCTCGATCCGGTACAGAGCGTGCGGCTGCGCACGACTTCGGGCGACATCGGCCTCACGGGCACGTTGGCGCCGGGCGCTTCCGTGCAGGGCGAGACCATCGGCGGCCGCGTGAGCATCCGTGCACGCGCCTCGGATGGTTTCGCCTACGACATCTCCTCCTTCACCGGCAGGATCGAGGATTGCTTCGGGCAGTCACCCGAGCGCGACAGTCGGCACGGGCCGGGCGCCAGGATGAGTGGCACTCGCGGTGCCGGCGACGGCGTCGTGCACATCAAGACTCTCAGCGGGGATGTCTCGCTCTGCGATCGGTGAGCCGATTCGGGGCAGCGCCGCGGCGGCAGCGGCGCCCCGCAGCAGCAGCGGCAGCAGCCGGCGGGCAGCCAGCGCCTCAGATCGTCTGGACGCCGTGTGCGGCACCGACCAGCAGCACGTCGGCCGGGCGCGAGGCGAACAGCCCCACGGTCACCACCCCGGCGATCTGGTTGACGGTGGTCTCGAGCGAGACGGCATCGCTGATCGTGAGCCCGTGCACGTCCAGGATGTGATTGCCGTTATCGGTCGTGAAGCCCTCGCGCCACACCGGCCGCCCGCCCAGCGCGGTCAGATGGCGGGCGACCTGGGCGCGCGCCATCGGGATGACCTCGACCGGCAGCGGAAAGCGGCCCAGACGGTCCACGAGCTTGCCCTCGTCGATGATGCACACGAAGCAGCGTGCCGCGGCGGCGAGGATCTTTTCGCGCGTCAGGGCGCCACCCCCGCCCTTGATGAGCTGCCGGCCGCGCGTCGCTTCGTCAGCGCCATCCAGGTACAGCGGCACACCGTCCAGCTCGTTCAGATCCAGCAGGGCGACACCGGCGGCGCGCAGACGGGCCGCGCTCGCCTCGGAGCTGGCGACCGCGCCCCGCAGCCGCCGCGCCGCGCCCTCCGAGACCAGCAGGTCGAGCAGCGCATTGACGGTCGAGCCGGTTCCGACCCCGAGGATCATGTCGTCGCGCAGCCAGGTGAGCGCCGCCCGCGCGGCGCGCTGCTTGTTCGGGAGTGCGGGATCGTTCATGGCGGACCGCCCGCGGGGCCGTGGTGCAGCTTTCTTGGGTCCAAAAGCGACAGTGCCCGCTTACGCGGGCACTGTATGTAGTCTCGAAGCGCGGCGAGCGTGGAGAGCATCCGCGCCCGCCGCTGCCGAAGGCCTTACTTCTTTTTCGAAGCTTTCTTCTTGGCCTTCTTCTTTGCTTTCGCCATGACAAGATCTCCATATCAGGTTAGTCCGGTGCCCGAGTATATACACGCGTTGCAAAATTACAAGCAACCTGATCCATCCATCGCGTCTGTGATCACATTCACATCGGATGCAAGCTCGCACGCGGATGCGCTCGCATGCAGTTCACGTCGCGCGCGCAGAGCAGCGCAGGCAGAAGGATGGGGTGTCAGCGGAAGGGGCGTCACCCGCAGATGCCGGTGCGGGCCGTTGCTCTCGACCGGAGCAACAAGTGGAGCCGCCTGGGACAGGTAAGGCTTTCTGCTACGAGGCAGACCTGCACAATGCTGGCCGCAAGGCTGTTGGCCCCGTGGGTGTTTCAATTAGGGTCGAGAGGTAACCCAGCCCACTGTCGAACACCGCAGGTGACGCTTGCGGCCACTCTACACGAAAGTACGCTCAGGAGCAGTCGCGGGCGCTCAAAGCGCGACGTGCAGCGCTAAAGCTCGAGCTGCTGACCGTTCTCCAAGGCCGCTTCGACGCGTTCGCGCAGGCCGCGCAGCCGCCGGGTGGTGTCCTGCTCGGAGCCCTGATCGCGCGCGCGCAGCTTGATCACCTCGTGTGCCAGGTTCAGCGCCGCCATGACTGCGATGCGGTCCAGGCCGACGATCTTGCCGCTGTCGCGGATCTCCTTCATGCGGCCGTTGAGCAGCTCCGCGCTGTCGAGCAGCTCGGAGCGCTCCTCGGCGGGGCAGGTGACGAAGTATTCCTTCTCCAGGATGCGCACGCTCAGCGGGCGTGCGGACTCGCGCTCGCTCATGCGCCGTGTTCCATGGCCTTGAGCCGTCCGATCATGGCTTCCACGCGCGCGCGGACCTGCTCGTTACGATGCAACAGCGAGGTCTTTTCGGCGGCGAGGATTTCCTGCCGCTGCCGCAGCGCACGATTTTCCTCCTTGAGCTGGCCGATCGCCCGGATCAGCTCTTCCACGCGTTTGTCGAGGCGTTTGAGCTCGAGCTCTATCGGCGAGGAGCGCGGCGTTTCGGGCATGCAAAACTATAGTTCCGGCCGCACGCGCAGGTCAATGTGTGGCCGGCGCGCCCCGCATCCGCGGCGTGCGGCGCGCCGAGGTTGCGAGCTCGACGTGCGCTGCCATACCATCGTTGTGTGCCCACGACGCTTGATTATGCCCAGATCCAGCGTTCGCTGACGGCCTCGCACGCGCTGGCCGATCCGGCGGAAGCGCACGGTACTCTGGCCGGAGCGCTGTGCGCGCTCGGCCCGTATCGGCTGGAGGACTGGCTCGCCGAGATCCTGCCCGACGGCATCGGCCCCGGCCGTGCCGATCCGGCGCTGGCCTCGCTCTACGCCAGCACGGTCGCCGCGCTCAGCGGCCGTGACATGCAATTCGATCTGCTGATCCCCGCGGAGGATCGGCCCATCGAGGAGCGAACGCGCGCGCTGACCTCCTGGTGCACCGGATTTCTCTATGGTCTGGGCAGCAACGGGGCCGCAGATCCGCAGCGGCTGCCCGGAGACCTCGGCGAGATCGTGCGTGACCTCACGGAGATCACCCGCGCCGGCGTGGACACCAGCGACAGCCTCGAGGCGAACGAGTCGGCGCTGGCGGAGCTGGTGGAATTCGTGCGGGTCGGTGTGCAACTGGTGTTCGACGAGCTCGAGCCGCTGCGCGAGCGCGAACCGCCGCCCCCGCCGGTGCTGCACTAGGGTCCGGTGGCACACCGCTCGGCCGCTCGAGCCGGCATCGCGAGGCACTCATGACCGATCCAGCTCGGAGCGAATTCGCGCGCCGGCGCACGCAGCTCATGCGCCTGATGGGCGCCGGCTCGATCGCGATCCTGCCGGCCGCCCCGGTGCGCGCGCGCAATAGCGACGTCGAATACGATTACCGCCAGGACAGCGATTTCTACTACCTCAGCGGCTTTCCCGAGCCCGAATCGGTGGCGGTGCTGATCCCCGGCCGGGCAGCCGCGCAGTACGTGCTGTTCGTGCGCGAGCGCAGTCCCGAGCGCGAGATCTGGGACGGCAGGCGCGCCGGACCCGCCGGGGCCACGGCCGAGTACGCCGCCGACGATGCCTTTCCGATCTGCGACATCGACGAGATCCTGCCGGGGCTGCTCGAGGGACGCGAGCGCGTGTTCTACACCATGGGCCTGAACGCGGAATTCGACCGGCGCGTGATCGGCTGGGTCAACCGGCTGCGCGCTCAGGCGCGCAGCGGGCTGCACGTGCCACAGGAATTCGTCTCGCTGAATCATCTGCTGCACGACATGCGCCTGTTCAAGACCCGCGCCGAGCTGGCGCTGCTGCGCCGTTCGGGCCAGATCGGCGCCAGCGCCCACGTGCGCGCGATGCGCTTCTGCCGGCCGGGACGCATGGAATTCGAGGTGATGGCCGAGTTGCTGCACGAGTTCCGCCGCCACGGCGCGGACACCTCCTATCATCCGATCGTCGGCAGCGGCGCCAATTGCTGCGTACTGCACTATCATGCCAACGATGCGCGCATGCACTCGGGGGACCTGCTGCTGGTGGATGCGGGCTGCGAATACGGCTACTACGCCTCGGACATCACGCGCACCTATCCCGTGAACGGACGCTTCAGCCCCGAGCAGCGCGCGGTCTACGAGGTGGTGCTCGAGGCACAGCGCGCCGCGATCGCGCGCGTCAAGCCCGGCAACCACTGGAACGAGCCGCACGACGCGGCGGTGCGCGTCATCACCGCGGGCCTGAAGCGCATCGGACTGCTCAAGGGGGCGCTACCGGCCCTGATCCGCTCGGGTGCATACCGGCAGTTCTTCATGCATCGTACCGGGCACTGGCTCGGGATGGACGTGCACGACGTCGGTGATTACAAGATCGCCGACGAGTGGCGCGTGTTCGAGCCGGGCATGGCATTGACCGTCGAGCCCGGCATATATGTCGGTGCCGGTGTCGCCTCCGGCGCCGGTGCCGCGCGGGTGCCGCGCCGCTTCCGCAACATCGGGGTGCGCATCGAGGACGATGTGATCGTCACCCGCGGCGGCTGCGAGGTGCTGACGGACGCGGTGCCGAAGGAGCCCGAGCAGATCGAAGCGCTGATGGCGGCGGCGTGAGCGTGACGCGCACACAACAGTGCGACGTCGCCGTGGTCGGCGGCGGCATGGTGGGCGCGAGTCTGGCGCTGGCGCTGGCCGACAGCGGGCGCAGCGTGGTGCTGATCGAGGCGGTGGCGCCGCAGAGCGGCGCGCAGCCCAGCTTCGACGAGCGCACCACCGCGCTGGGCAACGGGGCGCGGCGTATCTTCGAGACGCTCGGGGTATGGCCGGCGATCGCCGCGCAGGCGGCCGCCATCCGCCACATTCACGTGTCGGATGCCGGGCGCTTCGGGTTCGCGCGACTCGACGCCGCCGCCCACGGCCTGTCGGCCTTCGGCTTTACCGTGAGCAATCGACATCTGGGCGGCGTGCTGTGGGGCGCGCTGCGCGGGCGCCGTCACGTGCGCACCTGGAGTCCGGCGCGCGTGGCACGGGTGCAGCTGTCGGACGAGGCGGCGACGCTGGATGTCGAGAGCGGCGGCGCGACCGGCGGTGCGACCGGCGGCAGTTTACGGCGGCTGCGCGCGCGCCTGGTGGTGGCCGCCGATGGGGCTCATTCACTCGTCAAGCAGGCGGCGCACATCGAGTCGAGCGCCCGCGACTATGGGCAGGTCGCGCTGGTGGCGAACCTGTGCACCGATCGGCGCGCCGAGGGTATCGCCTACGAGCGCTTCACCGCGCAGGGGCCGATCGCGCTGCTGCCGCGCTTCGACGGCAGCTACGCGGTGGTGTGGACGCTCGCGCCGCCGGCGGCCGACGTGTGGCTCGCGGCCTCGGAACCGCAGTTTCGCGAACGCCTGCAGCAGTGCTTTGGCTGGCGCGCCGGGTGTCTGCTGCAGGTCGGCCGGCGCGGCAAGTATCCGCTGTCGCTGCTGCAGGCGCAGGCGAGCGTCGGGCAGCGCACGGCCCTGATCGGCAACGCCGCCCAGGCGCTGCATCCGGTGGCCGCTCAGGGCTTCAATCTCGGGCTGCGCGATGCGGCCGTGCTCGCCGAGCTGATCTGCGCCTGTGAGGATCCGGGCGCGCCCGCGGCGCTGGCCGAGTACGCACGTCGCCGCCGCGCCGATCGGCGCGGCATGATCGGCTTCACCGACGGGCTGGTCAGATTGTTCGCCAGCGAGCGGCCGATGCTCGCCGCGGCACGCGACCTCGGCCTGCTGCTGTTCGATCTCAGCCCGCCGGCCAAGCGGGCGCTGTCGCGGCTGAGCTGGGGCTTCGGGCGCCTGCCGCGCCTGGCGCGCGGACTGCCGCTGGTACGGCGCGCCGAGGATGACGGGAGCGCGCCATGAGCGCGGAGTTCGACGTCGCGGTGGTGGGTGGCGGCCTGGCGGGTGCCTGCGTGGCCGCGCTGCTGGCACGTCACTCGGGTCTGGAGGCGGCGCGCATCGCGCTGCTGGCGGAGGCGCCGGCGCCGCCGCCGGCCGCGAACGCGCCGCCCGAGCTGCGCGTGGTGGCAGTGTCGCGTGCGAGCGAGCGCATACTCGCGGCCGCGGGTGCCTGGTCGCGCCTGCCGGGCAGGCGCCTGTGCGCCTACGAGCGCATGTGTGTCTGGCACGAGTCGGCGAGGCCCGATGGACCGGGGGCGCTGTGCTTCGATGCGGCCGATCTCGGCGAGCCGGATCTCGGTCACATCGCCGAGAGCGGGCTGCTGCAGGCGGCGTGCGTTGCGAGTTTTCGCGACGCCGGCGGCACGCTGCTGACCCATCCGCTCAGCGCGCTGCGCATCGACGCATCGCATGCGCACCTGACGCTGCGCGACGCACCGGCGCTGAGCGCACGGCTGGTGATCGGCGCCGACGGGGCGAGCTCGCTGGTGCGCACGCAGCTGCGCATGCCGGCTCACATGCGCGATTACCGCGAGCTGGCGCTGGTGGCGACCGTGCGCACCGAGCGGCCGCACCGGCACACCGCCTGGCAGCGCTTCCTCGCCACCGGTCCGCTGGCGCTGCTGCCGCT
>DATJSD010000032.1:0-11026 GCA_035504335.1 Steroidobacteraceae bacterium | reverse complement strand
CACCGGCGCGGTGGCCTCAGGCAGGTTCCAGCTCAGATCACCCGTGTCCGACAGGAACCAGAATCCCTCGTCGGCGGCCGTCCCATCCGGGGAGAACAGAATGTTCTGCTGCGTTGCCTTGGTGCCGTTCTTGCTGAACTGCCAGAAAGCCAGCGGGTTGCCGACCAGGCCGGCAAAGTTGAAACCGGTCCCGAGCGAGCCGTCACCGATCGAGCCGTCGGCTCCGATCGCGGAGGCGGGCGATCCGCTGGTATCGATGTACGGAGCAGCCCCGCCGCTTTGCGTATCCCACGCCGCGGCTTCCGAGGCGAGCGCGCTCGCCGGGGTTGAAATATTGCCCCCGTAGGTCTGTCCCGGTGCGTAGGTCACGTCCACACCGGTATGCAGGCCGCCGTTGGCGGCTCCCACCAGGTACTGCGTGCTACCGATGTTCCCCGAGCCGAACAGCGCACTCTGCAGCGTCGTCACGGCGCCGCTCGAGAGCGTGATCGTGGCGTTGTAGTTCGAGAGCGGGCCGAAATTGAGCTGGTCGACCATGCCGACGCCAGTGGCAGGGTTGGTCGCGCTCGTGAACGGTTCGCCGGCCACGGTCGTGAGCTGGCTGGAGCCGCCGCCACCGAGCGGGTATTGAATCTGGCTGAACACGTAACTCAGATCGATCAGATCGGTCACGTTCGTGCCGTCGTTCCAGACGGCCAGGAACAGACCGTCCGCAGCACCGCCGTCGTACGGATCGCTGCTGCCCTGCGCGGGCGATGCGAGCTGGGCGTGTGCTGCCGTGGATGCTAGAACGATCGCCACGGCACCGGCGACCGTCTGGGCAAGAAATTTCCTCATCGAAGATCTCCCTAGTAGGGTGACGCGCTTGCGAACACTAGATCTGCGCCCACAGCCTCTCGGGCCCCGGACACCTTGTCCGCGCAGCGGTCCAGGATCTACGTCACGGTATCTGGGGCTCACTGCGCGAGCCTGCGCACAGTGCCGGACGTTCGTTGCAGCGAGGGGAAGCGTTCGTGAACTTTCCGCATCAACCGCCGATGCGAACGTATGACATTTGCAGGACTATTGAGGTACGGAGGCTCGCACCAGCTCCGCGGCCCAGGCTGCGGTGCTCGGATCGATCGATACGCCGACGTTGTTCCCGTCACGGTCGATCAGCAGCGTGGCATTGCTCTGCAATGCCGTCATCAGATCGGCGTGAGTGTTGCCCACCGGTTGTCCGTTGACCTGCAGGATGACGTCTCCGGGGGCGAGACCGAGCGCGGCCAGGGCCTTGGCATTGATGCCGGTATTCATGATGCGCAGGCCCGACTGCCCATCGACGGACACCCGGTGCGCACTGAAGGCCGAGACGACCGTCGCCGCGTTCGTGAGCGGCGTGGGCGGCGGCGGCTCCTGGTCCGCATCGTCCAGCCCCGCATCGGCCATCGCTCGCGCCAACATCGGGGGCGGCGGCGGCGGGCCTTTGCGCCGGATCCCGCCACGCGCCTGCGGCAGACGCAGCGCCACGCGCTGCCCGGCGCGCTCCAGGGTGACATGATCGGCAAACACTTCGGCCAGAATCGCCCCCGGCGCCACCGCCGCACCGGCCTGGTACAGATGTGCGCTGGCGGTGCTGCTGCCGATGATCGCCGCGCCGCGCCGTGGATCACCGGCCGCGATGATGCCGGTGAGCACCAGCGCGCTGGCGGACACCGCCCCGGTGTGCCCCTCCGACGGCGCCACGCCGAACAGGTGCGCCCCGCGGATGCGACGCAGCTCGAGCAGCGCGGCCGCTGCCGCCCCGCCGCGCCCGGCGGGCAGCGCGGCGCTCGCAAGCCGCGGCCCGCCGCTCAGGCGCCTGAGCGTCACCGTCGCCTGCACCGCGATGCCGACGCACAGCAGCGCACTCAGCAGCAGCGGCGCATTCGCGCGGCGGTTCTTGAACATCCAGGCCATTGTGGCAGCGGGAGTTGCCGGCGGGTGCGCCGTGATGAGGGCCGTTAACCTACCTTCACAATATTGCAATCGGTTTGCAGCATAAGCGCTACCTCGGGCAGGAATCCCTCATGACGTCAGCCATCAGCCGTGACATCGAAGCGGCGCGCGCGCTGCTCGCGCGAGGATGCTATGCCGATGCGATCCGGGCCTGCCAGCGCGTGCTGGGAGCGGATGCCGCCAACAGCGAGGCACTGGAGATCACCGGGCTTGCGCGCCTCGGCACCGGCCAGACCCTCGAGGCCCTCTCCTGCCTGCACACGGCGGTGCGGGCGACGCCCGCACGCGCTGGCGCCTGGCTCAGCCTGGGTGGGGCGCTGCTGCGCCTGGGACGCTCGCACGAGGCCGTGCGGCTGCTGCAGGGCGCAGAGGAGCACTGCGGCCACACGGTCGATGTGCTCGGTGGACTCGCCGAAGCGCAGCTCGCGGCCGGGCACACCCCCGCCGCCATCGAGAGCTACCGGCGCTGCGTAGCGCTCGACCCCGGCTGCGCGGATCTGCGCAACAGTCTGGGAGCGGCGCTGCAGCGCTCGGGTGATCTGCACGGCTCGATCGCCTGCTTTCGCCAGGCGCTCAGCCTCGATGCGCGCCACGTGCGCGCGCTCAACAATCTCGGCCGCGCGCTGCGCCAGATCGGACGGCCGCAGGAGGCGCTCTCGACGCTGCGCAGCGCGCTGTTGCTGTCACCGCACAACGCGGTGACGCTGACGAATCTCGGATTCGCCTGGCTGGATCTCGCGCAGCCGCGTGAAGCCCTGCAGGCCTTCGAGCAGGCGCTCGTCCACGCCCCGCGCCTCCCCGAGGCGCATCACGGTCTGGGGCGCGCACTGCGCGACTGCGGTGAGCCGGCGCGTGCCACGGGCAGCCTGCAGCTGGCGGCCGCGCTCAAGCCCGCGGATGCGCAGATTCTCGTGGATCTGGGGCGCACGCTGATCCAGAGCGGCGACTGCGCGCAGGCCATCGCCTGCCTGCAACGGGCCAGCGAGCTCGGCGCGCCGCTGCTCGATGCCCATCACTACCTCGGCGTGGCTCTCTACGGCGCGGGCCGCACCGCGGCGGCGCTCGCGAGCTTCGAGCGTGCGCTTGCAATCGATCCCTCGCACCTGCGATCACACGATTTTCGCGGCCGCTCGCTGAGCATGCTGGGCAGGCTCGATGAGGCCATCGCGAGTCTGGAGCGTGCGCAGGCACTGTGGGCACAGGACAGCTACGCGCTCGGTGCGGCCCTCAATTGCTACAACCGCATGTGCGACTGGCCGCAGGTGCGGCAGGCGCTGCAGCGCATGCGCGCCCTGCACGGCGCGCCTCCGCATAGCTTCGTGCTGACGCTGTCGGATGACCCGGAGGAGCACGCCAGCTCGGCGCGCCAGCAGGCCGCCGCCGCGATGCGCGGCCGGTCCGCCCTGCCCCCGGCGCCAGTCTGCACCCACGAGCGCATCCGCATCGCCTACGTGTCGGCCGACTACCATGCCCACGCCACCGCGTTCCTGATCGCCGAGCTCCTGGAGCTGCACGATCGCTCGGCTTTCCAGATCCACGGGGTGTCCATCGGGCCTCGCGATCAGAGCGCCGTGCGCGCCCGACTGGCGAGGGCCTGCGCCGAGTTCGTCGAAGTTGCCGATCGCAGCGATCGGGACATCGCCGAGTGGTTGCGCTCCAGGCAGATCGACATCGCGGTGGATCTGAAGGGCTACACGAGCTACGGCAGGCCGGGCATCTTCGCGTATCGCCCCGCGCCCCTGCAGGTCAACTACCTGGGCTTTCCGGGGACCATGGCAGCGCCGTTCATCGATTACCTCATCGCCGACGAGCACCTGATTCCCGCAGACAGCCGACGCTTCTACAGCGAACAGATCGCCTACCTGCCGCACACCTACCAGCCCAACGATCGACAGCGTGCCATCGGCGTGGCAACCCCGAGCCGCGCCGCCCTCGGCCTGCCCCCGGAGGCATTCGTGTTCTGCTGCTTCAATAACCTCTGGAAGATCACCTCCGAGGTCTTCGACGTGTGGATGCGTCTGCTGGCCGCCGTTCAGGGCAGCGTACTCTGGCTGCTGGAGGACAACCCGTGGGCGTGCGCGAACCTGCGACGTGCCGCGGCGGAGCGCGGCGTCGCACCCGAGCGCATCCTGTTCTGTCCGCGGCTGCAGCTGCCCGAGCATCTGGCGCGGCAGCGCGCGGCGGACCTGTTCCTCGATACCCTGCCCTACAACGCTCACACCACCGCCAGCGATGCGCTGTGGGCGGGTCTACCGGTGCTCACCTGTTCGGGACGCAGCTTTGCGGCCCGCGTGGCCGGTAGCCTGCTGCGCGCAGCCGGCCTCGGCGAGCTGCTCACGAGCTCGCTGGCCGACTACGAGCAGCTTGCCCTGAGCCTCGCGCGTGATCCGGCGCGGCTGCGCGGCCTGTCTGCGCGGCTGCGCGCGCAGCGCGACGGGCTGGCGCTGTTCGACACCCCGCGATATACGCGCCACCTGGAAGCCGCCTACCGGCACATGTGGAGAGGCTGGCAGCGCGGGGAAGCGCCCCGGACCTTTCACGTCGCGCCCTGATGCGTCACGAGGCGACGGTGATCAACCCCGCGTTACAGCAGGCACTGGCATGGCATCGCGCCGGGCGCATCGCCGATGCCGCGGCCGCCTATCGGCGCCTGATCGCGCGCGACCCCCGCGATGCCGACGCACTGCACCTGCTGGGGGTCACGCTCGCGCAGGCGGGGCCGTCACTCGAGGCGGTCACGCTCATTCGCGCGGCTCTCGAGCTGCAGCCGCGCAGCGCCCTCGCTCACTACAATCTGGGCAACGCCCTGAGCGGGCTTGCGCGTCACGGCGAGGCCCTCGCCTGCTATCAGCGCGCGCTCGAGCTGGCGCCCTCGCACGCCGGGGCGCATCGGGCCGCCGGCCAGGCCCTGCAGGCACTCGGGCGCCATGCCGAGGCGCTCTCGAGCTATGAGCGCGCGCTGGAACTGACGCCGAGCTCCTCGGCCGCCGAGCTCGGACGCGGCATCGCCCTGGGCAAGCTCGGCCGGCACATCGATTCGGAGGCGAGCCTCGCCCGCGCCGTCGAGCTCGGTCCCGATGAGCCCGAGGCGCACTACAACTGGGCGACGGCGCTGGGCACTCTCGGGCGCCACGAGCCGGCTCTGCGGGCCTACCAGAGGACACTCGAGCTGCAACCGTCGCATCTGCGCGCGCGCTGGAACAGGGCCTTGCTGCACCTGCTGTGTGGTCAATGGCGGGCGGGATGGGAAGGTTTCGAGGCGCGCTTCGAGATGGATGGCGTGGGCGGCGATGAACGGGGCATGCGCGAGCGGCGATGGAGCGGCAGCGAATCGCTGCGCGGCAAATCAATCCTGCTGTGGGCCGAGCGCGGTCTGGGCGACACGCTGCAATTCTCGCGCTACGCGCCGGCGGTGCGGCGCCTGGCCGATCGGGTCATCCTCGAGGTGCAGCCGCGCCTGAAGGCGCTGCTGCTCGAGCAGTATCCCGGCGTGCAGGTCATCGCAGCCGGAGAGCCGCACGGAGCGATCGACTACCAATGCCCGCTGCTGTCGCTGCCCGGGGCGTTTCGCACCGAGCCCTCGAGCGTGCCCTGCGCCTCGGCCTACCTGCGGGCTGATCCCGCTGCGGTGCAAAGGTGGGCCGCGCGGTTGCCCCGCGGCACGGACCTGCGGGTCGGCATAGCCTGGCAAGGCAATCCGGAGGCGGAACGCCATTGGGCCCACGGCCGCTCGATGCCGCTCGGCTCCCTCGAGCCGCTCGCGCGGCTCCCCGGCGTGCAGCTGGTGTCGCTGCAGGTCGGAACGGGTGCCGAGCAGCTCGCCGGGGTCGGCTTTCGGGATCGCGTGCTGTGCTTCGATGACCTGGATTGCGGCGCCTCTGCGTTCCTGGACAGCGCCGCGCTGCTGATGAGCCTGGACCTGCTCATCTGCACCGACAGCGCAGTCGCGCACCTCGGCGGTGCGCTCGGTGTCCCCGTGTGGCTCGCGCTGCACACCCGCAGCGAGTGGCGCTGGCTGCGCGAGCGCACCGACAGCCCCTGGTATCCGAGCCTGCGCCTGTTCCGGCAGAGCAGTGCGGGACAGTGGCAGTCGGTGGTCGCCGATATGCTCGGCGCGCTCACCTCCCTGGCGACAACGCCTGGCGCTCGCAGCCGGACCCTGCGGCAACGCTCATGAAGGCACTCGCCCTGCTCCCGCGCCCGCCGATGGCGGTGAGCCTCGAGCACTTCGAGCAGCTTGCCTACGGCGGGCGCTGCGGGCCGGCCATCGAGCAGCTGCTGCAGCTGCTGCGAAGCCTGGACGAGCATTCTGGACGGCTGGCCCCAGCGCTCACGGTGTCGAGCGCAGCGCCTCTGATCGCCGCTTCCGACCAGCGGGTCACGCGGCTGACCGCAGCCCTCACCGCGCTGGCCACGGATCCGGGCTTCACGCTCTCGCCGGCCGATTACCGGGCGCTGCTCGAGCACCATGGCTGGCTCGGAGCGCTGTTTGCCGCCAGCGGCTTCGGCAACGCCGACCATATCCTGCGTGCCCTCAGCGTCGATGGGGGCGGCGGCGCTCAGCTGCACATTGCCGCGAAGCATCTGCCCGTGTTTTGTCTCTTCTACTCCGTCGAGTCCGGCATTCCACTGGACATCGAGAGGCTGTGGGCCACGCAGCCGCGGCTCGCGGCCGGGCTGTTCATCAGCCTGCTGGCTGCGCCGTTTCTGGCCACTCCGGCGGCCTATGCCAAGCAGCGCCAGCTGCTCGACTGGCTCGCGCAGCACCTCGGCGAGGTCGCGGACCTGGATCTGCTGCCCGCCACCGTGCTCTATCGGGCCTACATGCGCTGCAGCTACGCGGACTTTGCCGACAAGCATGCCATCAAGCGCCCCATCAACGAGCTGATCCGGGCAAAGCTGCGCCGGCACGGACTGCTCGACGTGGTCCGCCGCTGCGAGCCGCATGCGAACGGTGCGTCTCCCACCGTGCTGGTGGTCCTCGAGTGGTTCAACGAAGCTCATTCCATCTATCGCACCCACTCGCTGGCCATCGAGGGCCTGCGCAAGCGCTTTCGGGTCGTGGGGATGGGCTATCCGGAGATCATCGATGCGGCCGGCAGGGCCGTGTTCCACGAGTTTCACGCCCTGGACCCCGCTGCCGGTGTCCTGCAGAACCTCGAACAGATACGCGCCGTGTCCTCGGCCGAAGCCGCTCAGATTCTCTACATGCCGAGCGTGGGCATGTCGACCCTCACGATGTTCCTCGCGAATGTGCGCCTCGCGCCCCGCACGGTCATCGGCCTGGGGCATCCGGCCACCACGCATTCGGCCAGCGTCGATCGCGTCGCGGTGGAAAGCGACTACGTGGGTGACCCGGCCTGCTTCAGCGAGCAGCTGCTGCGGCTGCCCTCCGACGGTCAGCCCTATCGGCCGCGACCCGTTCCAACCCTGCAGACCGCGGCGAACCTGCAGGTGAGCGCGAGGGACGCGCCGCAGGGTAGCGTGCAGATCGCCGTGGTCGCGACCTGGATGAAGATCAATCCACGCTTCCTCACCGCCTGTGCGCAGATCCTGCAGCGCTCGAGCGCACCGGTGCGTCTGCATTTCCTCTGCGGTAACCTCGCCGGCCTGACCGAGGTGCCCCTCAGACGTCTGCTGGGGCAATATCTTGGTGAGCGGGCCACGGCGCATGCGCGTCTGCCCTACGCCGAGTACCTGCAGCTGCTGGCGCGCTGCGACCTGTTCATCGACCCCTTTCCCTTCGGCAATACCAACGGGATCGTGGACACCGTGCGGGCGGGGCTCATCGGAGTCTGCCGCACCGGGCCCGAGGTGCATGAGCACATCGACGAGGCGCTCTTCCGGCGCCTGGGATTCCCTGAGTTTCTGATCACGCGCAGCGACGCCGAGTACGTCACCACGGTTTGCCGCCTGGTCGACGACGCGCAGGAGCGGCAGCGGCTGCGCGAGCGGCTCGCCGGCCCGGCTGCCGTGGCGGCGCTGTCTGGCGGCAACCCCGAGGCGCTCGCCGACCGGCTGCACGCCTACTGGCGGGGCGAGCTCGCACCGGCGCCGACATGAGCCAGATCGCCGCCCCCTCGGCGCCGTCGCTCGCCGCGCAGCTGCGCCAGGCGATCGCCTGTCATCGGCGCGGACAGCTCGAGCGGGCAGAGCGCTGCTATGCGCGGATCCTGAGGCTCGCACCGCGGCACGTGGATGCCCTGCATCTCTCTGCCGTGATCCATGCCCAGTGGGGCGACTTCCCCCAAGCGCTGCACCTGCTGCGTCAGGTGCTCGCCATCAAGCCCGACTTCGCCGAGGCTCATCTGCATCTGGGCCATGCGCTCGCCGGGCTGAGCCGATGGAACGCGGCACTTCAGAGCTACCGGCGCGCGTGCGAGCTCGCCCCGCAGCTGTCGCAGGCGCACTACGGCTGCGGTGTCCTGCTCGAGCGGCTCGGGCAGCCGGCCGGCGCGCTGGCCAGCTACGAGCGGGCGCTGGCGATCGACGAGCGTTGCGCGCAGGCGCACTTCAGCCGCGGCAACGTGCTGTGGAGCCTGCAGGACCCGCATGCCGCGCTGGCCAGTTATGCCCGCGCGATCGAGCTCAAAGCCGACTATTCGGAGGCGTACTGCAACCGCGCCGAGCTGCTGCGCTGCCTCGGGCAGCCGCAGGCGGCGCTGAGCGAGTGCGAGCGGGCGATCGCGCACGGCGCCGACTCGGCCGACACGTACCTGAATCGCGGCAACATCCTGCGCGAGCTCGGCCGGCGGGATGAGGCCCTGGCCAGTTACGATCGCGCCATCGCATTGCGGGCCGACAACCCCGAGGCCTACACCAATCGCGGCGAGCTGCTGCGCGAGCTCGGTGAGCTCGCTGCGGCCCTCGCCAGTCACGAACGAGCCCTCGCCCTGCGCCCGGCGTACGCCGTGGCGCACTGCAATCGCGGCGCGGTGCTCTACGACTTGCAGCAGCTGCAGGCCTCACTCACCAGCTATCGACGCGCCATCCAGCTGCAGGCCGGCTACGCCCAGGCTCACCTCGGCAGCGCCTTCGTCGCGCTGCTGCAGGGGGACTTCGCCACCGGGTGGCGCGAGTACGAATGGCGCACCAAGCTTCCCGCTCGCGGGCATTCGCGGCCCGAGCGCGCCGTCCGGTCGATGCAGTGGTCCGGCAGCGAGCCGCTCGCCGGCAGGACGCTGCTGCTGCAGGCCGAGCAGGGGCTCGGTGATACGCTGCAGTTCTGTCGCTTCGTGACCGTGCTGGCGGGCATGGGCGCGCGGGTGATTCTGCAAGCCCCGGAGCCCCTGCTGCGCGTGCTCGCGAGCCTGCGGGGTGTCGCGCAGCTGATCGGCATGGACGGCCCCGCGCCGGAACACGACTATCATTGCGCGCTGCTGAGCGTGCCGTACCTGCTGGGCGTGGACAGCCACTCGCTGCCGGCCTGCACGCCCTACCTCAGCGCCGATCCGGCCCGGGTGGCTGCCTGGCGGCTGCGGCTGGGGGCCACGGACGTCCCGCGTGTGGGCCTGGTGTGGAGCGGCAGCGCGGCACATCACGCCGACCGCTCGCGCAGCATTGCATTGGCGCAGCTCATCGACCACCTTCCCGGCGGGATCGACTACGTGAGTCTGCAGAAGGAGGTGCGCGAAACGGATCAGCCGAGCCTCGCGGCGCACCCCCGGCTCGTCTCGATGCCACAGGAGCTGCGCGACTTCGGCGACACGGCCGCGCTGTGCGAGTGTCTGGACCTGGTGCTGACGGTCGACAGCAGTGTGGCGCACCTGAGCGGCGCACTGGCCAGGCCGACGCTGCTGCTGCTGCCCTTTGCACCCGACTGGCGCTGGCTGCTCGGTCGCGACGACAGCCCCTGGTATCCGAGCTTCAGGCTGCTCAGGCAAGAGACCCCCGGGGACTGGAAGGGCGTGCTGCGGCGCGCGGCCGAGGAGCTGTGCGCGAGATGCACCGGCCGCTCGAGCCGCGCCTGAGCGGCCCGCGAGGAGCACGCGGCCCATGATCTCCAACACCCTGAAGAGCCGTCGCAGTCCCGCGCCCGGTGAGCACAGGCTGCAGCGCGCCGCAGCCCTGACGCGGGCGGGCCATGCGCTGCTCGCCGAGGGTCGCATCGGAGAGGCCGAGGCCAGCTATCGGCGCGCCATCGCGCTGGAACCGTCCTTGGCCGACGCACATGCGGGCCTCGGCAACGCACTCGCGGGCTTGCAACGCCTCCAGGAGGCACTCGACAGCTACGAGCGCGCCCTGCAGCTGCAGCCGTTACGGGCCGACACGCTCTATCGGCGCGGCGTGTGTCTGCAGGACCTCGGGCGAGCTCAGGAGGCGCTGGCCAGTTTTCAGCAGGCTGTGGCGATCGACCCACAGCATGCGGCGGCCTGGTTCAGCCACGGAGCGGTCCTGCAGGCCCTGCAGCGGCATGATCAGGCGCTGGGCAGCTACCGGCAGGCTCTCGCCCTGGAGCCGACGCTGACTGAAGCCCACCTGAATCTCGGAGCGCTGCTGCTGGCGATGCGCCAGCCCGATGCCGCGCTGGCGAGCTGCAACCGCGCATTGCAGCTCAGACCCGATTACCCCAAGGCTCACAACAACCGCGCCATCGCCCTGCAGGATCTGCGGCGCTTCACCGAGGCACGCGACGGCTTTCACCGGGCGCTGAGTCTCGCGCCGGACCATCCGTGGCTGCTCGGCTCCTGGCTGCACGCGAGGATGCAGATCGGCGACTGGCGGGATCTGGCGGCGCCGCTCGCCGCGCTCACTTCGGTACTCGAGCAGGGCCGGCCGGCGTGCACGCCCTCGACGCTGCTGGCCCTGCTGGACTCCCCCCCGCTGCAGCGACGCGCTGCCGAGGCGTGGGTGCGCGCGCACTGCCCCGGCGCGCACTGCCCCGGCGCGCCCTGCCCCGGCGCGCCCTCCCCGCCACCTGCGGGGGCGAGCCTCAGCCCGCCGCGCGGCGCGCGGATCCGCCTGGGATACTTTTCCTGCGATCTGCAGGAGCATGCCACGGCGTATCTCGCGGCAGAGCTATTCGAGCTGCACGATCGGACCCGCTTCG
>DATJSD010000031.1:0-2586 GCA_035504335.1 Steroidobacteraceae bacterium | reverse complement strand
CGCCAGCAAGGTGATCGACAAGCTGGTGACCTACTATCCCAGGCCCGATTACTGGCTCAGCGCGCTGCAGCCCCTGTTGAAGGCGAACGCCAACGATGCGCACCTGCAGCTGGAAGTTTATCGGCTCATGAACGATGTGGGTGCGCTCAAGACGCCCGGCGACTTCGCGCAGATGGCGGATCTCTCCTTCAACGCCGGCTACCCGGGTGAGACCGAAGCGGTTCTGCAGAAGGCGTTCGCAAACAATATCTTTACGGACCCGCGCGACATCATGCACTACCAGCAGATGCTGACGGGCGCCATGCAGAAGTCAACCGCGGATGAGGCTTCGTTGCCCGCACAGCAGACCAAGGCCGAGGCGGCGGCGACGGGCGATGGGCTGGTCGCTGTCGGCGCGGCGTATCTGAGCTACGGCCAGGCTGACAAGGCGGCCAGCCTCATCTCCCAGGGCATCACCAAGGGGGGCCTGAAGTATCCGGATGAGGCGAACCTGCTGCTCGGTATGGCGCAGCTGAAGAGTCACAATGCCGCCGGGGCGCGCGACACCTTCGATAAGGTGGGCAAGTCCGATAACCAGGGTTATGCCCAGCTCGGCAAGCTGTGGGTGCTGCATTCGGAGGCCCCCGCCGCCGCCTGAGCGGGCGCACCGCCGAGACGCTCGTCTGCGTGGTGGTCGCCTCCGGCGCCGTCAGTGCCCGAGCGCTCGCGCCGCGAGCGGGCCGCCCGGCCCCGGCAGGCGGAACACCCACAGCGTGGTGCCGCCGGGCGGACCCACGATCTCGGGGGTCATGGTGCCGACGGCTGAATCGAGCGGCCCGCCGCCGCCGGCCACCACCGCGACGTACTGCACGCCGTGGACGGCGTAGGTGATCGGCGTGGAGTTCGGCGAGGCGTTCAGCACCGTCTGCCATAGCGGCTGCCCCGTGGCCTCGTCATAGGCGCGAAACACGCGATCGTGCGAGCCGCTGAACAGCACGCCACCTGCCGAGGCGAGCATCGAGCTGGTGAGCGCGGCGCGCTGGCGCCGCGTCCAGACGATCTGCCGCGTGCGCAGGTTGATCGCCTCGATGCGTCCGAACCTGCCGTCGCTGTTGGGTCGCGGCCGCATCATCCCATGGATGTCATCGCCGCCGGCGGCCACCTCGGCAGGCGAGCGCGGCACCCAGCTGTAGTTCATGCAAGCCTCGAACAACGGTACGTAGAGCATGTCGGTGCTCGGATCGTAGGAGGTCGCGATCCAGTTGCGGGCGCCCCATGTGCTCGGGCAGACGAGGTAGGTCTTGCCCCCGATCGGCGTGAGCGCCGGATCGATGCTCTTGCTACCGGTTTGCGGATCGATGTGGGTCACCAGGTTCTGCAGCCCCGCGTCCCTGGAGAACTCGTAGCGCCCAGTGTCGCGGTCGAGCGCATCGAAGATCGCAAGCTTGCCGCCGGTCACCAGCAGCCGATGCACTCGCCCGTCGACAGGCAGCGTGAGCAGCGTCTGCTCGAACACCCAGTCCTGGTCCCAGACGTCGCCGTTGAAGTGCTGGTAGTACCAGTCGAGCTTGCCGGTGTCCGGGTCCAGCGCGAGCGTCGAGTCGGTGTAGAGCGCATCCCTCGAGGTGCCCTGCGGGCTGGAGGCGCTCGGCGGGTCATACGGCTGCAGGAGCGTGCCGACGTCGTAGGTATTGCCGGTGCCGAAGTACATCTGGTTCAGAGCCGGATCATAGCTGCCCGCGGTCCACACGCCCGAGCCGTAGCGCTGATTGAGGGGCGCCCCGTTCCAGCTATTCCCGCCGGGCTGCCCGGGCCGCGCGATGGTGTTGAAGCGCCAGAGCTGCGCGCCGCTGTGCGCATCGAGCCCCACGATGAAGTCCCCACCGGCGGTATTGACGCCGAGGCTCACCCCGATGATCACCTTGCCGTTCACCACGATCGGTCCGCCATCGAGGCTCACGCCCCCGGCGGGTGTGACGATGTCGTGATCCCAGCGCACGTTGCCGTTGCGCACGTCGAGGGCGACGACGTGCCCGTCCGCCGTAGGCGCATACAGCAGATCCTGGTAGATGGCCATCGCCTTCGTGCGCGCCCCACGCCCGTTGCGCAGCACACCGGGCAGTGCGCGTACGTACTGCCAGAGCTGCCGGCCGCTGGCGGCGTCGAGCGCCTGGATGCTGTCGGCGCTCTCGATGAACAGCACCCCATCGTGCACCAGCGGGGTCATCTCATTACCGCTGATCGGCAGGGCGAGCGACCAGGCCACCCGCAGGTGCGCGACATTGCCGCGATTGATCTGCGTCAGGGGACTGAAGCCCTGCGAATCGTAGGTGCGACGCCACATCAGCCAGTCGGCCGCGGGCGGATCGCGCAGCATCGCATCGCTGACCGGCTGCAGGTGCGCGAGCGTGGCGGCGATCGCCGCCTCGGCCTGCCGATACAGCGCGTCCTGATTGGCAGCACTCGTGAAGTTGTCACCGCCGGCTGGCCGGCCCGGGATCCTCGGCGGTAGGCGCGCGGCAACCAGCTCGCTCGCGCCTGCAGGCTCGCCGTTCTGCTGCAGCAGGTACGCATCGATGTCCGCGTAGGCCTGGCTGTCGAGCCCGA
>DATJSD010000030.1:0-35725 GCA_035504335.1 Steroidobacteraceae bacterium | reverse complement strand
GCAGTCCCACAGGCCATACAGGCCGATCATCGCGCGCCACATGCGCAGGTTCGAGGCGAGCAGCTCGCCGACGTGCCGGCCGATCCAGATGAACTTGGCATCCGGAAACAACGAGCTGAGCAGCGGCAGGCGGAAGGAGTGATTGGGTGACTTCAGCAGCAGCCGCCGATCGGCCGACTGCGCGGCGATGCCTCGCACGAATAGCTGCCAGCGCGCCAGCGATGCCGCCCCGCCGGGCTGCTCCCACAGCCCTGCGGCGCACTCGGGCAGACGCCGCGGATCGATGAAGCCGCGATACACCGAGGGTTCCCCGAGCAGCAGCAGCGCGAACTCATCCTCCTGCGGGCCCAGCGTACTGATTCTGCCCTCGTCCATGGGACGCTCGACCACCGCCTGCTCGGTGGGCGCGCGGGTGATGAAGCAGGTCGAGGGCCGGAAGCATTGCCAGGTGAGCGGCGTGTTCCAGCCGGTGCAGGCCGCCAGCAGCTCGTGCAGCACGGTCGTGCCCGAGCGCCACATCCCCAGGATGAACACCGGTGCATCCGGCGCGGCGAGCGTCTGCAGCCGCTGCGTCTGTGCCTGCCAGTTCTGCTCGAACCAATGCGCGTGCCAGCGCAGCTTGAGGGCGTGCGCAGGCATGCGGCGCTGCGGCGTACCGCCGGCGCGAATCCACGCCGCCAGCGCGCGTGCTCCATACCAGATCTGCGAGGACTGTTGCAATTTGTCGCCGCCGTCACCGCCGCGGTCAAGTTTCAGCTTGACGGCCAGGCGGACCCAGGTCAACGTGACGGCAGTGGCGACGTTATGCGGCGGAGGACTCCCCGCTGCCGCCACCCCCCAAAGCCAACGACCGCCGACTCAAGATGGAGCGACGACTCGAGATCGATGCCTTGCGCGGGCTGATGCTCGTGTGGATGACGCTGGTGCACGTGCCCACGCTGCTGACGCCGTGGGTCAATCAGCCGGTGGGATTTCTTTCCGCCTCGGAAGGGTTCATCTTCCTGTCGGCGCTGTTCACCGGGCGCATCTACTACCGGTTGCTGAGTCGCGAGGGTCCGCGGGCCATGCAGCGCAAGCTGCTGCTGCGCACCGCTCGCCTGTATGCGTTTCATGTCGGTCTGCTGCTGCTGCTGTTCGTGGTGGCGGCGCGTATCGCGAGCGGCGACCGCACCCCGGCGCTGTACAACCTGCTGCACTTCTATTTCGCGGCCGGCCCGGGTCGCGCGGTGCCCGACAGCCTGATGCTGATCTACCGGCCGCCGCTGCTGGACATCATTCCGCTGTACATCACGTTTCTGTTTCTCTCGCCGTTCGTGCTGCTGATCACCGGCAGGCGCGCCCGCGGCTGGAAGTACCTGCTCGCCGCGAGCGCGCTGATCTGGCTGGGGGCACAGCTCGGGCTCGGCCGCACCCTGTACGCCGCGCTGGCGCACGACTTCAACGTGCGCGTGCCCATCAACGAGATGGGCGCGTTCAACCTGTGGGCCTGGCAGTTCATGTGGATCTTCGGCATGTGGTGCGGTGTGCGCTGGGCGCGCGACGAGCTGCCGGTGCAGCGCTGGGCGGCGCGGGCCTGGATTCCGGGGGTCGCGGTGGCGCTGGTGCTGCTGGCGGCGCGCTACGCGCAGCTGCTCGGCGTCGACATCGGCCCGAGCGCGCTGTATGACAAGTGGCACCTGGGCGTGGCGCGGCTCGTGGACTTCGCGGCCGTCGCCGCGATCCTGGTGCGCTTCCGCGATGCGCTCGAGCCGCTGGCGGCCCGGCCGCTGGTGATGATGGGGCAGGCCTCCCTGTACGTGTTCTGCGCGCACTTCGTGTTCTGCTTCGCGGGACTCGCGCTCAGCGGCAGCTCCGATCACGTGGCCGGGTGGCTGCAGTTCGCGCTGCTCGCCGTGACCTTCGCGGCGCTGCTGGGGGTGGCGCGTCTGTTCATGCGCGCCGAGATCTCGGCGCCGCCGCGGCCGGCCCGCGCGGCCGCTGGCCCGCTGGCCGCCCCCGCGGTGAGCGGCGCGGTGACGCTCACGGTGCGGCCGGGGCGGCCGGTGCGGCCGAAGTAATCGACGCCGACGCATCGGGCGTACATCCGGCCCCATCGAGGTGAGGAGGCTACAGGCGAATACGTCTGACGTATTCGCCTGAAGCCTCCTCACCTCGATGAGGCTCGGCGAGCGCCGTGCGTGTCAAACTCGTAGTCGACGCGGCCGGCCTCGACTCCCGCCGCATCCCAGGTCCACTCGCTGAAGCGCGCGTGCGCGTGCGCGTCGATCGACACGATGGTCGAGCAGCGCGTGCCGTAGCCGGGCGCGCGGATGAAGGCGCTCGACAGCAGCCGCTCCCATTCGAGGGACAGTCCGGTGCGCGGCAGCCGTGCGTCGTCAGCCTGCGCCGCATCGCGCAGCAGCTGCAGCAGCGGCTCGCGATCGGGCAAGCGCGTCAGCGCATGCGCCAGGGCCGCCTTGGCGCTCACCACCTTGGGCCAGGGCGTATCGAGCAGGTGATTCGAGAGGCCGTAGACACCGGCCGGCAACAGGCGGCCACGGGCCGGGACGCTCTCGTAGACGGCCAGAGTGTCCGCATCGGAAAACAGCAGGTTGAAGCCGTTGAAGGCGCCGGCGCTCGCGTGCAGACGGCGCAGCCGCTCTTCGGCCGGCAGCGCCTCGGCCAGCGTCTGGGGCACCAGAGCGCCGCGACTGGGCGCGTCGGGGCGCGGCGGGGCGGGATCGCGGAAGTTGGTGAGGGCGGCGAAGCGCCCGTCTTCGGCGAGCCCGAGCCAGGCGCCTCCGGCCGTCAGGTCGCGGCCGGCGAGGATGTGCGGCTCGGGCCACCAGCGCGCCGGCGCCGCGGGACGCGCCCGGAACTCATCGCGATTGGCGGCGAGCACCAGCGGGTAGTGGGGATGGGCGCGCCAGGCCACGAGGATCAGGCACATCGCGCGGCGCCGGACCCCAGGCCTCAGGCCGCGGCGCGCGCACGATCGACCACCGCGATGGCAAAGCCATCGTAGCCCTTCTCTCCGACGGTCTGCACCGCAGTCGCCGTGAGGCGTGGCTCGGCCCCCACCCGATCGAGGAAGCGGCGGATGCCGCGCGTGTCCGGATCGGTCGAGGCCGCGTCGAGCACGCGGCCGTCGCGCACCACGTTGTCGGCGACGATCAGCGTGCCGGGGCGTGACAGTTTCAGCGCGGCGGTCAGGTAGTCGGGATAGCCGGCCTTATCGGCATCGATGAACACCAGGTCGAAGGGTCCGGCGCCCTCCTGGGCCAGCTGCGCCAGCACCTCGAGCGCGCGTCCGACGCGCACCTGCACACGATCGGCGACGCCGGCTCGCTGCAGATTGGCGCGCGCGACCTCGGCATGCTGCTCGCGCAGCTCCAGCGTCACCACGCGCCCCCCTGGGGTGAGCCCCCGCGCCAGCCAGATGGTGCTGTAGCCGGCGAGGGTACCGATCTCGAGGATGGAGCGCGCGCCGATGGCGGCCGCCAGCACCATCAGCAGTTTCCCCTGTGTCGGGGACACCTGAATCAGGGGCACCCCGGCGGCGCGCGTCGCCTCGACCGCGGCTTTCAGGGGGATGTCCTCCCCGACCAGCCGCTCGTCGAAGTAGTGATCCATGTTCGTCCAGATCTCGCTCTCCATCGCTGACCCTCCTGCCGTTGTGGGATCGTCTGCGGCCCTCGACGCCTAACCCGCCACGTGCACGTAGCCCTGCAGCTGCAGATTCACCAGGGTCGAGAGCGCCCACAGATCCATCTGCACGGCGGGCAGCAGCTGCTGTGGCCGGATGTGCTGCGCAATCATGCCCTGCCCGCAGACGCGAAAGCTCACCCCGGCGGCCTGCATGCGCGCGATCAGGGCCGCATCGGGATTGGATCGGCCGTGATGACGCGCCGCGAAGGCGCTGTCGTTCATCGCAAACGGTGTCGCGGCGCCGTGCAACACCACCACGAACAGGCGACGCGCCCGCGGCACGCCGTACTCCGCCAGCGAATTCAGGTAGCGGGCCGCCGACAGCAGACGCGGATCGGCCCGGTCCGTCGGTCCGGCGCTCGACAGATCGAACACGACCTTGTAGACGAGCCCCGGGTCCGGCACCTCCTGCATCCCGGGGATGAAGCCCGGCAGTCCCGCCTGCGGGACCGGCAGAGGCTGGGCGAGCGCGGCTGCGCTCGGCAGCCCCAGCAGCCCCACCAGCCCCACCAGCCCGAGCAGTGCCGCGGCCACGGCCCCTGCGCCGCCGCCGGCCGCGCGCCACGTGTGGCTGGGGTGCGCAGCCGGGCCGCGACCTTCGAATGGTATGGGTTTCATCGAGCTCACTCCTCCCTCGCGGGCATCACCCAGGTTGCATCAGTCGACGCCTGTGTCCAGCGCGTGCAGCTGCTGCTGCAGCTGCGCGAGCGAGCCGATGGCCGCGCCGCACGTCAGCCCCCGGCAAATATAAGCGACCACGGCCTCCCCGGCGGAGCCGCCGGGCGGCTTGTCGGCGAGCGCCGCGGGCAGATCGGCGAGACCGGTGGGGACCGCCAGCGTCCAGCGGCGCGGGTTGAAGCCCGCCTCGAGCGCCTCGCGCCAGGCATCGAGCGCCGCGGCCGGGCCGCGCAGCACGATGATGCGCGGCGGGTCCAGATAATCCTCCAGCGCCTGCAGCATCGAGGCGTGGCCCTCGGGATACCTCTGCAGCGCCCCCCAGGCGGCACGCAGCGCACGCTCGGCGGCGGCCAGGTAGCGCGTCTCGCCGAGCAGGTAGCCCAGCTGCAGCAGCGCGCGCGCGGCAACGGCGTTGCCCGCCGGCAGGGACTCATCGCCGAAGGATTTCGGGCGGCTGATCAGCGCCTCGTGATCGTCGGCCGTGAAGTAGAACCCGCCGCGCTCCCGATCCTCGAAGTGAGTGAGCAGCACCTCGGCGAGCTCGATGCTCCAGCGCAGCTGCGCGGCGTCGAAGCGCACGCGCGCGAGCTGCAGGATCGCATCGATCAGGAAGGCGTGGTCATCCAGGTAGGCCGGCAGGCGCGCGCTCGCGCCCACGGCGCTCACGGCGAGCAGGCGGCCCTCCTGCCAGTGCACGCGCCGCAGGTAGCGCAGCGCCGCGGCGGCGGCGGCGGCCAGATCGTCGCGCCGCAGGCAGCGCGCGGCGGTGGCCAGAGCGCCGATCGCCAGCGCGTTCCAGCTGGTGAGGATCTTGTCGTCGAGGCCAGGGCGCACGCGGGTCGCGCGCAGCTCGAACAGCTGCTGCGCGGCGGCCGCCAGCGCGGCGCGCACCTGCTCGAGGGGGCGCTGCTGGGTCGCGGCGATGCTCTCGGGGCTGGCGCGCACCGCGAGGTGCCAGTGGCGATGCTCGAAGTTCGGCGCCCCGTCGAGCCCATAGCGGGCGGCGAAGGGCGGCCACTGCCCGGGCGGCAGCACCGCGCGCACCGCCGCGGCGTCCCAGACGTAGAAGCGGCCCTCATGGCCCTCCGAGTCGGCGTCCAGGCTCGAGTAGAGCGCCCCGTCCGCGCTGGCAAGCTCGCGCAGCATGAACGCGGCGGTGTGCGCGGCCGCCTCGCGAAACAGCGGCTCGGCGGTCGCGGCGGCGGCCTCCGCGTACAGCCCGAGCAGCTGCGCGTTGTCGTACAGCATCTTCTCGAAGTGCGGGATCTCCCAGCGCTCATCGACGCTATAGCGAAAGAATCCGCCGCCGAGCTGATCACACAGTCCGCCTTCGGCCATGCGGGTCAGGCTGAGCGTTGCCATGTAGAGTGCCTGCAGATCCGGCGGCTGCGCGTGGGCGCTGGCGCGCCAGGTGCGCAGCAGCCGTGCCAGGTCCGGGACGTGCGGAAACTTCGGCGCGCCGCCGAAGCCGCCGTGCTCGCGATCGAAGGCGCGCTCCAGGTGCGCGCGGCACAGCGCCAGGGGTGTACCGTTCAACGGACCGCTTTCGGCGCTCTCGGGGTTGAGATCGCCGAGCGCCTGTACGACGCGTGCGGCACTGCCGCGCAGCGCCGCGGCATGCTCGTGATAGTAGGCGGCCACCCGGCGCAGCACCTCGCGGAAGGCCGGCAGGCCGAAGCGCGCCTCCGGCGGGAAATACGTGCCGCCGAAGAAGGGCCGCTGGTCCTCGTGCGTCAGGAACATCGTCAGCGGCCAGCCGCCACCGCGCCCGGTGAGCATCTGCTGCGCGAGCTGGTAGAGCCGATCCAGATCGGGACGCTCCTCGCGGTCGACTTTGATGTTGACGTACAGCTCGTTCATCAGCGCGGCGGTCGCCGGATCCTCGAAGGATTCGTGCGCCATGACGTGGCACCAATGACAGGCCGCATAGCCGACCGACAGCAGGATCGGTCGGGCCTCGCGCCGCGCGCGCTCGAGGGCCTCGGGGCCCCACGGGTACCAGTCGACCGGGTTGTGCGCGTGCGCGCGCAGGTAGGGGCTGGTCTCGCCGGCCAGGCGGTTCAGCTGTGCCGCGCCCGCGGGCGAGGAGCCGGCCGTGCGTTGATCCATGGGGCTACCGCTTTCCAGTAAGATGCCGTCTCACTATAACGGATCGCCCTGTACGCCGATGCCAGCCGCTGCCGCACCGTTCGAACCGCCCGGGGGCGCCGCCGGATCGCGCGCACCCGCGTCGCTCATGCCGGGCGCGCCGTTTGCCGGCGGGGAGCCGCTCGCCGGCGGGGAGCCGCTCGCGCCGGGCCCGAGCGCGCCGTCGCTGCCGCCGCTGCGGCTGAAGCGCGGCGAGGACCGCCGGCTGCGGGCCGGTCATCTGTGGGTGTTCTCCAACGAGGTCGACAACGAGGCGACGCCGCTGCTGGATCTGCCGGTGGGCGCGATGGTGCGCGTGCTGTCCGATCGCGAGCAGTTTCTCGGCTACGCTTATGTGAACCCGCATACGCTCATTTGCGCGCGCATTCTCAGTCGCAGCGCCGCGCATCCGCCGGACCGCTCGTTGCTCGCGCACCGTATGCGCGTGGCGCTGGCGCTGCGCGAGCGGCTGTACCGGGCGCCTTACTACCGCTGGGTGTTCGGCGAGTCCGATGGCCTGCCGGGCCTGGTGCTGGACCGCTACGGCGAGACCGTGGTCGGCCAGATCGCCACGGCCGGGATGGAGGCGCTGCGCACCGAGATCGAGGCGGCAGTGGCCGAGGTGGCCGCCCCGCGTGTGCTGGTGTGGAAGAACGACGGCAACGCACGCGACCTCGAGCAGCTGCCGCGCCAGCTGCTCACGCCGATCGGTCGGCTGCCCGAGGAGCTGCAGGTGCTGGAGGGCGGGTTGACCTTCAGCCTGCCGCTGGCGATCGCGCAGAAGACCGGATGGTTCTACGACCAGAGCGGCAACCGCGAGCAGTGGCGCCGGCTGGTCACTCCGGGCACGCGCGTGCTGGACGTGTGCAGCTACGCCGGCGGTTGGGCGATCACGGCGCTGACGCGCGGGGCGCGCGAGGCGCTCTGCGTGGATGCGTCGGAGGCGGCGCTCGCGGTGGCACGGCGCAACGCCGCGGCCAACGGCGTGTCGGCCGGCACCGAGCAGGGGGACGCCTTCGACGTGCTCGATGAGCTCGTGCGCCGCGGCGAGCGCTTTGACGCCATCGTGCTCGACCCTCCGGCCTTCATCAAGCGCAAGAAGGATATCGCCCGCGGCCAGGCCGCCTATCGCAAGCTCAATCAGATCGCGATGCGGCTGCTGGAGCGCGATGCGCTGCTGGTGAGCTGCTCGTGCTCGTATCATCTCGCCGCCGAGGAGCTGCTCGGCCTGATCCAGGGCGCGGCGCGTCACACCGGGCGCTTCGTGCAGGTGCTGTACAGCGGCGGGCAGTCCCCCGACCATCCGGTGCATCCGGCGATTCCCGAAACCCGCTACCTCAAGGCGTTTTTCTGCCGCGTCACGCGCGAGTGAACCCGGTAGAATCGCCGGATGATCCCCTATCCGCACATCAATCCGGTGGCTGTCCGGATCGGGCCGCTGAGCGTCCATTGGTACGGCGTCATGTATCTGCTGGGCTTCGCGGCGGCCTGGTGGCTGGCACGGCGCCGCGCGGCGCAACCGGGCTCCAGCTGGCGCGCGATCGACGTCGATGACTTTCTGTTCTACGCGATGCTCGGGGTCATCCTCGGCGGCCGTATCGGCTATGTGCTGTTCTACGGCCTGCCGCTGTGGCGCGCCGATCCGCTGTATCCGCTGAAGATCTGGCAGGGCGGCATGTCGTTTCACGGCGGCCTGATCGGGGTGCTCACCGCGGTGGCGCTCTTCGCCTGGCGCCGCGGGCGGCACGTCGGGGATGTGTTCGATTTCACCGCGCCGCTGCCGGGCGTCGGGCTGTTCTTCGGTCGCATCGGCAATTTCATCAACGGGGAGCTGTGGGGCAAGCCGAGCACGCTGCCGTGGGCGTTCCTCGTGCCCAATCCGAACGGCGGCCCGCCGATCGGGCGCCAACCCTCGCAGCTCTACGAGGCGCTGCTCGAGGGCGCCGTGCTGTTCACCGTCCTGTGGGTGTTCACGCGCCGGCCGCGGCCGCGCTACGCGCCCTCCGGGCTGTTCCTGATCGGCTATGCGGTGGCGCGCATCGCGGTGGAGTTCGTGCGCGAGCCGGACGTCGGCATCGGTTACATCGCCTTCGGCTGGCTCACCATGGGGCAGCTGCTGTCGGTGCCGATGCTGATCGCGGGCCTGATCCTGATCTGGGCGGCCCGGCACTATCACATCCCCTCCGGCAACTTCGTGCGCGCGCCCGAGCCCGCCGCGCCGGGCGCTTCCGGCGCTTCCGGCGCCGCCGGACAGGCGGGGCGCTCGCGCCGCTCGGGCGAGCCCACCAAACCCGGCGCGGCCAGTCACGGCAGCTCCGCGCGCTGAGCGCGCCGCCGGCATGGAGGCGTACCTGGAGCTGCTGCGGGCGGTGCGCGAGCGCGGCGTTCGCAAGCACGATCGCACCGGCACCGGCACCCTGTCGCTGTTCGGCCGGCAGCTGCGCTGCGATCTGTCCGCGGGCTTCCCGCTGCTGACCACCAAGAGGATTCACGTGCGCTCGGTGGTGTATGAGCTGCTGTGGTTCCTGCGCGGCGACACCAACGTCGCCTATCTGCGCGAGCACGGCGTGAGCATCTGGGACGAGTGGGCCGACGAGCGCGGAGAGCTCGGCCCGGTGTACGGCAAGCAGTGGCGCAGCTGGGGCACGGCCGACGGGCGGCAGATCGATCAGATCAGCGCGGTGGTGCGCCAGCTGCGCGCCGACCCGGACTCGCGGCGCATGCTGGTGAGCGCCTGGAACGTCGGTGAGCTGGCGCAGATGGCCCTGGCACCCTGCCACGTGCTGTTCCAGTTCTACGTGGCCGGCGGCCGGCTGTCCTGCCAGCTCTACCAGCGCAGCGCGGATGTGTTCCTGGGAGTGCCGTTCAACATCGCCTCGTACGCGCTGCTGACCTGCATGCTCGCCCAGCAATGCGATCTGAGCCCCGGCGAATTCGTGTGGACCGGCGGGGATTGCCACCTGTACCTGAACCACCTCGAGCAGGCGGATCTGCAGCTGTCGCGCGCGCCACTGCCGCCGCCGCGACTGCTGCTGCGACGCCGCCCGCCGAGCCTGTTCGACTACGCCGGCGAGGACTTCGAGTTCGTCGATTACCAGTATCATCCGGCGATTCGCGCGCCGGTCGCGGTATGAGCCGGCGGACGGCGCGCGCCGCCGGCGGTGCGCGCCGCGGCGCCTCACGCGCGCCGCGGCGCATCGCGGTACGCCCCGACATGATCGAGGTGCGTGCCTCGCCGCTGCACGGCCGGGGCGTGTTCGCGCTGCGGCGCATCCGCAAGGGCACGCGCATCATCGAATACCTCGGCGATCGCGTCTCGCATCGCGAGGCCGACCGCCGCTACGAGAACAAGGACAGCGAGGACGGGCACACGTTCCTGTTCATCGTCGACCGCGGCGTGGTCGTCGACGGTGGCAGCAACGGCAACGACGCGCGCTTCATCAACCACGGCTGCGACCCCAACTGCGAATCTGCCATCGAGAAGCGGCGCATCTTCATCGAGGCGACCCGCACCATCCAGCCCGGCGAGGAGCTGACGTACGACTACCAGATCGGCCGCGACCGCACCGATCCGCCCAACGTCGATGAGATCTTCGCGTGCCGCTGCGGCGCGAGCCGTTGCCGCGGCTCGATGCTCTGGCCGCCCCGGCGCAAGGCGCGGGCGCCGCGCAGCCCGCGTCGCGGGCCGGGCGCCAAGCGTCGCGCGGCCGGCGGCAAGCGTCGCGGGCGAGGCGGCGCGCGCGAGTCGCGCTCGTGAAATCGGCGGCTCCGGCCTCGAGCCTGGGCACCGTGATCGGCGCCATGGGGGTCGTCTACGGGGACATCGGCACGAGCCCGCTGTACACGCTGGAGTCGGCGCTGGGGGCCGCGGGCGCGCCGCTGAACCGGCTCGCCGTTCTCGGACTGCTGTCGTGGATCTTCTGGGCTCTCACGGTGGTGGTCACGCTCAAGTACGTCGTGCTGATCATGCGCGCCGACAACGACGGCGAGGGCGGCATCCTGGCGCTGTTCGCGCTGGTGATGCGCTCGCTGTCGGCCGGCAGCCGCTGGCTGCCGGCGGTGGTTGGGCTCGCGGCGCTGGGTGCGGCGCTGTTCTACTGCGATACGCTGATCACCCCGGCGATCACCATGATCAGCGCGGTGGAGGGGCTGGAGAATCTCGATGCGCAGATGGTCAGCGCCGTGGTGCCGGTCACGCTGATCATCGTCATCGCACTGTTCGCGATCCAGCATCGCGGCACGGCACGGGTCGGACGCATGTTCGGCCCGGTCATGCTGGTGTGGTTCCTGGTACTCGCCGTGACCGGACTGCTGGCCCTGCGGCGCAACCCCACGGTGCTGGCGGCCTTCAATCCCGTCTACGCAGGACTGCTGATGGCGCATCGTCCGGGCGTGGCGCTCGCGATCCTCGGCGGGGTGTTCCTGGCGGTCACCGGCGGAGAGGCGCTGTACGCGGACATGGGGCAGTTCGGCCGCCGCCCGGTGCGCATCGCCTGGACCGTGGTGGTCTGGCCGGCGCTGGTGCTGAACTACTTCGGCCAGGGCGCTCTCATCCTGGAGAATCCGCGCGCTGCGCACCTGCCGCTGTTCCAGCTGGTTCCGGTCGGCGTGCTGCCGCTGCTGATCCTGCTGGCCACGGCCGCCTCGATCATCGCTTCGCAGGCGACCATCACCGGGGCATTCTCCGTGACGCGCCAGTGCATCCAGCTCGATCTGCTGCCGCGCCTGAGCATCACGCAGACCTCGGCGCGCGAGCACAGTCAGATCTACATTCCGGCGGTCAACTGGACCGTGATGCTGGCGGTGTGCCTGTTCGTCGTGGCGTTCCGCTCTTCGGCGGCGCTCGGCGCGGCCTACGGCGCGGCGGTGTCGGGTACCATGCTCATCACGACGCTGCTCGGCAGCCTGCTCGCCGGCAGCCAGTGGCGCTGGCCGCGGCACGTCGTGGCCGGCGTGTTCGGGCCGCTGATGCTGGTGGACGGCATGTTCTTCATCGGCAATCTCAGCAAGTTCCTGCAGGGCGCGTGGGTGCCGCTGACGCTGGCGATGCTGCTGTTCGCGCTATTCATGGTCTGGCGCAGCGGGCGCCGGCTGCTGCGCAGCGCGCTGCGCGCGGTGGCGGTGCCGCTCGAGGATCTGCCGAAGCTGCTCGAGGGCATCCCACGCGTCCCCGGCACCGCCGTGTTCCTGGCGAGCGACCCGAAGTACGTGCCCACCGCCATGCTGCGCAACCTCGAGTACAATCACATCGCGCACCAGCGCATCGTGCTGCTGAACCTGTACGTCACGCGCACCCCGCGCCAGAATGCGGCCGACCGCGTGCGCATCGAGCAGCTGCTGCCGGAGACCTACACGGTCAGCGCGCGCTTCGGTTTCATGGAGCGGCCCGATGTGAGCGAGGCGCTCAAACAGTGCCGGGCGCGCGGCCTGAAGCTGTTCGCCGAGGACTGCTCGTTCTTTCTGGGCTGGCACCTGGTGGCGCCCCGACCCCGCGGGGGCTACGAGGGCATGCGGCGGCGGCTGTTCGCCTGGATGCAGCGGCGCTCCACGCAGGCGGTGGAGTTCTTCCGCCTGCCCGATCAGCACGTGATCGTGCTGGCGACGCAGGTGGAGCTGTGAGGCGGGGGCAAGGCAGTGCGCGCCGGACATGAGGCGGGGGCCGACGAGGTGCGCGTGGCGCTGGTGGTGGCGATCGCTGACAACGGCATCATCGGACGCGGCGGCGCGCTGCCGTGGCACCTGCCCGATGATCTGAGGCACTTCAGGGCGGTGACGCTCGGCAAGGCGGTGCTGATGGGGCGGCGCACGTTCGAGTCGATCGGCGGGGCGCTGCCGGGACGGCGCAACCTGGTGATGAGCCGTGATGCGCGCGCGCATGCGCGGGCAGGCGCGAACGCGCAAGCCGTCGCGACGCTCGAGTACGTCGACGGCGTGGCGGCGGCCTGCGCGCGGGTCGCCTCCACGGCGGCTGGCGCGGAGCTGTGCGTGATCGGTGGGGCGCAGATCTATGCCCTGGCGCTGCCGCGCGCCGCACGCATCTACCTCACCCGGGTGCGTGCGACGGTTCAGGGGGATACGTATTTCCCCGGCGAGCTGTGCGGATCGGGGCACGCGCAGGGGTGGCGCGAAGTGGCGCGCGTGGAGCATCCTGCGGACGCGCGGCATGCGCATGCGATGAGCTTCGTGCAGCTCGACAGAGTGTGACGGCGGTCAACCGCCGCCCCGGTCGGTTCGTTCATCATCGCGGCAGGAGCCACCGGGTGGCCGCGGGCGCGAGCGCCGCGCAGTCGCGCGGGGCGTCGTGGAACGAGGATGGATGCGGGAGTCGCAACACCTATGAGCATGCGGAAGATCGTTCTGGCGATGATGCTGGGTCTGGGCGCGGGCGCGATGAGCGTGCCGCTCACGAGCCTCGCCGCCGTCAACATCGACATCGACATCGCGCCGCCGGCGCCGCGCGTGGAGGTCGTACCGGCTCCGCGGCTGGGATTCGTCTGGGCCGCGGGCTTCTGGCAATGGCGCGGCCATCGGCACTTCTGGGTGCCGGGGCATTGGATACGTGCACGTGCCGGCTGGCATTGGGTGCCGGCGGTGTGGATCGCACGTGGGCCGCACTGGCACTTCGTGCCGGGCCACTGGGAGCGCTGAGCCCACGCACTGACCCGGCGCCCGCTGCGCGCCAGGGTGTACTCTAATCCCGGCACGGGGGATCGGGAGTACGCCGGCATGTCGTCTGACTCGATCGAGCAGCGGCTCACGCCGCTGCAGCGGGATCTGGGTGAGGGTTTCACCGTGCGACGCGCGCTGCCGGTGCAGCAGCGCCGCACGGTCGGCCCGTTCGTGTTCTTCGACCGCATGGGACCCGCCGACCTCGAGGTCGGACGCGGGCTCGACGTGCGGCCGCACCCGCACATCGGACTGGCCACCGTGACGTATCTGTTCGAGGGATCGCTGCTGCATCGGGACAGCCTCGGCAATGCGCAGCTGATCCGTCCCGGAGAGGTCAACTGGATGATCGCGGGGCGCGGCATCGTGCACTCCGAGCGCACGCCGCCGCAGTCGCGGCACGCAGCCTCGCGACTCTCGGGCATTCAGCTGTGGGTCGGACTGCCGCGAGCCGACGAGCAGATGCCGCCGCGGTTCGCGCACCATGGTGCCGCGGGACTGCCGCTGCTGGAGCACGCCGGGGTGCGCCTGCGCCTGATCCTGGGGACGCTGTCGGGTGCCCGCTCGCCGGTCGAGACGCTGTCGCCGCTGTTCTATGCGGACGCCGAGCTGGCGCCGGATGCAGTGCTCGAGCTCGAGGCGGAACACGAGGAGCGGGCCGTATTCGTCAGCGAGGGATCGCTGCGCGTGGATGGAGAATCATTCGCGGCCGGCCACATGCTGGTGCTGCGTTCCGGCCGCCGCGTGCGCCTGCAGGCCCCCCAGCGGGGCGGTGCGACCGGGGCGGGCGCGACGGGGGAGGGCGCGACAGGCGCGACAGGCGCGACAGGCGCGACAGGCGCGACGGGCGCGGCCGGGGCCGCTGGCGCACGCCTGCTGCTGCTCGGAGGCGCGCCGCTGGACGGCGCGCGCTACCTGTGGTGGAACTTCGTCGCCAGCTCGCGCGAGCAGCTGCAGCGGGCAGCCGAGGCGTGGCGCACGGGCCGATTCGATCCGGTGCCCGGGGAGAGCGAGTTCATCCCGCTACCGGACAAGCCATTGCCGCCACCGATGAGCGCGGAACAGTCCAGTCCCGCGCAGCGCCCCTGATCGCACGCGGCTCGAGGGGCCACACGCCTCAGAGGGCGCGCGCGGCTCAGGCCACGGCGTTCAGCAACAGTCCCGTGCTCTGCGCCGCGGTGCCCTGGTTCTGCAGGTTCTGCATCAGCGTCTGCAGGAACTGCTGCAGGCTCGGGGCGCTGGCCGGCGTCGTCGCCGAGGTGCCGGCGCCGGTGGTTGCGCCGCTGGTCGCGCCGGCGGCATTGGCCGACAGATCCTGCATCAGCGTCTGAAAGGAGCTCTCCAGGTTCGAGACGCTCTGCGGTCCGGTGGCGGCCGCGCCCGTGGTGGAGGGACTGCTGTCGCCGTCCACCTCATCGATCAGCGCCTGCAGCTGCGAGGAGAGATGGCCGTGGCCGCCATGGCCATGCCCGTGGCCGTGCGCCTGGTAGAGGCTCGCGGCGCTCGTGGCCGCCGAGCCGGCCGCGGCCGTCGCGGCCGAAGCGGTCAGAGCGCTGGTGGCCGCGCCGCCGGCAGTCGCAACGCCATTCGTTGCGCCCTGGCCGGCCTGATGCAACGCCTGCATGAGACTCGCCATGAAGTTCTGCAAGTCCTGGGTTTGCTGCGAGGAGACCGCCCCGCCCGCCGAGGCGGTAGCCCCGCCCGTCGTGGCGGTAGCGCCGCCTGCCAGGGCGCCCGACGCCGTCGCGCTCGCCAGAGTCGTCGAGGCCGACGTGCCCCCCGACTGCGAAACCATCTTTTCCAGGGTCGCCAGGATGTCCTGCAGCAGGCTGCCGCCCGGCGCGGCCGACACGGCCCGCGAGCCGCTCGCGGACCCCCCGGCAGGCGTGGCGCCAGAGGCGCCCGGCTGGCCCACCGCCACGGCCAACCTGCCGTAGACGGGAGTCTGGCTCACCAGCGGGTTCACCCATGAGGGGTAGGCCGCGACGTTACCGATCGACATCGTCATGCACTCCTGGTGGCGCGCTGCGCCGTTGCGCCGTGCTCACGCGGGCGGCCCGCGAGTGGCGGCACAGACGCGCCGCACGCGGACAAGCCGGGGCAAGGATTTGCCGTGGGGCTGTGGCCGGGGCTTGCCGCCGCGCAGCCGCGTTTGCCGCGGCACGTAGCCGGCCCCGCCGACGCACAGCGTGCCGCCGCGGCAAGCGATTGATTGTTCTGCACCGAGGATCGCGGGGCGGCCGGTGCGCTTGGGGGCGAATGGCGTCATCGGGCCATGACGAAGCAAGGGCGATGCCAACGCACGCGAGCCACGTCACGTCACACCACGTCGGGCCATCCACCGACCCGCGCCCGTTGGCGCAGCTCGGTTCAGGAGCCGTGCGTGGGCAATGCCGCCAGACGCGCCGTTCGGCTGTGCGCAGCCGCGGCGAAGGCGGCGACGATCAGATGATGAGCGACCCACCAGCGCTGGCGCGAGCCGAGCAGCACGAGCCAGACCCGATGGCCCGACTGCTCCGCGAGGGCGATGAGGCAGCGGCCGGCCTGCGCGGTGTAGCCGGTCTTCATACCGACCACTCCCGGCATGTGGCCCAGCAGGTGATTGGTGCTGCGAAAGCTCAGGTGGCGCAGCCGGCGCCCGGAGTCCACCAGGATCGAGCCCTGCTGCTGGTCCACGATCTCGGCAATGCGCGGATCGGCGTGCGCCACGCGCGCGAGGCGCAGCAGGTCGTTGACGGTGGAGTATTGGCCGGGCTCGTCGTAGCCGCAGGGATGCACGAAGTGCGAGTCGTGCATGCCGAGCTCGGCGGCGCGCGCGTTCATGCGCGCCGCGAAGGCGGCCAGCGAGGGCGAGTCGTGCTCCACCAGCACCAGGCAGGCGTCGTTGGCCGAGTGCATGAGCATGGCCTTGAGCGCATCCTCGGCGCTGACGCGGTCCCCGGTATGCAGCCCGACCCTGGAAGGCGTGGTGTGAGCCGCGTCACGGCTGACGGTCAACACGGCGTCGGGATTCCAGCTGGAGTCGAGCAGCACCAGCGCGGTCAGCAGCTTGGTCAGCGAGGCCGGGGCGCGGTGTTCATCGAGGTTATGGCCCCAGAGCAGATCCCCGTCCACGACGGTTGCATAGGCCGCCGCTGCGCGTGGATAGGGATTGTGATCGTAGGGATCGTGGCGGTAGCCTCGGGGCCTCGCCCAGGCTGCCGAGGTCGCGCACACGCACCCCAGCAATACGAGACAGCCGATCAGCCTGCCGCCGGGGCTCATCGGATGATGGACATCGAGACCGCCGCCGGCGTGCGCCGGCCGTCATCGTCATGCATGGGCGTATCTGCGCCTCCCTCGAGGGGAGTCTAACGGTACGCCTGCCTATTGGGTAGAGATCCGTTGCAGAAAAAGTGATCGCGTCGACGCTCTCACGAGACGTGTCGGTGTGCGAGGTGCGAGTGCCGCTGCGGTGCATGCGCCGGAACGGTGAGCTTCACGGCGCTCAGCAGCACCGTGGGAGAGCCGTCGTCGAGCAACTGCTTGCCGGTGGTCGGGCTCAGCTTGAAGTACCAGGGCTGCGCGGAGTCCTTCAGGACGTAGTACGGCGGCGCGCTTGCCGCGGCTGCGGCCGGTGCGGCTGCCGCGCCGCGGCGCGCGGCGGCGCGATGGGCGGCACGAGCGACAGTGCGTGCGTCCGCCGCGGCGGGCGAGCCGGCGCCCGCGGGGGACACCTGGGCGTCCGGCAGCGGCGCGGAGAGCGTCCAGGTCTGCACCTGGCCCGCACCCTTGCCGTCGTGGATCACCAGCGTGAGCAGCGGATGATCCTGTTGCCACTGGGGCTGCGCGGACAGTCCGAGCACGGCGTCCACGCGCAGCTCGGCGATGTCACGGGCCAGCGCGTCGACGCGCGTGCCGTCCACCTGCCGGCCGGCGGGCAGCTCCGGATCCACCCAGAGCGGAGTGCTCGTGCCAGCGGCGCTCGCCGGCGTTGCCGGCGTTGCCACGGCGGCGGCGGCGGCGGCGGCGCCTTCCTTGGGGCTGGCCGCAGGTGTGAGCGGTGTCGGGGGAGTCTGGCGCGTCTGGCGCTGCAGCTGCACCGTCGGCTGACCGCTTGCCGTGACCTGCAGCTCCGATAGGGTGTCCTGGTCACGTTCCAGCAGTCCGGCGTCGAACCACTCGCTCGGCTGCGTCGGCAGCTCGTAGGTGGCGATGCTGACGTCATAGACGGCGTGATCGCGCGCGGTGCGCGCATCGGTCATGCGTGCGCCGGCGGAGCTGCCGAAGTAGACGGTGCTGAGCACCCGGTTGCCGTCGCTGAGCGTCAGGCGACGCTCGAAGTTATCGTCCGCGAGCTTGAAGCGCTGCAGCGCCGAGGCCGTGGTGGCGATCGGCAGGCCGCGCTGCAGCCCGGAGAGCTCGTCGAGCACATCGTTGAGCTTGAACTTGTCGGCGGGCGCGTTGAAGTAATCCGGCAGCACCCATTTGCCGTCCTTCTTGGTCAGCTCCACCCTCTCCAGCGTCCCGGCACCCGAGGTGCCCGCGGCGCTCGCGCCGCTCGCGCCGCCCGCCGCGTGAGCTTCGATCAGCATGCGATCCACGTGCTGCAGCGAGGTGTCGATCAGCGGGGATTGCGGAGTGGTGGAGGCCAGTGGATCCTTGCGCACGGCGAGCAGCAAGGCGAGCCCGATCTGCAGCGCGAGGATCGCGCTCAGCAACGGAATCGTGCGGCGCATGGCCTAGCCCTCCTGCAGCAGCTTCAGGTGCCGCGCGGCCAGGCGTCGGCGCCGCCGGCGGTTGAACGCCCAGACCAGCGCCAGAGCGCCGAGCGCCACCCCGTAGTTCAGGTACTCCCAGAACTTCTCGGTGGCGCTGCTGAGGGGCACCAGTGTGCGCGCGAAGTGCTCGCGGCCGCGGATGGCCATGAGTCCCTGATCCTCGAGCGACGCATCGATGACGTTCTGCAGGAACTCGATGGGTTTGGTGTAGGCGCGTCCCTGCGCCTGGCCGAGCAGGTCGAGCACCTGGTCGCTGAACATGGTGCTCGACCCCACCAGGATCAGGCGTGCCGAGTCGGGCGAGTGCTCGATGACGCTGTCGATCTGCCCGGGCTGCGCAGCGGCGGTGCCGCTGGCGGCACCCTTGCCCGCGGCGGGGGCGGCGCCGGCGGCACCGGCGGCGGCCAGCAGCGGCGAGGGTTTGCCCTTGAAGGCGGAGTCGAACTCGCCCTGGAGCATGACCGCGAGCGGATACGAGCCGAGCTTGCCGCTCGGGGTGAAGTGAAAGTCGGCCGGTACCAGGTCGGTCGAGTCCGAGACCCAGCTGCCCGGCGAGGAGCGCAGCAGCACGGTGAGCTTGCGGCCGCGATTGCGCCGGGCATCGATGTCGATCGGCGCGACCCAGGGCATGTCGATCTGTCCGAGGTCGCTGGTGATCGGCGTGGCGTCACTCAGGCCCGCGCCGTGCACATCCACGATGTACGGATAGCTCGCCAGCTCGAGCTCGGGGATCACCGCTCCGCCGACGTTCTCGCGCACCGGGATCGGCAGCGCCCCGCTCTGGCTGTCGAGCACCAGCTCACGGGGAATCGACAGGCCGTAGCCGGCGAGCCAGTCGGCCAGCCCGCTCCTGATCGGGCGCGGCGCCAGCGTCTCGCCGGTCGGCGCCACGTCCTCCGGCGCGGTGGCGACCACGACCGTGCCGCCCTGCATGAGAAACTGATCGATCGCGAACAGCTGCTTCTGATCGAGTCCCATCGGCTCGAGCACCATGAGCAGGTCGGCGTCGGGCGGCACGAGCCCGTTCTGCAGATCGGTGTCGATCCAGCGCACGGAGTCGCCGAGCGACTGGCGCAGCGTCGAGAAGCTCTCCCCGCCCAGTCCCTCGTTGACCGCGGCGGCCGGCGGAGTGACGACAGCTACCGCCTTGAGCACCCCGGGCTCGAAGCGCTTGACCGTGTCGTCGATGGCGGTTTGCAGGTGCGACTCGTCGAACTCGGCCGGCAGCGGCACCTGCTGGGTCTGCTCCCCGTCGCTGAGCGTCATGTAAAACCAGAATCGCTGCGCGTCGCCGAGGCTCAGCGCCATGGGATGAAAGCCGAAGTCGTGCGTCAGGCGGCCGGCGAGCGTCGGGTCGGCGCCCGGATCGAGGAAGCGCACCTTGAGCTTGCCGTCGGCCTGCTTGCGCACGTCGCTCAGCGCCTGATCCAGCGCGATGCGCAGGCTCTGCAGCTGCTGCGGCAGCTGGCTCGTCGCGGAGACGTAGCCGGTGAAGGTGAGCGGCTGACGCAGCGCGTCGAAGGGACTGCCGCCGCCCTGGTAGCTCAGCAGCACCTTGCGGATCGCGCTGGTGATCGCGTACTCGGGGTTCTTCAGCTCCACGCTGATCTGGGTCTCGCTGCGCGCCTTGACGTCGATCAGGTCGCGAAAGGTCAGCACCTGGAACTGATCGCCGTAGGCGACCAGGATGTCGAAGTAGGTGTTCACCACCGAATTGCGGTATTTGCCGGCGACGTCGAACGGCACCGGCCGGATGTTGTAGCGATTGGTCGCTTCGGCCTCGACCTTGGGGTCATCGTGCGGGTCCACGAACTCGACATGCACCTTGCTGCCGCCCGCGACCGCGTATTCCTCGAGCAGGTCGTGCAGCTGCGGGATCAGGGGCGCGAGCAGCGGATGCGTCGCGGAGCTGAAGTAGCCGCGGATCAGCAGCGGCTCCTGCAGCTGCGCCAGGTAGCTCCTGGTGGTGTCCGAGAGCGTATAGAGCCGTCCGGCCGTCAGATCCAGGCGCGCCGAGCCGATCTGTCCGAGCCAGAAGTTGGCGCCGAGCAGATTGGCGGCGAGCAGCGCCGCCACCCAGTACCAGCGCTGGTGCCGGCTGCCGGCACGGTTGCCGGCCCAGCGCAGCCGCTCGAGCGACAGGCGGTTGAGCACCAGGAAGGTCGCGGTGATGGAGAAGTAGTAGTACAGGTCGCGCAGATCCAGCACCCCGCGCGTGATGGAGGCGAAGCGCGAGCCTGCTCCCAGGTCGTGCAGCCACTCCCCGGCGCGGTAGCCCACCAGCGCGGTCAGGGTGTCGGAGCCGATGAGATAGAACGCTCCGGTGATCGCCACGGTGACGATGAGGCTCACGATCTGGTTGTCGGTGCGGCACGAGACCCACAGCCCGATCGCCACGTAGGCGGCGGCCAGACAGATTGCCGCGGCGTACCCGCCGATCACCGGACCCCAGTCGAGCGGCCCGAGGAACGACACGCTGATGGGCAGCGGCAGGGTCAGCAGCAGCGCGATCAGCACCAGCACCAGAACGCCGAAGAATTTGCCGAGCACCAGCTCGGTGGGGGCGGTCGGTGAGGTCAGCAGCAGCTCGAGGGTGCCGGAGCGGCGCTCTTCGGCCCAGGAGCGCATGGTGAGTGCGCCCACCAGGAAGATCAGCAGCACCGGCATCCACTGGAACAGCGGCCGCACGTCGGCGAGATTGCGCTCGAAGAAGGTCGAGGCCCAGAAGAACACGAACAGCGTCACGCCGAGAAAGGCCGCCAGAAACAGCACGGCCGCGGGCGAGGCGAAAAAGCCGGTCAGCTCCTTGCCGGCGACATGGCTGATCTTACGCAGCACGGGCCACCTCCGTACCGGCCAACCCCGCAACGGAGCCGATGCCGTTGACCTCGGCGAACACCGCCTCGAGCGTGCGCTGCTCGCGCAGCAATCCGTAGAGAGCGAAGCCCGCCTCGTGCACCGCGCGGCTCACGAGCGGGGTCGCGGCCTCGTCGGCCTGCAGGGCATATTGATAGCGTGCCGCCGGCCCCTCGCGCAGCAGCTTGACCGCGCGCACGCCGCGCACCGTCTGCAGCACCGGGCGCGCCGTCGCCTCGTCGCGGTCGAGCGTCACCAGCAGCCGCGCGTCCTGCTGCAGCTCATCGAGCCGCGCGTCCACGACCTTGCGGCCGGCGCGCAGAATCAGCACGCGCGCACACACGGCCTGCACCTCCTGAAGGATATGGGTGGAGACGATGACCGTGGCGCTCTGCGCGAGCTCGCGGATGAGGCTGCGCATGTGCAGGATCTGCGTCGGATCCAGGCCGTTGGTCGGCTCGTCCAGGATGATGATGTCCGGCGCATGCAGGATCGCCTGGGCGACGCCGACGCGCTGGCGGTAGCCGCGCGACAGCGTGCTGATCGACTGCGTCGCCTTGTCGGTGAGCGCGGTGCGACGGATCGCCGCGGCGATCGCGGCGGAGCGGCGCTGCGCGGGCACCTCGTGCAGCAGCGCCTGGTACTCGAGGAACTCGATGACGCTCATCTCCGGCCAGCTCGGGCAGTTCTCCGGCAGATAGCCGATGCGCCTCTGGATCGCCGCCCTGTCGCGGCCCATCTGCAGCTCATCGATGTGAATCGAGCCGGCGGTGGGCTCCAGAAAGCCGGTCAGCATGCGCATGATGGTGGTCTTGCCCGCGCCGTTGTGTCCGAGCAGGCCCACGACCTCGCCGCGCCCGATCTGGAAGCTCACCTCGTCCACGGCGGTGAAGTTGCCATAGCGGCGCGTCAAATTGTCGATCTTGATCATGGCTGGATCCTGTCGTGTTCGATGAGCGGGCGCGCTTCCGGCAATCCCGGCGCGGGCTGCGCCTGCCACGCGCGGCACGTGCAGCGCGCGGCACGCTTACCGGTGGCGCAGCCGTGCAGCAGCGGGCGCCGTGTGACGCGCGTCGCGCAGGCAGTGCGGTGCTCGTCCGAATGCTCCCGATGACCGCCGGCGGGCCCGAGAGTTCCCCGCGCCGCGCGCCCTGGCGGCCGCGCAAGCCAGGCTGTGGAGCCGGTCACGGTGCAAGGCCCCGGTACTCCAGCAGCGGGCCGATGTCGGGCGGTCCTCCGTAGAAGTCGCGAAACAGCTTCTGCGTGTCCCCGGACCAGCCGCGCGACAGCACCGCGGCCCGCAAGCGCTCGCCGTTGGCGCGCGTCAGCCCCCCGTGAGCCCGGAACCAGTGACCGGTATCGCGCGCCAGGACCTCGCTCCACAGATAGGCATAGTAGCCGGCGGAATAGTCCTCGGCAAAGACGTGCAGAAAGTACGGCGAGTGATAGCGCGGCGGCACGGCCGCGCAATCCACCCCGCGGCGCGCGAGCGCAGCGGCCTCGAAGTCCATCACCTGCGCGGCCTCCGGGGTCTGCTCGCCGCCGAGCTGGTGCCAGGCCTGGTCGATCAGCGCGGCCTCCAGGTATTCGGTGGTCAGGTACCCCTGGTCGAATTTTTGCGCCGCGACGATCCGCTCCAGCAGTGCGTCGGGCAGCGGCTCGCCGCTGTGGTAGTGGCGGGCGCAGCGTGCCAGCACCGCCGGCTCGCGTGCCCACATCTCGTGGAACTGCGAGGGGTACTCGACGAAGTCGCGCGGCACGCTGGTGCCCGACAGCAGGGGGTAGCGCACGTCCGAGAGCAGACCGTGCAGCGCATGGCCGAACTCGTGGAACGGCGTGACCAGCTCCTCGAAGGTCAGCAGCGTCGGCTCCCCCGGCGCGGGCCGCGGGATGTTCAGGCTGTTGATCACGACGGGGCGCTGACCGAGCAGGTGCGACTGGGGGACGAAGTTGCTCATCCAGGCGCCGCCCTGCTTGTTGTCCCGCGCGTAGTAATCCGTCAGAAACAGCCCGAGCGCCGTGCCGTCCGCGTCGAATACCTCGTACACACGCACGTCCGGCTGATAGACCGGCAGATCGGTGCGCGCGACGAAGCGCAGTCCGTAGAGCTCGCGTGCGACGTGAAACAGCCCGTCGGTGAGGACGCGCCCGAGCTCGAAGTACGGCTTCACCGCGGCGCTGTCGAACTGGAAGCGGCTCTGGCGCTGCCGCTCGGCGTAGTAGTGCCAATCCCAGGGCTGCAGGCGAAAGCTCTCGCGTCCCTCGGCGGCGGCCTCGGCGTCGATGGCCGACTGGATGTCGAGCGCCTGCGCGCGCGCGCGTGCCAGCGCGGCCGCGGCGACCTGCTGCAGCATCCGCTCCACGGCGGCGGGGGAGCCGGCGTTCTCATCGGCGAGCACGTAGGCGGCGTGGTTCGCATAGCCGAGCAGCCGCGCGCGCTCGGCGCGCAACCGCGCAAGCCGCACGATGATGGCCGTGTTGTCGGTGCCGCCGCCGTGGCCGCGGCTCGCGGACGCCTGGTGGATACGCCGCCGCAGCGCGCGATCCTGCAGCTGCGCGAGCGCCGGCTGCGTGGTGGTGTTCTGCAGGCTGATGAGCCAGCGGCCGCACAGTCCACGCGCCCGGGCGGCCTCGGCGGCGGCGCCGAGCTGCGCCTGCGACAGCCCACGCAGCTGCTCGGCGCTGTCCACCTCGATCGCCGCATCGCGCGTGGCCTTGAGCACGTGCTGGCGGAAGCGGGTGCGCAGCGAGGCGATCTCGGCGTTCAGCGCACGCAGCCGCGTCTTGTCCGGCGCCGGCAAGCGCGCACCGGAGCGCACGAAGGCCACGTGATAGCGCTCGAGCAGCTGGTGCGATTCGGCATCCAGCCCGAGCTGCGCGCGCGTGGCGTGCAGTGCATCGATGCGCGCGAACAGCGTCTCATCCATGTACATCGCATCGCGGTGGCCGGTGAGCTGCGGCGCGATCTCGCTCTCCAGCTGCAGCAGCGCTTCCGTGGCGTTGGATTGGGTCAGATTGAAGAACACGCTCGAGACGCGCTCGAGCATCCGGCCCGAGCGCTCCAGGGCCACCACGGTGTTCTGCAGGCTCGGCGGGGCGCTGTCGCGCGCGATGCGCTCGATCTCGGCGCGCTGCTCGGCCATGCCGGCGAAGAACGCCGGGCGGTAGTGCGACTCGCGAATGCGGTCAAACGGCGGCAGGTCGTAGGCCAGCGGGCTGGGCCCGGCGAACGGGTTGTCGGCCGTCAACGCTTCGGGTGGAGAAGTCACTGGGCCTCGGCTTCGCGCGCCGGTGCCCCGCCGGCGGCCGGCGCCCAGAGCCGTCTCTGGCGGCGCAGGTGCGTGAACGCGAGCAGCTCGCGCACCCGCTCGCCGGCCAGCTCGTAGACCGCATAGCAGGAGTCGCTCAGCGCCAGGTTGTCGGGCAGATAGTCGAGCAAGGGCGATTCAGGATTCGCGGCGCCGCCGCGCGTCACCACCCCGACGGGGGCCGGCACCACCTGCAGGCCCGTCGCGGCGAATTCGTGCGCGGCGCGCCACAGGTGCATCGTCGCAGTCACGAGAATGATGCGACGCACGCCGGCCGCGTGCAACAGCCGCGCCGCATCGCGCGCGTTGTCGAACGTGTCATAAGCCTGCGTATCCACCCAGCGGGGATCGATGCCGAAGCTCCTTTGCAGCGTGGCGCGCATCGCGATCGCCTCGATGTGGTAGCCGGTCACCAGCACCGGCAATCCCGTGCGCCGCGCGAGAAAGGCGCCGTAGGTGAGCCGGGCGAGCAGCTCCGGCTTGGCGGCGGGGCCGCCGTATTCCGGCGAATAGCGGTACTGCCCGCCGCCCCCGAGGATCACGATGGCCTGAGCCGCGATGGGGCGGGTCGGGTCGAGCCCCGGGTAATGCTCGGTCGCGCGCACCATCAGGTGCGAGACGACGGGCAGCGACATCAGCCACAGCGAGCCCAGGCCCAGGACCAGCAGCGTGGCGGCCACCCGCGGCCGCCGGCGCGCGAGCAGCGCCCCTGCGATGGCCAGCAGCAGCGGTCCGCCCGGCGGCAGGACCAGGGCCTTCAGGGCCGTCTTGGCATGCTGGAACAGCAACAACACAGGAAGGGTTCTTCGCCGGAGGGCGCGGCCGCGGCCGTGCTACGGCGCAAACGCCGGCTCCGGCGGCCTGCGACGCAGGCGGATCTGGAACAGCTTGGGCCAGTTCTTGCCGGTGACGAACAATCGATCGCCGCGCGCATCATAGGCGATGCCGTTGAGCACGTCGGTCTGGCCCGGCACCCGCTCAGCGGCCGGCAGCAGCCCGCGCAGGTCGATGAGCCCGACGACCGCGCCGCTGTCCGGGTCGATGCGCGCGATCCAGTCGGTCTCCCAGATGTTGGCGTAGATCTCGCCCTTGACCCACTCGAGCTCATTGAGGTTGCGCAGCGGCCGACCCTCGTAGGTCACCAGCAGCTCCCCGGCGACCGCCAGCGTCTGCGGATCCAGATAACGCAGCTCCGGGGTGCCGTCACTCATGATCAGCCAGCGCTCGTTGTGGGTGAGTCCCCACCCCTCGCCCTGATAGCTGAACTGGCGCTCCCGGCGGAAGCTCGCGAGGTCGTAGACGAAGCCCTGCTGCGCCTTCCAGGTCAGCTCGATCAGTCGGTCTCCCCAGGCGACGATGCCCTCGCCGAAATAGCGCGCCGGAATGTCCAGCCGTTGCAGCACCTGGCCGCTCTCGAGGCTTTCCTTGCGGATCGAGGATTGCCCCTCCAGTCCGGTGCTCTCGTACAGATAGCCGTCGAGGTAGAAGAGCCCTTCGGTGAAGGCATGCGTGTCGTGCGGGTAGACGTGCACCACGTCGTAGCCGTAGATCGGCACCGGGGTCGTCGCGGCGTGCGCCACCGATGCGCCGCCGAGTGCCGGCACTGCCACGACGAGCAGCAGCACAGCGCCGCGCACTGCGCCGAGCGATGCCGGCCGGGGTATCGGGAGTGGCGGGGACATCGAGGGCAGCGGGGGCATCGGAAGATTCTACGCACCCGCTACAGGCCTTGCTCATCGAGCAGCCGACGGCTCTGCTCGGCGACGCTGTCCGGCAGCGGCCCTGCGCCCTGATGCAGCACCTCCAGCGCATCCAGCACGCGCTCCTGCCGCGCGCCGCGCCGCTGCGCTTCCGCATACGTCATCTCCGGGTGGAACATCACCATCGAGTAGCGTGGGATGAACCGCCCCGGGAAGCGCCGCTCGAGCTCGGCGGCGAGCCGCTGGCGGCGCGCGAAGCCCGCCGAGCGCACCGTGTCGCGCATCTCCGCGTAGTTCTCCAGCGCCATCGCCGCGATCGCCGCGGCATCGGGCTGTCGCTGCCGCTCGAACCGCTCGAACGCGGCCGCCTGCGATTGCTCATGTGCCAGCAGCCGGTCGAGCACCAGGCAGTCCTCGAAGCCGCAGTTGAGCCCCTGGCCGTGAAACGGCACGATCGCGTGCGCGGCATCGCCGAGCAGCATCACGCGTCCGTCCACCTGCCAGCGATCGCAGTGCAGCGTGCCCAGCCGGCCCTGCGGGTGCTGAGCGAACTGCGCTTCCAGGTCGGGTATCGCTGCGGCCGCATCCGCGAAGCGCTGCTGGAAGAAGCCACGCACCGCGTGCGCATCGCGCAGGCTGTGGAAGCTCGGCTCGCCGTCGCGCGGCAGGAACAGGGTCGCGGTGAAGCTGCCGTCGGTGTTCGGCAGGGCGATCAGCATGTGATCGCCCTGCGGCCAGATGTGCAGCGCCTGCGGCTCGAACGCATAGGCCGTGGTTGTCTGCCCCACGCTGGCCGCGCGCGCGGGGATCACCAGCTCCTTGTAATCGTGCGCGAGCTCGTCCTCGTGTGCGCGGCTGAGCGCGCGGCGCACGAGCGCCGCACGCACCTGCGAGCCCGCCCCATCCGCGCCCAGCAGCGCCTCGAAGCGCTCGGCGCGCAGCGCGCCGTCGCGCTCATCGCGCAGCTGCAGCGTCGCGGAGGCCACGTCCACGTCGAGGCAGCGCTGCGAGAACTGCAGATCGATCGCAGCGTGCTCGGCGGCCGCCTGGATCAGCACGCGGTTGAGCCGTTCGCGGCTGATGGAATGGATCACCTCGTGGGCCCGCTGCCCATAACGCAGGAACGTCAGACCGCCGTGGCCGTCATGCAGCATGCGCCCGGCCATCGGCACCAGGTGCGGGGCGAGCCGCGGCATGATCTGCGCCTGCTCGAGCGCCGCGATGCCGCGCGCCGCGAGCGCCAGATTGATCGAGCGGCCCCGCTCGGGCGGGGTGTCGCGCGGGTCGGCGCGACGCTCCAGCAGCCGCACGCGCCGCCCGCGCCGCGCCAGCAGCAGCGCCAGCAGCGTACCGACGGGACCCGCCCCGACGATCGTGAAGCCGGGGCTCACGCGACGGCGGCGCCGGTCTCGCGCAGCGCCAGACCGAGCTGCCAGGCCGCGCGCAGCACATCCTCGTAGCGGTTGTACAGCGGCACGGGCGCGAGCCGCAGCACGTCCGGTTCACGCCGGTCGCACACCACGGCGCGCGCGGTCAGCGCCTGCGACAGGCGCGCGGCGGCCGCGGCGCCGGCGCGCACGCGCACCGAGAGCTGGCAGCCGCGCTGCTCGGGATCCACGGGGGTGAGCTGCTCGAGCGCATCGGCGCCGAGCTCGCCGAGCAGCCTCTCGAGGTAGGCGGTGAGGGCGAGGGATTTGGCGCGCAGCGCGGGCAGTCCGGCCTGTGCGAACAGCGGCAGCGAGGCGCGCAGCGGCGCGGCCGACAGGATCGGCGGATTGCTGAGCGCGTAGGCCGCGGCGCCCTGCGCCGCTTCGAACTGCGCTCCGAGCCGCAAGCGCGTCGCGCGCTCGTGGCCCCACCAACCGGCCAGCCCGGGATGCGCCTGTCCGGCACAGTGGCGCTGGTGCACGAAGGCGCCGCCGATCGCACCGGGTCCGCCGTTCAGATACTTGTAGCTGCACCACACGGCAAAGTCGACCTGGTCCGCGTGCAGCGCCAGCGGCACGTTGCCGATGGCGTGCGCCAGGTCGAAGCCGGCGTGGCAGCCGGCGGCATGCGCGGCGCGCGTGATGCGTGCCAGGTCGAAGCGCTGCCCGGTGAGGTACTGCACGCCGGGCCAGAGCACCAGCGCGAGCCGCGCGCCATGGCGCGCGATCGCCGCCTCCACGTCCTCGATGCGCAGCAGCGCCTCCCCGGGACGCGGGGCCAGCTCGAGCAGCTGCTCCGCGGGCGAGAGGCCGTGCCAGGCGATCTGCGAGGCCACCGCGTGGCGATCCGAGGAGAAGGCGCCGGCCTCGATGAGGATGGCGCGGCGCTGCGCGCCGGGACGATAGAAGCTCGCCATCATCAGATGCAGGTTGACGGTCAGGGAATTCATCAGCACGAGCTCCGCCGGCTGCGCTCCGGTCAGCTGCGCGAGCGCCGGGCGCAGCGGCTCGGCGTAGTCGAGCCACGGCGAGCGCGCCTGCTCGTGACCGAGCACCCCGAGCCGCTCCCAATCCTCGATCTCGGCCTGCACCAGCGCACGCGCGGCACGCGGGGCGAGCCCGAGGGAATGGCCGCACAGATACACGAGCGGCGTCGCGTCGGCCGCCTGCGGCAGCGCGAAGCAGCCGCGCAGCGGCGCGAGCGGGTCGGCCGCGTCCCGCGCGCGCGCCCATTCGAGCTCGCGCTCGAACGCCGCGGGCTGCAGGTCCGGTGGCGGCGCTGGCATGCGGAGTGGTCGCCCGAACGCGCGGCGCTCAGGCGAGCCGCAGCGGATAGAGCAGCGGGCGGCTGGGCACGGCGTCTCCCGCGATGGCCGCGGACTGCAACGACAGCAGGTACCAGCCGTCGGCCAACGCATCCTCGATGTAGGCCAGCTCGGTGAGGGTACTGTCAGGGCGCGCGGCATCGGCCAGCCGTGTGCTGCCTGCGGCGAGCCCGAAGAACATCCGGTGCGCGCTGAGGGCGCCGCCGTCCTCGCCGCGATCGGCCGAAGGGACATCGAGCACCAGATGCGCGACGCCGCGCGCCACCAGCTCGCCCGCCGCCGGCAGGGACAGGAACGGAGCGGTACCGGCCGCGCCCGCCGCGAACTTGTCCGGCTCGTTCGGCAGCGTGCGGATCACCGCGGCGCGCGCGTTGAGTCGCTCGGCGAGCGCGGCTGGCCAGGCGCGCTCCAGCGCGGCGCGCGTGATCAGCCGATCCTCGGGCTGCGCCGCGGGAACGGTGCTCTCGGCGCAGTCGGCTGCCGGCTGCGGCGTGAGCGTGAGCAAGGCCGCCACCAGCAGCCGCTGCGGAATCACCCGATACGCATCCAGCGGCTCGACGGTCAGATGCCCGACGCACTCGGTATGGGTGCCGTTGGCATGCGGGGTCAGCGTGACGACGCTGCAGTTGCAGCCGGCCCCCTGCGCGACGCGACCACGGAAAGCCCCGCTCACCAGCGGCACGCTGCTCGCGGCGGGGGCGCCGAAGGCGCGCAGCTGCGATCCTTCGAACTGCACCGCACGCGCGAGGCTCGCGCCGGCGGCCAGATCGGCGAGCAGGGCTACCCCGTCAATGTCCAGCCGCGCCCATTGCGCGCGCTCATGACGCGCCATGGGTGGCGCCCGGCGTCGCCGCCGGCGGGGGTTGCATCACGGTGTGGCAGTGGCGACAGGTGCGCAATGCCAGATCGCCGAAGAAGTGCGCGAACACGGCCGGCAGCTGCCGCTCGATGTCGGTCAGCGCGAGAAACTGCTGGTACAGCAGCTGGTCGCAGCGCTCGCAGTACCACTGTATGCCGTCGAGCTCCTCGGGGCGGCGGCGCCGCTCGACCACGATGCCCACGGTGCCCGCGGGCCGCTGCGGCGAGTGCGGCACGCGCGCCGGCAGCAGCAGCAGCTCGCCGGCGCGGATCGGCAGCTCCACGATGCGCTCGTGCTCCTGCACGCGCTGCCGCACGCGCAGGGTTATGTCACCTTCGAGCTGGTAGAACAGCTCCTCGGCCGGATCGACATGGAAGTCCTTGCGCGAGTTGGGGCCGCCGATCGCCATGACGATGAATTCGCCCTCGCCGAAGATGAGCTTGTTGCCCACCGGCGGGCGCAGCAGCGAGCGGTGGGCGTCGATCCACTGTCGCAGATTCAGGGCGCTGGGAACACTCAGGGCGCTGGGAACACTCGGGGCGCTGGGGGCAGACATGCGAATGTGACGGGCCACGGTCCCGGCGGCAGCCGGATACGCTATGGTAAGCGCATTGCCGACGGGTTGGCGACTGGCGGGAGAGGCTCATCGTGCGTAGGGATTCGACAGCGCGCTGCGGCCGCGAGGTGCGGCACCGGCGGGTGCGACGCCGGCCGACCGTGCCCCCGCTGGCGGCGCCGCTCACGCTGCTGGCCACGCTGGGAGTGTGCCTGCCGGCGTGGGCATTGCATTGGCCCTGGCACCACCACGGCGCCGGGCCGGCGGCGGGCGCGGCGACCCCCCCGACGGTGCACGCGATCGCCGTGACGTCCTCCACGGTCGGTCAAGCCTGGGACCGCAACACGCTGCTGCTCGACCTGACGCGCCAGGCTGGCGCGGGCGCCGCGACGCTCACGCGGCTGCCGGGCGCGGGCTGGCCGATGCGCCTGGAATTTCGCGTGCGTCCCGGCGCCATGACGCGCCTGGAAGTGCAGGGCGCGCAGCGCGTGGTGTTCTCGGTGCCGGCGCATGGCGCACCGCTGATCCTCGAGCTCGATCCGGGCGTCTATGTGACCGATACCACGCGCATCATGCTTCGCTGGAGCGCGGCTGCCGGCTAGCGACGCTGCGGGGCGTGGCCGCGGGCTCGTCGAGATTGATCGCGGTCAGCGTGCCGCCCCACACGCACCCGGTGTCAAGACCGAGCAGTCCCGGAGCGCGATACAGCCCGAGCGCCGACCAGTGACCGAAGACGATGCGCGCCGCGCGGCTGGCGCGCGCGGGTGTGCTGAACCACGGCATCCACGGCGGTCCTGCCGAGTCGGGCGGGCCCTTGTGCTTCAGGTCGATGCGTCCGTCGCGCGTGCAGAAGCGCAGCCGCGTGAGCACGTTGACGGCAAAGCGCAGCCGCTCGAATCCGCGCAGCGAGTCCCGCCAGCGATCGGGCCGATCCCCGTACATCTGCGCCAGCAGCGCGCGCGGCTCGCGGCGCAGCGCGTGCTCGACCTCCGCCGCCAGCGCGAGCGTCTGGGCGATGTCCCATTGCGGCACGACTCCGGCATGCACCAGCAGATCGCCGCGCACCGGCGGCGCGCCGGCGGGGGCCGCGGCCGGCGCGGGAGCGGCGCCCGTTGCCGGCGGGGCGGCGGCGGGCTCGTGATACGCGAGCGGCCGGTGCAGCAGCCAGTCGAGCAGCGCGTCGCGATCGTCGGCGGCGAGCACCTCGGCGAGCGTGTCGCTCCTGCGCAGCCTGGCGCCCGCCAGCGCCACCGCGAGCAGATGCAGGTCGTGATTACCGAGCACGCACAGCGCGCTGTCGCCGAGCGCGCGCACCTGGCGCAGCACCTGCAGCGAGCGCGGCCCGCGATTGACCAGATCGCCCACCAGCCACAGGCGATCATGCCGCGGCGAGAAGCCGATCAGCGCCAGCAGCTGCTCGAATTCCTGCGCACACCCCTGGATGTCGCCGATCGCCCAGCGCGCCATGGCGCGAGCTGCTCAGTGCAGCATGCCGGGAATGGCCAGCCGGAACGCCGGGATCGGGGCGTCGAAGTGGGCGCCGTCATCGGCGATCATGCGATAGCTGCCCTGCATGGATCCCACCGGAGTCTCCAGCGGTACGGCGCTCGAATAACGAAATCCCTGGCCGGGCTGCAGATGCGGCTGCTCCCCGACGACCCCGTCGCCGCGCACTTCCTTGACCTGACCGTTGGCGTCGGTGATCACCCAGTGACGCGTCAGCAGCTTCGCGGGCACCTCGCCCTCGTTGCGGATCGTGATCGTGTAGGCGAAGACGTAGTGGTGCTTGCGCGGCTCGGACTGGTGCTCGAGGTAGCTGGTCTCCACCTGGATGCGGATGTTGTAGCGATTGCCGGACACGTCAGCCCCTGCGCTCGCGCGGCGGGGTGGCCGCCTCGCGCACGCGTACCGCGAGCACGTCGCACGGGGCGCCGTGCAGCACCGAGTCCTCGGTACGATGCACCAGCAGCGACAGTCCGTGACGCTCGCGGCAACCGATGACGATCAGGTCGATGCGCTGCTCACGCGCGTAGCGCAGGATCTCGCTCTTGGCATTGCCCGCCTCGACGCTGTGCGCGTCCGGGGGCAGTCCGAGCTGCCGCGCCAGCGACTCGATCTGCGCGCGCGCGCGCTGCATCATCTGCTCGTCGATCTGCACCACCGGCACCAGCGCGTCGCTCATCGGCTCGATCGGCACGAACTCCACCACATGCAGCAGCTGCACCGTGGCTGCGCTCGGCCGCGCGATCTCGCAGGCGCGCGCGCCGACGGCGCGGCTATCCTCCGTCAGATCGACGGCCACCAGTATGCGTCGGTAGGCGTCCATGAGCGGACCTGCCCTGTCTCCCGCGGCCGCGTGCGGGCGGCGCGTCTGCGATCCCAGCCACTAGTGAAGCACAGCCCCGGGTGGCCGCGCCAGCGGCACCTGCGGCTGCGCCGTGGCGGCCGCCTGCGCCAGGCGCGCAAAGTCGCGCGGCGCAAGCTGCTCGGCGCGCGCGCCGGGATCCAGCTCGAGCGCCTCGATCTGCCCGGCCGTGAGCAGGCGCCGCAGGGCGTTGCGCAGCGTCTTGCGGCGCTGCCCGAAGGCGGCCGCGACCACCTCGGCAAACCGCGGCGGGATCGGCCAGGGGGGCGCGATGACCCGCAGGGACACGACGCTCGATCTCACCTGCGGGGCGGGCTGGAACGCCCCGGCTCCCACGTCGAGAACCCGCTCGCCGCGCACGCGTGGCGCCAGCATGACCGTGAGGCGGCCATAGGCGGGGCTGCCCGGGACGGCGAGGATGCGATCAACCAGCTCCTTCTGCAGCATGAAGTGCATGTCGCTGATCGCCTCGGCGCACTCGAGCAGCCGGAACAGCAGCGGCGTGGAGATGTTGTACGGCAGGTTGCCGATCAGGCGCAGCCTCGCCCCACGCGCGCTCGCGAGCGCACGCCAGTCCATCGTCAGCGCATCGATCTCGTGCAGCACGAAGCCGGGCTCGGCCGCGAAGCGCGCGCGCAGCAGCGCGGCAAGGTCGCGGTCGATCTCGACCGCGTCCAGACGGCCGGCCGCCCGCAACAGTCCGGCGGTCAATGCCCCGCGGCCCGGGCCGATCTCCACGGCGGCATCCCCGGGAGCGAGATTCACCGCAGCGACGATGCGCGCGATCACCGCCGGATCGTGCAGGAAGTGCTGAGCGAAGCGCTTGCGGGCGCGGATCACCGGTCCGCAGCCTGGCCGCGCGCGACCATCTGCGCGGCGAGCGCCAGCGCCGCGAACAGGCTGCCGCTGTCGGCCGTGCCGCGGCCCGCGAGCGTCAGGGCAGTGCCGTGATCCACCGAGGTGCGCACGATCGGCAGTCCCAGCGTCACGTTGACGGCGTGGCCGAAACCCACGTGCTTGAGCACCGGCAGGCCCTGATCGTGGTACATCGCGAGCACGGCATCGTAGAGCGCCAGCTGGCGCGGCACGAACAGCGTGTCGGCCGGCAGCGGTCCCTCCACCGCGAGCCCCGCCGCGCGTGCCTGCGCGATCGCCGGAGCGATGGTGGTGATCTCCTCCTCGCCGATATCCCCGCTCTCCCCGGCGTGCGGATTGAGGCCGCAGACGCCGATGCGCGCGGCCGGCAGGCCGAACCCGCGGCGCAGTCCCTCGGCGAGCACCTGCAGCGTCTGCAGCAGGCCGGCGACACTCAGCGCGGCGCTGACGGCCCGCAGCGGCAGGTGCGTGGTCGCGAGCGCCACGCGCAGCGCCCCGGCGCTGAGCAGCATCACCGGCCGCGCCGCCGCGGTGCGCGCCGCGAGGTACTCGGTGTGTCCGACGAAGGGCGTGCCGGCCGCGTTGAGCAGATGCTTGTGCACCGGCGCGGTGACCATCGCCGCGAACTCACCGGCGAGGCAGCCGTCGACGGCGCGATCGATGAGGCGCAGCACCTGCGCGGCGTTACGCGGCTCGAGCTGCCCGGGCCGGCAGGGGACCGCGAGCGGCTCGTGCAGCACCGTCAGACGCCGCGGGCCGCGCTCCGGGGCCAGCCCGGGCCGATAATCGGCCAGACGCAGCGGCAGGGCGAGCAGGCGCGCGCGCTGCGCCAGCAGCTCGCGATCGGCCAGGCAGACCAGCGGAAAGTCGCGCGCGCGCTGCGCCACCGCCACACACAGGTCCGGACCGATGCCGGCCGGCTCCCCCGCGGTCAGCGCGATGGGGTTCGCAGGCTCCGGCGCCGGCCGATGCCGCCGCGCGGCCGCGGGCCGGCGCTTGCCCGCCGCGCGCCGCCTCAGGGCTGCAGCTTGACGTACGCGGCGTCCCGCAGCTCTTGCAGCCATTGCTCGGTCGCCTCGTCGGCGCGCGCATCGCGCAGCGCCTCGAAGGCGCGCTCACGCGCGGCATCCTTGCTGTTGTCGAAGTTGCGGCGGCCGAGCAATTGCACGATGTGCCAGCCGAACTGCGTGTGAAACGGCTGGCTGATCTGCCCGACCTTCAGCTGCTCGGCGACCGCCGCGAAGGTCGGATCGTATGCGGACAGCACGTTCCAGCCCAGATCCCCGCCGTTGACCGCCGAGCCGGGATCCTGCGAATTGGTTCTGGCCAGCACCCCGAAGTCCTCCTTGCCGGAGAGGATCTGCGTGCGCATGCGCTCGAGCTGCTGGCGGACGGTCGCATCGTCCTCCAGCTCCGTGGGCTTCAGCAGGATGTGGCGCAGATGCACCTGCTGCACGATCTGCGCGGCACCGGCGGCGCGCCGTGCGTTCAGACGCACGATGTGAAAGCCCGTGGAGCTCTGGATGACGTCGCTGACCTCCCCCGGCCTGAGCCGCGCGATCGCGCCGGCGAGGAATGTGGGCAGCTCGCTACCCTGGCGCCAGCCGAGCTCGCCGCCCTGCAGCGCGTTCTCGGCCTGCGAGTAGGTCACGGCGAGCTTGGCGAAGTCCTCGCCGCTCTTGGCGCGCGCGTCGATGTCGTGAGCGAGCTTGCTGGCACGCGCGACTTGTTCCGGGGGCGCATCCTGGGTGATGGGGATCAGGATATTGGAGGCGTCGTATTCGTACAGCGCGGAGACCGTGTCCTGCTGGCTGGCGATGTACTGGTCGAGCTCGCGCGGTGTGATGACGATCTTCTGCAGGACATCCTGGGAGCGCAGGATCTCGCGGGCGATCTCGCGCCGCAGCTGCTCGCGGAAGTAGGCATAGTCGACACCGTCCTGCGCCATGCGCGCGGGCAGGTCCTCGAAGCTGACGTTCTGCTGCTTCGCGATAGTCTCCAGTGCATCATTGACCTGCTCGTCCGAGACCTTGATGCCGGCGCGGTCGGCGCGCTGCGACTGGATCTCCTCGGTCACCAGCTGCTCGAGCACCTGGGAGCGCAACACCTTCTCGGGCGGCAGGGCCACGTTCTGGGCGCGCAGCTGCGCGGTAATCTGTCGCACCGTCTGGTCCAGATCGCTCTGCAGGACCACGCCGTCGTTGACCACTGCGACGATGCGATCGAGCAGCTGTCCCTGATTGGACGGCGGCTCGCCCGCGGCAGGCAGCGCAGCACGGGCAGGCGGGGCGGCCGCGGCGAGCAGGGCGGCTGCGGCGAGCAGGGTGGCTGCGGCGAACAGGCCTAGGGGCGCCGCGGCCAGCCGAACCCGCCGCGCGGCCGGGCGGGCGGGCGCGGGCGCGCGTCGCAGGCGGAGCGGGGTGGTGCGCAACATGGGAGTCTCGGCCTCGCTGCGTGCTGTGGTGCTGTCCTGGGACGGTGCCGCTGCTGGGTCAGTAGGCGGCCGGGCTGGGTATCGGCGTGTTGGAAACGGGC
>DATJSD010000029.1:0-18847 GCA_035504335.1 Steroidobacteraceae bacterium | reverse complement strand
CTGACGCTGCTGATGGTGGCGTCGATCGGCGTCGGGATCGGCGCATCGATGACGACCTTCGCGGTGTTTCGTGCGATGGACGGCGACCCCATCGCCTACAAGGCCGCAGAGCTGTACGTGCCACAGATTCAGAACCTGGATCCCGATGTTCACACCCCGAACAGCTCGGTGCATGCGGACGGGTTGAGCGACGCGCTCAGCTATATCGACGCGCTCGCGCTGATGCGCGCGCATGCGGCCCCGCGTCAGACCGCGCTATATGAGACCCGGTTCGCGGTGACGCCCTCCGATCCGCAGCTGTTGCCGTTCCAGGTGGGCGCGCGGGCCGGCTATGCCGATCTGTTTGCGATGTTCGACGTTCCATTCGCCTACGGCGGGCCGTGGAGCGCGGCGGACGACCAGGCGCATGCGCCGGTCGCGGTGATCAGCCGTGCGCTGAACGACAAGGTATTCGGCGGGAGCGACAGTGTCGGCAAGGTGCTGCGGCTCGACGGCCAGGACTACCGGGTCGTCGGCGTGCTGCGCGACTGGAACCCGGTGCCACGCTACTACGACCTGCAGGACGCCTTCGGCCTGGAACCCGACGACGTGTTCGTGCCGTTCACACGCGCGATCGAGCAGCACAAATTCACCGGCGAAAGCAGCAATTGCAGCGGTCCGCAGCGCGCTCCCGGCTGGAGCGGGCTGCTGCAATCCGAATGCGTCTGGCTGCAATTCTGGGTGCAGTTGCCGAGCGCCGCGGACGCTGCCCGTTACCGTGCGTTCTTGCGTCATTACGCCGCGGACCAGCAGCACTCAGGCCGCTTCCACTGGGCGGCGCGCACGCGCCTGCGTGATCTGCGCCAGTGGCTGTCCTACGAGCACGTGGTGTCGAACGAGGTGCGCATGTTGGTGGTCGTGGGGTTCGGCTTTCTGGTGGTGTGCCTGGTCAACGCGATGGGGCTGATGCTTGCCCGGGTGCTGTTCCGCTCGGCCGATACCGGCGTGCGCCGCGCCCTCGGCGCCGACCGCGGGGCGGTGTTTGCGCAGGGGCTGATCGAGGCAGCCGTGATCGGTGCGGCCGGGGCGCTTCTGGGAGTATCGCTGACTGCGCTGGGACTGGCGGGCCTGCGCGCGCTGCTGTCCAGGGAGGCACTGGTGCTGGCGCACATGGATCTGCCCGAGGTCGGGATGGCCGTGCTACTGGCGATCGCGGCGGCGATCGCGGCGGGGCTCTATCCGACCTGGCGCGCGACCCGGGTGCAGCCGGCCTGGCAGCTGCGGGCCCGGTGAGCGGCTCCATGCACCTGCAGCCGATCTTCGCGGCGATGCGCCGCAATCGGGTGGGCGCGGCAGTGATCGCGGTGCAGATCGCGCTCACGCTGGCAATTCTGTGCAACGCGCTGTTCATCATCCAGCAGCGGCTCGCGCTCAGTGCGCGGCCCAGCGGAACCGACGAGCCGGACCTGTTCGCCATCGCCAATGAATGGGTCGGGGCCGCCGGAGATCCGGTCGCGCGCGTACAGGCGGACCTGGCACTGCTGCGATCGCTTCCGGGGGTCGCCGGTGCGTACGTCACCAATGCCTACCCGCTGACGGGCAGCGGCAGTACCGAGCTGCTCGGTCTCGATCCGGAGAAGCTGCGGGCCGCGCCGGCGGCGCAGTATTTCGGTGACGAGCAGACCCTGCGTACGCTCGGGCTGAGGCTCATCGCCGGCCGTAATTTCCGCGCCGAGGAGGTCGCCGATCTCGGATCGTTCGATAATCCGCATCCTGCGGGGTTGATCGTCACGCAGGCACTGGCGCGCAAGCTGTTTCCCGACGGCGATGCACTCGGGCGCGGGGTCTATTATGCAGGTCAGCGCAGCACGACACCGATCATCGGCATCATTGCCGAGTTGCAGGTGCCGTGGACCTCGATCGGCGGCTGGGGCAGCGCCTGGAGCGGCAGCTCGATGGTGGTGCCGTTCCGGGTCGTGACCCCGAGCGCCTACTACATCGTGCGGGCGCAGCCGGGCCGACTGTCGGCGCTGATGAAATCCGCGCCGCGGCGGCTGGTCGCGCTCAACCACGACCGCGTCATCGACGGGGTGCAGTCGTTCCAGCAGGCGCGCACCGCAGTCTACCGCGACGACCGCGGGCTCGCGGTGATCCTCGCGGTGGTGTGCGCGGTGCTGCTGGCCGTGACCGCTTTCGGCATCGTCGGGCTGACCAGCTACTGGGTCGCGCAGCGCCGGCAGCAGATCGGCATTCGCCGCGCGCTCGGCGCCACGCGCGCGGCGATCGTGCGTCACTTTCAGACCGAGAACCTCATCATTGCCGCCGCCGGTGGTATCGCCGGCATCGCGCTCGGCATCGGCGCCAACCTGTGGATGGTGTCGAGCTTCGCGACGGCGCGCCTGCCGCTGATCTACCTGCTGGCCGGCGTGGCCGTGGTGCTCGGGCTCGGACAGCTCGCCGCACTGCGCCCGGCGTTGCGCGCCGCGTCGGTGCCGCCGGCCGAAGCCACGCGGACGGAATGAGTGGGCGGGACATGCTCGGCTACTACGTCAAACTGGCGCTGCGCGGGTTCGGACGCGATGCCGTGCTGACCACGCTCGTGATCATCGCAACCGGGATCGGCATCGGCATGGCGGCGACGACACTGACCATACTGCGAGCGATGTCGGCGCAACCCATCCCCCAGAAGGCCTCGCGGTTGTTTGCCGTGGAGCTCGACAACTGGGGCCCCGCCGCCAGCCAGAATGCGCTCAACCGGGACCAGTTGAGTTACGCGGATGCCGCGGCGCTGCTGGACGCGCGGCGCGCCCAGCGCCAGACGGCGATGTATGCGCTGAGCTTCGTCGCGTCCCGGCAGGGTACGGAGGTGAGACCGGTGCTGGCGACCGCCCGCGCGGTCGGTGCCGATTTCTTCGCGATGTTCCAGGCGCCGTTTCGAGCCGGCGCACCGTGGAGCGCCGCCGATGACGCCGGCGCCGTCGTCGTGCTGGGTGCGCAGCTGGCCCAGCGGCTGTTTCCCGCCGGCGATGCGCTCGGCCGCACGGTCGAGCTCGATCGGCGCGACTATCGCGTGGTCGGAGTGCTCGCGCCCTGGCACCTGCAGCCGCGCGTCTACGATCTTACCTCGCGGCTCTATCAGCCCACGGAGGATGTATTCCTGCCGCTGGCGACCGCGATCGACCGGCAGATGATGAGCTACGGCTCGATCTACTGTCAGCGGCCGCCCGCACCGGGCTGGAATGCCTGGCTGCACTCCGAATGCCGCTGGCTGCAGTTCTGGGTCGAGCTGCCCGACGCCGCGGCGGTGCGCGGCTATCGCGACTTCCTGCGCAACTACGCGCTCGAGCAGCGCCGCGACGGGCGGTTCGACTGGCCACCGAGCTTCGGCCTGTACGATCAACGCGCCTGGTTGGCGCGGGAGAACATGGTGCCCGAGAGTCTGCGGATCAGCTCGCTGCTCGCGTTCGGCTTCCTCGCCGTGTGCCTCGTCAATGCCGTCGGCCTGTTGCTCGCGAAGTTTCGCAGCCGCGGCCGTGAGCTCGATATCCGGCGCGCAGTGGGAGCCTCGCGGCGTCAGGTGTTTTGCCAATGTCTGATGGAGGCGGCGCTGGTGGGCATGGCGGGCGCAATCCCGGGGCTGTTGCTGGCGGCACTTGGATTGACGGTCGAGCGTGCGCTGGTGCGCGAGGACTATGCGGTCTTCACGCATTTCGACGCCGCCGCGGCGCTGCTCACGGTGGCGCTCGCGGTACTGGCCGCGCTGTGCGCGGGCGTCTATCCGGCGTGGCGAGCCAGCCGCCCGCGGTCGGCCTGGCGCCTCGGATCGGCCACATAGGTCGGATGGGAGCGGCGCAGGAGGTCGATCGTGCAGCTGCGGCCCATCGCCTCCACCCTGCGCTACAACGCCACCGGCGTTGTGATCATCGTGCTGCAGATTGCGCTGACGGTGGCGATCCTCTGCAATGCGCTGTCGATCATCCAGCAGCAGCGGCTGCGCATGGCGCGTCCGAGCGGCGTCGACGAGGCCGACATCTTCACGCTGCGCAACCGCTGGGCCACGTCCGGCACCGACGGCGACTTCGAGTCGTTGACCCGGGCGGATCTGCTGGTGCTGCGCGGGCTGGCGGGCGTGATCGACGCCGCCGCCATGAACAGCTTCCCGCTGCGGGGTTACGGCCTCACCTGGAACGTCAGGTTGAGGCCGCGCCAGCGGCTGCCCAGCGCAAGCTCCGTGGCGGTGTACGCCGGGGGCGAGCAGGCCCTGAATGCCCTGGGCGTGCGGCTGGTCGCGGGCCGCTGGTTCCGGCCCGATGAGATCGCGCCGTTCAGCGTGAGCGATATCGGCGGCGTATCGCCCGCGGAGGTGGTCATCACCGCGAGCCTCGCGCGAGCGCTCTTCCCGGATGTCGGCACGGATGCGGCCGCGGTCGGCCGGGTCGTGTACCTGAACGCGAATGCGAGTACGGACGTGGCCGCGCAGGCGCCCACGCGCGTCATCGGCATCGTGCAGCAGGCGCAGACACCCTGGGCGGCGGTCGACGGCACCAGCCTGCCGGACCGCAGTTCGATGTTCTGGCCGTACCAGTATGTCGCCCCGACGCTTGCCTACGTGGTGCGCACGCGACCCGGGCGGCGCGATGCGGTCATGCGGGCGGCGGAGCAGGCCCTGTTCGCCGCCGACCCCAATCGCATCATCGACGAGGCCTATACCTTCCGGACGACGCGGGCACTGATGTACCGCTCGGACCGCGCGCTCTCCGTGACGCTGGCAGCGGTGTCCGTGCTGCTGCTGGCGGTGACCGCCTGCGGGGTCGTGGGCACGACCGCCTACTGGGTCGCGCAGCGGCGGCGCCAGATCGGTATCCGGCGCGCACTGGGAGCGCGGCGCGGTGACATCCTGGGATACTTTCACCTCGAAAACCTGCTGATCGCGAGCGGTGGCGCCGGGCTCGGCATCGCGCTCGGGGTCGCGCTGAATCTGGCGATTGCAGCCATGGCGCCGGTCGCCCGCATGAGTGGTGCGTTCCTGGGCGGCGCGGCGCTGATCGTGCTGGCCCTGAGCCAGGCCGCGGTGCTCTGGCCCGCGCTGCGCGCGGCGTCGGTGCCGCCGGCGGAGGCGACGCGGTCGGTGTGAGGGACCATGGAGATCGGCGCAGCCGGGCGAATGCCGCCGGGCTTGCGGCGCGGTGCAACTTTCTGCAGGCCCGCTGTGTTCTATGCAGGTCGAGGTTAAACCGAACGTCCGCCAGGGCAGTCCAACGCGGGTGGGTCACTCGATTGATTCCCATGCCGGCTGGTCGCCGGCCGGGGCAGGCCTGGAGGGGAGCTCAGATGCTGAGGATGTCGGGTCTGTCGAAGATCTACCGCACCGAGGTGGTGGAAACCTATGCGCTGCGCGACTTCAATCTCGAGGTGCATCCGGGCGAGTTCGTGGCCGTGACCGGTCCCTCGGGCTCGGGGAAGACGACCTTCCTGACCATCGCGGGGCTCCTCGAGGAGTTCAGCGACGGACAGTACTGCCTGGATGGGGTGGATACGCGCGGACTGAACGATCGGCAGCGCTCCAGACTGCGCAACGAAAAGATCGGCTTCATATTCCAGTCCTTCAATCTCATTCCGGACCTGAATGTGTTCGACAACGTCGATGTGCCGCTGCGCTATCGCGGCCTGGGCGGCTGCGAGCGCCGGCGGCTGATCGGCGAGGCACTCGAGCGCGTGGGGCTCGGCGCGCGAGCCCGCCACTACCCCTCACAGCTGTCCGGTGGCCAGCAGCAGCGCGTGGCGATTGCGCGGGCTCTGGCCGGTCGGCCGCGGCTACTGCTGGCCGATGAGCCGACCGGCAACCTGGACACGCATATGGCCGGTGGGGTCATGCAGCTGATCGAGGAGCTGCATGGCGGCGGGGCGACCATCGTGATGGTGACGCACGACCCGACACTCGCGGCGCGCGCGCAGCGCCGGGTGCACATCATGGACGGGCAGCTGCTCGAGCTGGCACCGCTCGCGGAGAAGACGCTGCGCACCGGCCGCTGCGTCGCGCTGGCATAGCGCCGGCGTAGCGCACCGCGGGGGAGCCCCATGTTCGCCTACTACTTCGGTCTCGCCGTGCGCAGCCTGCGCCGTAACATCGTGCTGACCTCACTGATGATTCTCGCCATCGGCGTGGGCATCGGTGCCTCGATGACGACGCTGACGATCTTTCGCACGATGTCGGGCGATCCGATCCCGGATCGCTCGCGGCAGCTGTTCGCCGTGCAGATCGACAATTACGGACCGATTACCCTGGGCTCGATCAAGGCCTTCCTCACCAGCGACAGTCTACCGACCAATCTGACCTACATGGACGCCGTGGCGCTGATGCGTGCGCATGCCGCGCCTCGGCAGGCCGCCATGTTCGGCACCACGGTGGCGGTGACGCCGTCTGACCCCGGGAAGCTGCCCTTCCAGGTGCCCGCGCGCGCCACTTACGCGGACTTCTTCTCGATGTTCGAGGTGCCGTTCGAATTCGGCGCGCCGTGGAGCGCCGCGGATGACCAGGCGCAGGCACCGGTCGTCGTGATCGCGCGCAAGCTCAATGAGCAACTTTTTGGCGGCGCCGACAGCGTCGGGCGCACGGTACGCATCGGCACCGATGAGTACCGCGTGGCCGGTGTGATCGACGACTGGAAGCCGGCGCCGCGGTTCTTCGACCTGGGAGGCGGAGCAGTCGGCTTCGCGGACGCCGAGCAGGTGTACCTGCCGTTCAGCGTCGCGGTCGCTCGCCGGCTGGGAAGCAACAACATGTCCTGTCTGAAGCCTCCGGGCAGTGGCAAAGACGCCATCCTGCACTCGGAGTGCGTGTGGACCGAGTTCTGGGCGTGGTTGCCGACGCCCTCTGCGGTGCGTGCCTACCGCGCTTTCCTGAGCGGATACGCCGCCTCGCAGCGTGACAGCGGTCGCTTCAACTGGCCGGCGCGCGTGGCACTGCGCAACGTACGCCAGTGGCTGTCGTACAACCGCGTCGTGTCCGGTGACGTCAGTATGCTGGTGCTGGTGTCGTTCGCGTTCCTCGCCGTGTGTCTGCTCAATGCGGTCGGGCTGATGCTGGCAAAGTTCATGGCGCGCACCACGCAGGTGAGCGTGCGCCGCGCACTCGGGGCGGATGCACGCGCCATTTTTGCGCAGTGCCTGGTGGAAGCCGGCACGATCGGGCTGGCGGGGGGAGCCGTGGGCCTCGCCCTGACGGTGCTCGGACTGGGGGTGGCGTCCGGGCTGTTCGGTGACGGCGCCGCCGTCCTCACGCATCTGAGCGGCGCGGACGTACTGATCGCGATCGCGCTGAGCGTCTCGACGGCGCTCATTGCCGGTGTCTATCCGACCTGGCGCGCCGCACGTATCCAGCCCGCCTGGCAGCTCAAGGTGCAATGAGGGGAGGCGCCGTGGAATTGCATCCGGTCGTCTCCGCGCTCGGTCGAAACAAGGTCGGCGCCCTGCTGATCGCCCTGCAGATGGCGGTGACGCTGGCCATACTCTGCAATGCGCTGTATATCGTGCAGCAGCGCCTCGCGCTGATCGCGCGGCCGAGCGGTGTCGATGAGGCGGATGTCTTCACCCTGGAGAATCAATGGCTCGGCCAGCCGGCGCAGCAGCGCGGGCTGCTGCAGGCGGACCTGGCCGCGCTGCGCGCGATCCCCGGGGTGACCGATGTCTTCGAGAGCAATGCCGTGCCGCTGAATGATTCGTCCATGGTCCTCGGTATCACGCTGCATCCGGACAACATGAAGAGCTTGCTGATTGCGGCCACCTATCTGGGTGATCAGAATACGCTGCGCACGCTCGGCGCCAGGCTGGTGGCCGGACGCGACTTCACCTCGAGCGACGTACGCGACTTCAGCTTCGACGTCCTGAGCACCCCGCCGATCGACGGGATACTGGTCACGCGCGCGCTGGCGGACAAGCTCGCACCCGGCGGTAAGGTGCTGGGCCGCGTCGCATCCATCTTTCCGTTCTCGCTGCAGGCCCCCATCATCGGCATCATCGACCGGTTGCAGGCGCCGTTCGTGAACGCCCCCGACAATCAGCTCGGCAGCTTCATCGAGAACTCGATGGTGCTGCCGTACCGCGTGCTGAATCCAAGCGCCTTCTACATCGTGCGCGTCAAGCCCGGCGCGCTCGCCAGCGCCATGCGCGCCGCCCCCGGCGCGCTCGCAGCCGTCAGCCGCGAGCGCGTGGTGCGGCAGGTACGCTCGCTCACGCAGGCGCGCCGCGAGATCTATCGCGCCGACCGCACCATCGTCAGCATGCTGCTGATCGTGTGCGCGATCCTGATCGCAGTGACGGCCTTCGGCATCGTCGGGCTGACCAGCTACTGGGTGTCGCAGCGGCGGCGGCAGATCGGCATCCGCCGGGCGCTCGGGGCGACGCGGCTGGCGATCGTCGGATATTTTCAGGCCGAGAACCTCATGATCAGCAGCGGCGGCATCGTGCTGGGAGTGGGCCTGACGGTGGCCGGCAATATCTGGATGGTGGACCGCTTCGCCATGCATCGCCTGCCGCTCGACTACTTCCTCATAGGCATCGCCGCCATGCTCGCGCTCGGCCAGCTCGCGGTGCTGTGGCCGGCGCTGCGGGCGGCCTCCGTGCCGCCGGTGGTGGCGACGCGTACGCTCTGAGGCATGCGCACCGTCCTGGTCATCGACGATAACCCCGCGGTCAAGACCGCACTCGAGCTGCTGTTCGGGCTGCACGAGATCCGCACGCTCGCGGCCGTCGCGCCCGCGGAGGGACTGGCTCTGCTGGCGCGTGAGACGGTCGATCTGGTCATCGCGGACATGAACTTCAGTGCCGATACCACCTCGGGCGAGGAGGGCGTGGAGCTGTTTCGCGCCATCCGCGCAGCCCACGCGGATCTGCCGGTGATCCTGCTGACCGGCTGGACGCACCTGCCGGCTGCCGTGCAGCTCATCAAGGCCGGGGCGGCCGATTACATCGCCAAGCCCTGGGATAACGAAAAGCTGCTGGCGACCGTGGAGAATCTGCTCGAGCTCGCGGACAGCAACCGCGAGCGCGCACGGCTGCAGAGCGCGCGACGGCAGCGCCGCGAGCGGCTCGCGCGGCGGTTCGAGCTGGGCGCCGTGGTGTTCGAGTCCGAGGCCATGGAGGCGGCCGTGGAGCTGGCCTGCCGTGTGGCCCGCGCTCCGGTACCGGTGCTGATTACCGGGCCGAATGGGGCAGGCAAGGAGCGCATCGCCGCGATTCTGCACGCCAACTCACCGGCCCCCGGGGGACCGTTCGTGGTGATCAACTGCGGGGCATTACCCGCCGATCTGATCGAGGCGGAGCTGTTCGGAGCGGAGGCGGGTGCCTTCACCGGCGCGCAGCGAGCGCGCATCGGCCGCTTCGCGGCGGCCGAGGGCGGTACGCTGTTTCTGGACGAGATTGGCAACCTGCCGCTGTCCGGTCAGGTGAAGCTGCTGCGCGTGCTGGAGAGCGGCCAGTATGAGCCGCTCGGCTCGAGTCGCACGCGCACCGCGCACGTGCGCATCGTCAGCGCGACCAATGCGGATCTGCCCGCGATGATTCGCGAGGGCCGCTTCCGCGAGGATCTGTACTATCGGCTGAATCTCATCGAGATCGCGGTGCCCGGGCTCGCCGAGCGCCCCGAGGACATCGTGCCGCTGGCCGAGCACTTTCTGGCGATGGGCGCGGCAGGGGAGCCGACCGCCGAGACTGCGCGCCTTTCGGAGGAGGCGCGCGAGGCGCTGCTCGGTCACGCCTGGCTGGGCAACGTGCGCGAACTGCGAAACTGCATCGAGCGCGCCAAGCTGCTGGCGCGCGAGGGCCTGATCGGCGCGGGGGACCTGGGATTGCCGCCGCCGCGCGGCGCGGAGGGCGCGGCCGGCCCGGATCGCCCGAGCGGCAGCGCAGCGCTCGCCCCGGAGCCCCGCGAAGGCGATGCCGTGAGCCGCGAGGCGCTGGAGGCCGCGCTGCGCGACGCCGGTGGTAACGTCAGCCGCGCCGCTCAGCGACTGGGATTGTCGCGGCAGGCGCTGTATCGGCGCCTCGAGCGTTTCGGCTTGCGGCTCTGAGCGCCTGGTCGCGGGCCCGGCACCGGCGCCAGCCACGCGCACGCGCACGGTCTAGACTAGGCCGTCTGCCCAGGTATGAGACCCGGATGCGGCTGCGACTGACTCTGGAAGCCCGGCTCGCCGCGCTGATGCTGGCGCTGATGCTGGCGGCGGGAGCGGCCGCGGCGCTGCTCGCGCGCCTGGCGGCGCGTGCCCCGGGCGCGCTCACCCCATGGGACTACGCGGCGCTGGGTGCCGCGGCGCTGGCGCTGGCGGCATGGGCTGCCCACCGCGCGTTTCGGCCGGTGCGCGGCCTGTTGCGCGCGCTCACCGGGGCGGTGGCGAGCTATCGCGACGGGGACTTCAGCTGCTCGCTGCGCATCGACCGCGACGATGAGCTCGGCGAGCTGCAGGCTGCGCACAACGAGCTCGGCCGCGCATTGCGCGAGCAGCGCGCGCAGCTGCTGCAGCGGGAGCTGCTGCTCGACACGGTCACGCAGAACTCGCCGGTCGCCCTCGTGCTCGTGGACGCGCACCGCCGTGTCGTGTACGCGAACCTCGCGGCGCGTCAGCTGCTGGGGCTCGGACGCAGTCTCACCGGTCAGGACTTCGATGCACTGCTGGCGCAGGCTCCCGCGGCGCTCGGCGCCGCGGCGGCGGCCGGAGACGACGCACTCTTCTCCGTGGAGCTGGAGGGTGAGGAGGAGACCTTTCATCTGTCCCAGCGCGGCTTTCTGCTGCGCGGGGTGCCGCACCGGCTCTACCTGCTCAAGCGCCTGACACGCGAGCTGTCACGCCAGGAGGTCGCAACCTGGAAGAAGCTGATTCGCGTGCTCAGCCACGAGCTGAACAATTCGCTCGCGCCGATCGCCTCGCTGGCACAGTCGGGCGGAGAGCTGCTGCGCCGCGAGGGGCGGCAGCGCACCGAGCTGCAGCGCTCCGAGCTGCAGCGTGGTGACAGGACCGGCCAGACCGCGAGTCTCGACAGCGTGTTCGCGGCCATCGGCGAGCGCGCCGGGCACCTGCATCATTTCATCTCCGGCTATGCCGCATTCGCCAAGCTGCCCGCGCCGCGCCCGCAGTGGGTCGCATGGTCCGAGCTGATCGATGAGCTCGGCCGCCAGCAACCCTGCCGCATCGGCGGGCCATTGCCCGAGGCGCCCGGATGGTTCGATCGCGCGCAGCTCGAGCAGGCCCTGATCAATCTGCTCAAGAACGCACACGAAGCCGGCGGCCCGAGCGCAGAGGTGGAGCTGTGCGTGCGCCAGCTCTCCGGTGAGCAGCACATCGAGGTACGCGACCGCGGCCCGGGCATGAGCGAGAGCGTGCTCGCGCAGGCGCTGCTGCCGTTCTACTCCACCAAGCGCCAGGGAACCGGCCTCGGGCTGGCGTTGGCGCGCGAGATCGTCGAGGCGCACGGTGGACGCATCCGCCTGGCCAACCGCGAGGGCGGCGGACTGTGCGTGGCGCTCGCCGTGCCCCTGCCCGCCACGGTCAACCCGCCGCCCCGGGTGCAGCCGGCCTGATTTGACGAAACCTGCCGCCGTCGCGCGATTGCGGCCGAGCGCACGCAGCGCGTGGGCCGGTGCCGCCGGCAAGTGTGAACCATGCACGTGGGGCGCGCACAGTTTGCAGCCCTGGCGCCCAGCGCTGCCTGGCGGCCCGTCACAATGCGTGTCCCCGCCCCTGGCAAGCGCCTGCATGAGACTTCGCGATTCGGCGACGAGGGCTCGCGAGTATCTGACCTGGATTCGAGCGCTCGATGCGATGCTGCCGCAGCTGCGGCTGAGCATCGTCAGCCGTCTGGCCATCGCGCTGGCGGCCGCGCTGAGCCTGGCGATCGCCGCGAACGTGCTGCTCGGGCGCAGCATGCCGGCGGCGGGGTCCCCGAGGCCGCCCGTAGCGGGAGGGGTCGATCCGGCCGCGATGCCCGCCAGCATCCGCGGCCCCATTCGCGGCCCCGCCGCTGCCCCGGCGGCGGCGCGCGCGCGCGTGCGGCGCGGCGGACCGAGCCCGGAGGCGGTGGCGCAGCAGCGGCTCAGCTCCGATGCGCTGCTGGAGGCGCTCGATGATTTCGCGCGTGCGACACAGGCGCGCGTCTCGAGCGACGATGCGCAAAGCGATGACGACTGGCAGCACGCGGGCGCGACGCTGCAACGCGCCGCGTCCAGCTACCTGGCGGCCGCACTGGTCCTGCATCAGAGCGCCAGCGCCGAGCGTCTGGTACGTCGGATGCGGGCCTATCGGCGGCTGAGTGAGCAGCTGGTGCAGCTGTCCGATGCGCGGCGCAGCGATCTCGCCGCCTACGGCGTGCACGTGGACGCGATTGCTCAGCGGCTCAAAGCCTCCCTGGACGGCGCCTGGAACCTGTTCGGGCACGTCATCGCCCGCCGCTCGCTGATGCAGCTGCGCGCCTCGCTGGACGTCGTGCGCCAGCAGTTCTCGAGCATCGCGACCGCGGATGTGGCCGATGCCCGGAGCCTGACCGAGCTGGCGGATGGGGAGGAGGGATTCGGCGACACGCTGGATCGCTACGCCGCGAGCCTCAAGCGCTCGCAGGGCGACTCCTGGGAGTCGCAGACGCGGGCGGATCTGGCGGCCATGATCGCGGCGCGCCGGGGGCTGGGACAGCTGGAGGAGCGGCGTGGCCCCCAGGCGAATGAGTTTGCCGTGCAGCGCGCACAGCTGCTCGATGAGATCGTGGCCCACAAGCTCGCACCCGTGCCCGACGTGCTCGTGACCGCGGCGGTACCCGCGGTGGTGCCCGCCGCGGTGCCCGCGGGGGTCTCGGTGAGGGCGGGCGCGCCGGTGACCGCGGCCACCCAGCCGCCGCCGCCGACGCCGGCGTCCAATCCGAGCGCGAATCCGCATCCGATCCCGACGCCGTCGCCATCGCGGGCGCAGACGCAGGCGCAGCCACAGACGCAGCCGCAGCCACAGACGCAGCCGCAGCCGCTCGCGAGCGTGCACGGCTCCGATGCGGCGGCTCGCACCGCGCGGCCGCGCATCCTGCTGGCCTGGATCAGTGCGCTGGCGCTGGGCCTGCTGACGCTGATCTGCGCGTTGACGGTGCGCAGCATCGTGCTGCCCATCCGCCGCATGCTGGCGGCGACCGCGCGCCTCGCGGCCGGAGACGTGAGCACGCGCGTGCCTCGCGGCGGCATCAGGGAGCTCGACACCCTCGGCGTGGCATTCAATCGGATGGCCGAGCAGCTCGCGAGCGCACAGCAGCTGGCGCTCTCCTATCAGCAGCAGCTCGAGGCCAAGGTCGAGGAGCGCACCCGCCAGCTGCAGGAGCTGGCGGCGCACGATCCGCTGACGCGGCTGCCCAACCGCCGTCAGCTGTTTGCGCTGCTGGACACCGCCATCGCGCAGGCACGGCAGACGCAGCGCTACGTCGGTGTGTTCTTCCTGGACATCGACAACTTCAAGAACATCAACGACAGTCTCGGACACGCGTTCGGCGATGCGGTGCTGATGTCGATCTCGCAGCGCCTGGCCGACGCCTCCGGCCCGTTCGGGTTCGCCGCGCGGCTCGGCGGTGATGAATTCACGGTGATCTTCCCGAGCGCTGCCAGCGTCGAGGACATTCGCGCTGCGGGCGAGGCGCTGGTGAGCGCCTTCCAGGTGCCGCTGGTGGTGCACCACCGCGACCTGATCGTCAGCGTCAGCGTCGGCGCCAGCATCTATCCCGATCACGAGCGCGACGGCGAGGCGCTGCTGCGCGCCGCCGATGCCGCGCTGTTTCACGCCAAGGCGCTCGGACGCAGCCAGCTCGCCCTGTTCACGCCGGACCTGCTGCAGCTGGCGTCCGCGAAGTTTCGCACCGAGCAGGGCCTGCGCCGCGCGATCGAGCGCGGCGAATTCGAGCTGCTGTTCCAGCCCGAGGTGAGCCTCGAGCGGCACGACACCGCGCTGGTGGAGGCGCTGATCCGCTGGCGCCTGCCCGACGGCCGGCATGCGCTGCCGGGCGAGTTCCTGGCGGTGGCCGAGGAATCCGGGCTGATTCTGGAGGTGACCGACTGGGTGCTGCGCTCGGCGATCGAGACCGCGGCGCGCTGGCACTACGGTGCCTGGCCAGAGGCGCGCGTGGCGGTCAATGTCTCCCCGCGACTGCTGCTGGATGACCGCTTCATCGGCATGGTGATGCGCCTGCTGGAGGAGTTTCGCCTGCCGGCGCGCTGCGTGGAGATCGAGCTGACCGAGACCGTGCTGCAGACCGGCCCGGCCACCATCGAGACGCTGCGCCGCCTGCGCGCGCACGGCGTGGCGATCGCGCTGGATGACTTTGGCACCGGGTATTCCTCGCTCGCCTCGCTCGAGAAGCTGCCGCTGACGCGCATCAAGCTGGATCAGAGCCTGATCGCCAGCATCGATACCAGCGCGCGCTCGGCGGCGATCGCGCGCGCCATCATAGCCCTGTGCCACGGTCTGGGGCTGGAGATGACCGCCGAGGGCATCGAGCGACCCGAGCAGCTGCCGCTGCTGCTCGGTCAGCGCTCGATGTACCTGCAGGGCTTTCTGATCTGCCCGCCCATCTCGCGCGAGGAGCTGCTGCCGGTGATGCACGCTCTGCCACAGCGCCTGCGCGCGATGGCTCTCGGTGCCGAAGCCGCCCGCAAGAGCACGGTCACGGCGCTGGCGGGCGCAAACCCGCGGGTCTCATCCGGCTGAGCTCGGCGCTGCCCCGGCCGCGGCGCTATGATGCCCGCGGCTGAAACACACTCCCGGTGGCCTCCCACATGTCGAACGCCGATACCTGGCAGCCCTGGCAGCGCGAGGTCGTGCTCGCGAGCTTTCTCGGCTGGATGCTCGACGCCTTCGATTACTTCCTCGTGGTGTTCGTGCTGCGGCGGCTCGCGACTGACTTTCACACCGACATCCGCAGCGTCACCTGGGCGATCACGCTGACGCTGATGATGCGGCCGATCGGGGCGTTCCTCTTCGGTCGCGTGGCGGACCGCTATGGCCGGCGGCCGGCGCTCATGGCGAGCGTGCTGCTGTACTCGCTGCTGGAGTGCGCTTCGGCGTTCGCGGGCTCGCTCACGGTGTTCATCGTGCTGCGAGCGCTCTACGGCATCGCCATGGGCGGGGAGTGGGGCGTGGGCGCATCGCTCGCCTTCGAGAGCGTCCCGGTGCGCTCGCGCGGCCTGGTCTCCGGCCTGCTGCAGGCCGGCTATCCCACCGGCTACCTGGTGGCGGGCATTCTCTACGGGCTCGTGTTCGATCATATCGGGTGGCGGGGCATGTTCATCATCGGCGCCGCGCCGGCGCTGCTGGTGCTGTACATCAGCGCACGCATCCCCGAGTCGGCGGCGTGGCGTGCGCTCGCGAGCCCGGGCGCAGGCACGCGCCAGGGGGCGGGCACGCGCCGAGGGGCGGGCGATCTGTGGTCAGGACTTGCGGCGCATTGGCCGCTCGCGCTCTACAGCATCGTCCTGATGGCAGCGTTCAACTTCTTCAGCCACGGTACGCAGGACCTGTACCCGACGTTCCTCGGAGCGCAGCGCGGCTTCTCCACCCATACGATCTCGATCGTCACCGTCGTGTACAACGTCGGCGCGATCATCGGGGGGCTGTGCTTTGGCCGGTTGTCGAGCGTGATCGGCCGGCGTTATGCGATTGCGCTGGCGGCGGCGCTGGCGCTGCCGGTGCTGCCGTTCTGGGCGCTCGCCCAGACACCGCTGGCCGTCGCTGCGGCCGCGTTCGCCATGCAGTTCATGGTGCAGGGCGCCTGGGGAGTGGTGCCCGTGCATCTGAACGAGCTATCGCCCGGAAATATGCGCGGGACCTTCCCGGGAGTGGTGTACCAGCTCGGCAATCTGGTCGCCGCTTCCAACGCGACGCTGCAGGCGATCGTCGCCGTGCACGAGGGTAGCAGCGCCCATCCGGACTACGCCTTCGCTCTGGTGCTGGTCTGCGCACTGACGGCGGTGGCGCTGCTCGTACTGGCCCTCGCCGGGCCGGAGCGGCGCGACGTGCGCCTCGACGTCGATCAGCCGCCGCCCGTGGAGCGGGCTGCCGTGCCCGAGGGGACTTCCTGAGAAGGCCCGCCCTGAGCCAGCGGCTCGGCGTGCGCGGGCGGCAGCGCGGGGACTGCGACGCGCTCGGCGAGCCCGCGCAGCAGTCCCGCGCCGGCCGCGTAGGCGCAGGGCACCGCGAGGAAGTAGCCGTACCAGTCGCGCAGATTCGCCACCCAGCCTGACAGGCTCGGCATCGGGACTCGCCCGCCGAACCAGTAGAAGGTACCGTTGGAGACGAGGAAGCAGACGCTGACCGAGAGCGTGAGCGCCACCGCGGCCAGCGCCCCATTGCGCACCGGCCGCTCTCGCCGCCAGCGGCGGGCCACCACGGCACCACCGAGCCAGAGCGTGGCGTAGGCGGGGAGGAGGAATACGTAAGCAGGGGACAGGCAGTAGGTGCTCACCCCCAGATGCTCGGTGGCGATGTAGTCGATTGCGACGGCGGCGACCATGAAGAGCGCGAAAACCCGCGTGCCTCCAAGGTAGAGGCCGCCGAGGAAGAACACCGCCCAGGAGGCGTCCGGCAACGGGCCGAAGTGATACTGCCGGGTGGCGAACATCAGCGCCGCGAGTGCCAGCGCGGTCGGTACTCGCCAGCGAAGCTGGGGAGCCGGAATCGTCGCCCGTGGGTGGCGTGTGTCGGGGTCGCGGGGCACGCGGCCACTGTACCCGCTGTCAGCGCGCGACCGCAAGCCGCCGGGCCGGCAAGCTATTCGACCGTATACCCTCGACCGATCAAACAGGCAGACAGGGCGCGCCGATAGTCGATGGAGTCGTTGGACGTGCCCTCGGCGCCGGTTTGCGAGCCCGCCCACTGCTCACAGGCCTGTCGGTCTTCGGTCTGCTGCTCCTCGCTCTGCCCGTTCTTCGGATAGGCATACAGGTTATCGCTGCTCGGGGGCGGTGATTCGGCCCCGGGCGGCGGAGCGTTGTCGCCGGCGTCGGGGGGCGCGACATCGTCGGGCGGCGCAGCCTGCGGCTGCGCCGGCGCGCCATCGTCGCTGTCGTCGGCACTGGCGGGCGGCGGCGCGGTAGCGACATAGCCGTTATCCGCCGGATCCCAGGTGTAATACCCATTGTCATAGTAGTAGTAGGGCACATCGTCCCACCAGTAAACGGCGGCGTACGCCGGAATGACCGGTAGGAACCACGCGAAATCGGCGCCCCAGAATATCGGGGGCCAGTACAGGCCGCCCCAGTATCCGCCGCCCCAGCGGTACGCACCATAGCCACGGCCGTAGCCTGCATGGCCTCGACCGTAACCGCCCCGATAACCGCCGTAGCCGGGGCGCGCGCGCGCGAATGATCCATAGCCGACCGGAGCACGCGCTCCCTCAAAGCCGCCGCGATAGGCGCCATAGCTGCCTGCCGCAAAGCCACGGCCACCGCCCACGGCGTGCACGCCCGGGCCGCCGTACCCATGAACACCGCGGTACCCACCGCCGCCGGCGAAAGCGTGACCGCCACCGGCGAAGCCGTGACCGCCGCCACCGCGGCCGCCGCCTCCATGGCCGCCGCCATGCCCCGCGGCGAGCGCCGCTCCCGGTTGCGCCGCCACGAGCAGCAGCCCGAGCAGCGCGAGCGCTGCCGTCAGGACAGATCTGGGAGATGACATTATTCGGTTCCTCCTGGAGATTCCGTCCTCGGAGAGCACCCTATTCAAAACTTTGACCACGCACTGCGCCGGCGGTTCCGGTCATTGCTCCGCCGCGCACTCATCACGAACTGTAATAACGCCGCGAGACCCCGCCCGGTTGACCCGCGCATCCGTCCCGTCGGCCTGCCCTGGCTGCGCGGCGCGCCGCGAGAGCTGCGCCGCCCGGCCGCGGCCTCACTTCAGATAGCGCTTGACGATGTGCGCCAGCGCCTTCAGATCCTGCGCGCGCTGCTGTACCGAGCCGCTCTGATTGTTGAGATGCTCCTGCAGATGTTCCTCCAGCACGTCGGCCATCAGGCCGGTGGCGGCACCGCGTACCGCCGCGATCTGCTGCAGGACGTCATTGCACTCCCGCTGATCGCGCAGCAGCCGCTCGAGTGCCCCGACCTGTCCCTGCATGCGCCGCACGCGCGCCAGCAAGCGGGCGTTGTCCCGCCGTGCATGTACCATGCTCCAGTGCCTCCAGCGACCGGCGCGCTCGGCGCCGCCGTGCGCAATCTACTCTGTTCCCGTTTGCACACCTGTACTGGGGTATAGTACATCGATCCGCGATCCGCGGACTCGGAGCGGCGGGCGGTCGCGGGAACGGACCGTCTGAACGGCCGGCGGCTGTCAGCGCGAGGCCGCGTACGCGTCCATCATCAGGCCGGTACCCCCGCCGGAGACGTGCGCGACGATGGCGGTACGGCGGTGCAGCTTGGTCACCGACCCCAGATCGATCGCGAAGGCGAGGCTGACCTGCTGGCCCTTGCGCAGGCCCAGGCCCGCGGTGCGCAGGAACACGCCGGTCGCGCTGAGATTCACGGCCTTGCAAAGACGGCGCTTGCCGCCGGGTAGCAGCAGATACACGGCAGTGCGTGCCCGATGTCGCGTGTGCAGCCGTCGCTCCATTCCTGCCCCCTGGCGCTATCGCCGATGCGCTCGGCGGTACAGCAGCCCCGTCCGGGAGCCGCTGTGACCATTATGCCAAGGCCGCCGGCTCTGCCGAACGCTACTCGACATTAATTTGCCGTCGGTCGGGAGCGGATTGACAGAACGGGTCGTAACGCTTCAGTGCCGTAGGCCTGATCCCACAGGCAGGCGGCGCGCAGGCAGGGCGCCCGGGACGCGAGCCGCGGAATTGGCACGGACCTGGCAGCGTT
>DATJSD010000028.1:0-23127 GCA_035504335.1 Steroidobacteraceae bacterium | reverse complement strand
TGCTCTATTGACAGTGCATCGCCGTCAAATTAATTTGCGGCGACCTCTGCCCGCCGGGGCTCATGATTCCTACGATGCTCCCTGCCACCGACTCGCTCGCGCGGCTCGCGGCCCGCATCCGGCTGAATGCCGCACACATGGTGGCGATCGAGGGATTCGGCTACCTCGGCCAGGCGCTGTCCTCGGCGGAGATCTTCGCGACGCTGTTCGGCGGCGGGCACCTGCGTCCGGGTCGCGACCGCTTCGTGCTGTCCCCCGGTCACTATGTCATCGCGCTGTATGCCGTGGCCGCCGAGCTGGGGCTGCTGGATGCGCGCCGGCTGGCCGACTATGGCCGCAACGGCTCGGCGCTCGAGGCCATCGGCAGCGAGCGCACCCCGCTGGTGGATCTGGTGTGCGGATCGCTCGGGCAGGGGCTGTCCGGTGCCATCGGGTTTGCGCTCGCCGCGCATCTGGCGGGCGAGGCCCGCGATACCTACGTGTTCGTGAGCGACGGGGAGATGGAGGAGGGGCAGACCTGGGAGGCGGCGATGTTCGCCGCGCATCACCGCCGGCGCATGGGCAGGCTCGTGGTGGTGATCGACGCCAACGACTCGCAGGTCGACGGTCCGGTCTCCTCGGTGACCACGCTCGAACCGCTCGCCGACAAGTGGCGCGCCTTCGGCTGGCGGGCCGCCGAGGTCGACGGCCACGATCTGCACGCGCTGTCCGCGGCGCTCGCGAGCCGCAGCCGCGACGCGCAGCCGTTCGTGCTGATCGCCCGCACCGAGGTGCTCGGCCGCTTGCACTCGCTGCCGCGCACGCTGGACGGTCACTTCCTGCGACTGGATGCCGCGCAGCAGCGGGCGCTGATCGCCGAGCTGGAGGGCGCGCTTGCGTGAGCCGCCCTATCCGACGGTGCTCAAGCCGTACGGGGAGGCGCTGCTCGCGGAGGCGCGCCAGCGGCCCGAGCTGCTGTGCCTGGGCGCGGACCTGACGCGCCAGACCGAGACCGACATCTTCCGCGACGCGCTGCCCGAGCGCTTCTTCAACGCCGGCATGGCCGAGGCGAACATGATCGGCATCGCCGGCGGCCTGGCGCGCGCCGGGCACACGGTGTTCGTCAATACGTTCGGCGTATTCTGCACGCGCCGCTGCTACGATCAGATCGCGATGGCGGTCGCCTACCCGTCGCTGAACGTCAAGCTGGTCGGCTTCATGCCGGGACTGTCCAGTCCCGGTGGCCCGAGCCACCAGGCGATCGAGGACGTGGCGCTGATGCGTTGCCTGCCCAACATGCTGGTCGTGGAGCCGGCCGATGCGCTCGAGATCCGCCAGGCGGTCGCGGCGCTGGCCGCGCACCGCGGCCCGGCCTACATGCGCCTGAAGCGCGGCGAGATCCCGCTGATCCATGACGACGGCCACCGCTTCGATCTGCAGCACGCGCAGGTGCTCGCCGGCGGCGCGCGCAGCGACGCCTGTCTGGTGGCGGCCGGCATGATGCTGCCGCCGGCGCTGGCGGCCGCGCGCACGCTCGCCGCGCACGGGCTTGCCGTCACGGTCATCAACTGCCCGGTGATCAAGCCCCTGGACGCCGCCACCATCGTGGCGGCCGCACGCACCACCCGCGTGCTCGTCAGCGCCGAGAATCACTCCATCGTGGGCGGGCTGGGCTCGGCGATCGCCGAAGCGCTCGCGCAGTGCGCGCCGGGCGTGCCGCTGCTGCGCGTGGGAATCGCGGACGTATTCGCCGAATCCGGCAGCCGCGAGTTCCTGTTCGGCCGCTACGGACTGGATACGCAGAGCATCGTCGCGGCGGTGTGGAATGCGCTGGGGTGCGAGCCGCCGGTGCCGCGCGCGCCGCCGATGCAGGCTCCCGCCGGCGCCTACGCGCCGGTGTAGCCGTCCGCGGGTGCGAAGCGCGCATGCCGATCTGAACACAGGAGAGCCGCCATGTCACTGCAACCCTTCGTGCCGACACCGCAGTTCGAGGAGTATCGCGAGCGCTTCAAGGATCACTACACCATGCAACGTCGCGAGGACGGAGTGCTGCTCGTGCAGACGCATACGCGCGGCGGACCGACGCAGCTGAGCGTCGAGAATCACCGCTCCCTCGGGCAGATGCTCAAGACCGTGGGCGCCGACCCGCAGAACGAGATCCTGATCCTCAGCGGCACCGGCGGGGATTTCATGATGGACGCCGATCCCGCCGGCTTCGCGCTCGAGGAGCAGGATGGAGCGTATTGGGCCTACGAGTACGCCTACAAGGACGGACGCATCAATGTCAGTGCGCTGGTCAATGATCTGGAGATTCCGACCATCGGGGTGCTGAATGGTCCGGGATTCCACACCGAGATCTGCCTGATGTGCGACATCTCGATCTGCAGCGAGGATGCGGTGCTCTTCGACCTGCACTACGACATCGGCTCGGTGCCCGGTGACGGCATCCACTGCTGCTTCCAGGAGCTGCTGGGTGTGAAGCGCGCCGCCTACGCGCTGCTGACCGGGCAGGCGATCGACGCACGCACCGCGCTGGAGTACGGCATGGTCAACGAGGTGGTGCCGCGCGAGCGGCTGCTCGAGCGCGCCTGGCGGATCGCCGATCACATCATGACGCAGCCACGCACCACGCGCAGGCTCACGACGCAGATCGTGCGCCGCCCGTGGCGGGCGCGCATCAGCAGCGATCTGGACGGCGGCTTCGGCATCCAGATGTTCGCGCATCTGGCCAAGAATCGCGCCGTGCACGGCCGCAACCACATTCGCTCGACGGTCGATTACGTCAGGAAAGGCAAGAAGAACAATTTCGACTGACGGGCGTGACTTGCTCGGAGGCGCATATGGACATCGGCTGGATCGGCATGGGTCGGATGGGCGCCGCGATGGCCTTGCGTCTGCTGCAGGCGGGACACCCGCTGCGCGTGTGGAACCGCACGCGCGCCAAGGCGGAGCCGCTGGCGCAGTACGGGGCGACGCTGGTGCAGCGCCAGGCCGAGCTCGGCAGTGCGCAGGTGCTGTTCACCATGCTGTCCACCGGCAAGGATCTGCAGGAGGTGCTGTTCGCGGAGCAGGGGGTGCTGGCGAGGGCCGCGCAGCGCGTACCCGACATCGTCGTGGACTGCTCGACGATCGGCGTGCAGGAATCGGCCGAGGTGCGCCGCGCGCTCGAGCAGCGCGGCGTGCAGTTCCTGTGCGCGCCGGTCAGTGGCAATCCGCGCTGCGTGGCCGCCGGCAAGCTCTCCAGCGTCGTCTCCGGCACGCGCGCGGCGTTCGAGCGCGTCGAGCCGCTGATCAGGGCGTATGCGCCGCACGGCGTGTGCTACGTGGGCGAGGGGGAGCTGGCGCGTGTCTGCAAGATCAGCCACAACGTGTTCCTCGCCGCCGTGATCGAGAATCTCATCGAGGTCACGCTGCTCGCGCAGAAAGCCGGCGTGCCACGCCATGCGTTTCTGCAGTTCATGAACGACAGCGCACTCGGCTCGATCTTCACACGCTACAAGTCCCCGGCGCTGGTGAACCTGGACTTCAGGCCCACCTTCACGATGCAGCTGTTGCGCAAGGACGTCGACCTGGGCCTGGAGGTGGCGCGCGAGCTGGAGGTCGCCATGCCGGTGACGGCGGCGGTGCGCGAGGTGCTGCAGGCGCACTTCGGCATGGCGAGCCTGCAGCCGGATCCGCAGGCGTATCTGGCGGGGGATTTCGCCGCGCTCATCGAGACACTGGCGCGCCAGGCGGGCATGAGCCTCGTCAGCGAGCAGGTGGCGGTGGCGAGCGGTCTGGAGGCGCCGCTGCGCTGAGCGCCGTGCGCCCCGGCCCTGGCGCTATAGACTTAGATATATCGCGTGGAGGTCAAGTGATTGATATTGCAGCGCGGTGCGACGCGCGTTCTCATCGGGGATGGTTTATGGGAATATCGGCCGCCACACACGCCGCTGCTGACGAGCAAGCAAATGCGGTCGGCCGATGCAACGGCCGATAGAACGGCCAATAGAAGCGGCAGCCGACGAAGGGGAAGCGCGATGCGGAAGCTGTTGCGAAACGTCGTCATGCCGATCGCCGTCGCGGCGGCGCTGCTTGCGGCGCTGCTGGTGATCGGCGAGCCTTACGGCCACACCCAGGATGCGGCGTCCCCCACGCAGACCGCGGATGCGTCGCTGGTGGCCCGCGGACAGTATCTGGCCTACGCGGCCGACTGCGTCGCCTGCCACTCGGCTCCGGGCGGCGCGGCCTATGCGGGCGGTCGCCCCATGGGGCTGCCGCTGAACAGCACCGTCTACCCGACCAATATCACACCCGATCCGCAGACCGGAATCGGTCTGTATACGTTGCGGGACTTCGATCGGGCACTGCGAGGCGGCATCGCGCGCGACGGACATCATCTGTATCCCTCGATGCCCTATCCCTCGTACGCCAAGATCTCGGACGCGGACGTGGCGGCGCTGTACGCCTATTTCATGCGGGCCGTGAAGCCCGTGTATCAGCAGAACCGGCCGGCGCGGGTCGCCTGGCCCCTGAGCATGCGCTGGCTCATGAGCGTGTGGAACCTGTTCTTCCTGGATACGCATCCCTACCAGCCCTCGCCCGCTCATGATGCGCAGTGGAACCGCGGCGCCTATCTGGTGCAGGGGCTCGGGCATTGCGGCGCCTGCCATACCCCGCGCGGCTGGCTGTTCGAGGAGAAGGCGCTCACTCAGGCCAAGCGCGTGTATCTGTCCGGGGCGCCGCTGGACAACTGGTCCGCGGCCGACCTCTCCGGCGATCCGACGCTGGGCCTCGGCCGCTGGAGCGAGGCGGACCTGGTGCAGTTCCTCAGGACCGGTCACAACGCCACCGGCACCGCCTTCGGCTCGATGATCGACGTGATCAACTACAGCACCCAGTACCTCTCGGATGCCGATAATCTCGCCATCGCGCACTACCTGAAGTCCCTGGCCCCGGCGCACGCGAGCGACGCGAACCAGAGCTGGCACTATGACCCGGCGGCCACCGAGGCGCTCGCCAGGCTGCAGTTCAAGGCTCCGGGATCGCAGACCTACGCGCAGTACTGCGCCGACTGCCACCAGCGCTCCGGCGGCGGACAGGCGCCCTTCATGCCCGCGCTGGCCGGCAACCCCGCGGTGCTGGATGCCGACCCGATCTCGCTGCTGAACATCACCCTCAACGGCTCCTCGCCGATCGTGCTCGCGGGCGATCCCGATTTCTATCGAATGGCCTCCTACCGCACCATCCTCAATGATCAGCAGATCGCCGACGTGGTGAATTTCGTCCGCTCTTCCTGGGGCAACCATGCATCAGCCGTGACGCCCGATGAGGTCGCCGCCCTGCGCGCCAGGACCGACGCGGTGCAGGTGGAGGAGCTGAACCTGCTGCGCATGCGCTGAGGCCGGATGAGCGGGTCAGCGGCCGTGCCCGCCGTGACGCCGCGGGATGCACGGCAGCTGCGCGTGTTCGTGATCATGCTGTTCTTCTTCTTCGGCGGCGTCACCAGCCTGAACGATGTCGTCATCCCGAAGCTCAGGGCGCTGTTCACGCTGTCCTATGGCGAGGTGATGCTGGTGCAGTCGGCGTTCTTCGCCGCGTACCTGCTGATCTCGCTGCCCGCCGCGGCGCTCGTGCGCCACATCGGCTACATGCGCGCGGCCGTGTCGGGACTGGCGCTGATGACGGCCGGCTGTCTGCTGTTCATCCCGGCATCCGCCTCGGCGCTGTTTGCGACCTTCCTGGCGGCGCTGTTCGTGCTGGCCGCGGGCGTCACCGTGGTGCAGGTGGTCGCCAATCCGCTGATTTCACTGCTCGGGGCGCCGGCGACGGTGCACAGCCGCCTGACGTTCGCGCAGGCTTTCAATTCGCTCGGCACCACGATCTTTCCCTACATCGGATCGCTGCTGATCCTGCGCTCGCTCGACGCGGTGGATCCGCGCTCGCTCGGCGCGCGCGCGCTGGCGGCCTACCGGGTGCGCGAGACCCACGTCATCACGCGAACCTACCTGGGGCTCGCGGTGCTGCTGGCGCTGCTCGCATGGCTGGCGTGGCAGCGCCGGCGCGCACTGCACGAGGCGCAGGCTGCAGGCGGCGGGGTGCGGGGCAGCGCGGCACGCGGCGGCGCAGGGCAGGCGTGGTCGCTGCTGCGCCAGGCGCGCTTCGGTTACGGTGCGCTGTGCATCTTTCTGTATGTGGGCGCGGAGGTCGCGATCGGCTCGCTGATCGTCAACTATCTGATGCAGCCGAGCGTGCTCGGGCTGACGCCGGAGGCAGCGGGCAGGCACGTGTCGTTCTACTGGGGCGGAGCGATGCTGGGGCGCTTCGTCAGCGCGCAGCTGCTGCGGGTGTGCTCCCCGGGCAAGGTGCTGGCGGGCGCGGCGGCGGCGGTGCTGTGCCTGCTGGGCATCTCTTCCCACAGCCTCGGGGCGCTCTCGGGCTGGTCGCTGCTGGCGGTCGGGCTGTTCAACTCGCTGATGTTTCCAACCATATTCTCCCTCGCCTGCGAGGGGCTCGGTCCGCGGGCCGCGCAGGCCTCGGGCATCCTGTGCGTCGCGATCGTCGGCGGGGCGCTGGTACCGCTGGCGACCGGGCATGCGGCGGATCTGTTCGGGCTGAAGAGCGCACTGTTCGTGCCGGCGATGTGCTACGCCGGCATCGCCGGTTTCGGCCTGTTCGCGCGTCGCCCGCGCTCGGCGAGCGCCCCGGCGCCGTCGTGAGCGGCCGCGCGCCGGTGCGCAGGCTGCAGTGCAGCGGCCGAAACTTGTTATGATGGGGAACTTCCCATCCCGCGCGGCGGTCTTCCTGCAACCTTGAGCAAGGTTCTCTCCGACCTGGCGTACCTTGCGCCGTGGGACTGGTCGCCCACGGTCGAGTCGGTGTGCCTGGTGATGGCGGTACTCTACGTGCGCGGGCTGCTGGCGGCGCGCCGCGAACAGGACATGCACTGCGGCTTCTGGCGGCCGTTTTCCTTCGGGCTCGGGCTGCTGCTGATCTACGGGTCGCTGCAGACATACTTCGACTATCTCTCGCAGCACATGTTCTGGGTGCACCGCCTGCAGCATCTGGCGCTGCACCACCTGGGTCCGTTCTTCATGGTGGTGGCCGCGCCCGGGCCCGCGCTGCTGCGCGGCGTGCCGCTGCGCTGGCGCGCCGGGCTGTCGCGCCTCGCGCAGTGGCCGGGACTGCGCACTGCGCTCGCGCTGCTGCTGCGCGTGCTGCGCAATCCCTACCTCGCCGGCGCGCTGTTCGTCGGGCTGGTGTACTTCTGGCTGATCCCGTCGGTGCATTTCTCGGCGATGCTCGACATCAACCGCTATCGGCTCATGAACTGGGGCATGGCGGTGGATGGATTGCTGTTCTGGTGGCTGATGCTCACGCCGCGCCGCGCGCAGGGCGCCGCGGCCATCGCCTACGGGCCGCGCATCACCGTGCTGATCGTGAGCGGCTTCCTGCAGCTGTTTCTCGGCGCCTTCATCGTGATGTATCCGAAGGAGCTGTTCAACGTCTACGGCATCTGCGGGCGCGTCTGGGCGATCAGCCCGATGGTCGATCAGCAGATCGGTGGCTGCCTGACCTGGATCCCGACGGCGATGATGTCGCTGGCCGGCGTGCTGGTGGTGATTCACCACATGCTGCGCGATGCCGCGCAGGCCGAGGGCGCACGTGGCGGTCGGGTGCTGGCGCGCGGGCCACTGCCCGCTCCCCTGGTGGCGCGGCCGTGAGTACCCCGCGACGATGGATCGCCGCGCTGGCGATCCTCGCGCTCGCGGCGTGCAGCCACCAGCCGCCGTACGCGCTGCATGACATCTCCGGACTGCTGCCGCCGCTGCAATTCCAGCTGACCGACGACAACGGCCGGCCCGTCACCGCGCAGTCCTATCGCGGCGATATCGTGCTGCTGTATTTCGGCTACACCAATTGCCCGGACGTCTGCCCGACGACCCTGGCCATGCTCGCTCAGGCGCTGCGCGGGCTCGGTCAGCAGGCCTCGAACGTACGCGTGCTGTTCGTCAGCGTCGATCCGCAGCGCGACAGTGCGGCGCTGATGAAACGCTATGTCGGATATTTCGGCCCGCAGTTCGTCGGGCTGCGCGGACCGGACAGCGAGCTGATTCCCCTCACGCGGCGCTATCGGGTGGCCTTTCACCGCGATGCGCCCGACCAGTACGGCAACTACGCCGTCGAGCACAGCAGCGCCGTGTTCATCTTCGATCGGCGCGGCCGCGTGCGACTGCTGGCTTCCAGCAGCGACGGCGCCGCGGCCGTTACCACGGACCTGCGGCGGCTGGTCGCCTCGAGTTGAGGTGGGCCGCCGCTCAGGCGGCGGCGGGGGCGGTTCTCTCCAGCGCGCGCGCCACGGCCGGGTGCACGATGCGCCCGCGTACCACGTTCAATCCGGCCGCGAGCCCGTCGATCTCGCGCGTGGCGCGTTCCCAGCCGCGTTCGGCCAGCGCCATGACGTAGGGCAGGGTCGCGTGGTTCAGCGCGAAGGTCGACGTCCGTGGCACCGCTCCCGGCATGTTCGTGACGCAGTAGTGGATGACGTCATCGACGACGAAGGTCGGAGCCGCATGCGTGGTGGGCCGGCTGGTCTCGAAGCAGCCGCCCTGATCGATGGCGATGTCCACCACCACGGATCCCGGGCGCATGCGGCGGATCATCGCGGCGCTGACCAGCTTGGGGGCGGCGGCGCCCGGCAACAGCACCGCGCCGATCAGCAGGTCCGCATCGTGCACCGCGCGCTCGATCGCGTCCGTGGTCGAATACAGTGTGCGTACCGTGCCGTGAAACTGCGCGTCCAGACGCCGTAGCTGCGCGATCGAGCGGTCGATCGCCGTGACCTCGGCGCGCAGCCCGTGAGCCATCTCGATGGCGTTGGTCCCGGCCACTCCGGCGCCGAGGACCACGACGCGCGCCGCCGGCACGCCGGCCACCCCGCCCAGCAGCACGCCGCTGCCGCCCTGGGATTTCTGCAGGTAGGCCGCCCCGACCTGCACGGCCATGCGCCCCGCGACCTCGCTCATCGGTGTGAGCAGGGGCAGCGAGCCGTCGGCACCGGTCACGGTCTCGTAACCGATGGCCACGCACTGCGAGCGACATAAGGCCTGCGCCTGTGCAGGATCGGCCGCCAGATGCAGGTAGGTGAACAGCACCTGCCCGGATCGCAGCCGAGCGCACTCGGCCAGCTGCGGCTCCTTGACCTTGACGATGAGCTCGGCATCGGCCCAGAGGTCGGCCGCATCCGGCGCAATGCGGGCGCCGGATGCCCGGTAGTCCTCGTCGTGGCAGCCGATGCCCGAGCCGGCGCCGCTCTGCACCATGACCTCGTGGCCGGCGTGGACCAGCTCACGTACCGCGGCCGGCACCAGGCCGACCCGATATTCCTGCACCTTGATTTCCCTGGGGACTCCGATCCGCATGACACACCTCTTACGCGCTGCAGCACAGCGGTGGGCAGTACGCGCCGGTTGGATTCATTGGCCGTCAGCCCTGCCCACCCGCATGGGCATTCTGCGGCGCCGTGCGCGGCAGCGGCTTGCAAAGACGGACCCACGGGGCCCCGGTTTTCGCATAAACTTTCAAGAAGTGGCCATTTAGAGATTGAATGTGCAACTCGACAGGCTCGATCGCCGAATTCTGCACGAGCTGCAGCAGGACGCGCGGCTATCCAATGCGATGCTTGCCGGGCGTGTGGGGCTGTCCGAGTCCGCCTGTCTGCGGCGTGTGAAGCTGCTCGAGCAGGCGCGAGTCATCGAGCGCTATTCGGCTGTCCTGAATGCGCCGCGTCTGGGCATCACGGTGAGCTTCATCATCCGCATCACCCTGCGAGGTCAGACCGACCAGGATCTGGGCGCCTTCGAGCAGGCCGTGGCGCGTGTACCCGAGGTCACCGAGTGCGATCTGACCACCGGGGAGTCCGATTACGTGCTGCGCGTGGTCGCGCGTGATGCGCAGGATTTCGAGCGCCTGCACAGCAAGGTGCTGACCAAGCTTCCCGGCGTTGCGCGCGTCGATTCGAGCTTCGTGTTGCGCTCGATCGTCAAGAACGCCGGGCTGCCGATCGATGTCTGAGGAAGGGCCGGCGGCTGCGGCCGCGGCGGCGGCTGGCGTGTCGCCGGCGGATGCGGCGGGGCCAACGCTCCATCGGGTGCAACAGGCACCCCGCGGGCGTTGGGTCTTTGATTAAAATAGTTTAATTGGCCGGCCATCTCGACTTAACGGCGGGTCGTGTAGCGTCTGAGAGCCCCCTATGCCCCATGTGGATCAAATTCTTCGCCGCAGCGCCACGCTGCTCGCGGCCACGGTGCTGCTGGCGCTCGCCGGCTGCAGCGTCGGGCCGGCCTACCGGCGCCCCGCGGCCCCGTTGCCGGCCGCCTGGACGGCGCCTGCCGGGCAGAGCACTGCATGGCCGGGCCGCCAATGGTGGCAGAGCTTCGGCTCGGCCACGCTCGATGGCTACGTGCAGCAGGCGCTCGCGGCCAGTGACGACATCGCCGCGGCCGTGGCACGCGTGCGCGAGGCGGACGCGCAGGCGCGCATCGCCGGCGCGGCGCTGCTGCCCTCGGTAAACGGGCAGCTGATTGCCGAGCGCGAGAAGACCTTCGTGCCGCCGATCGGCGGCCCGATCGTCGCGGGGCTCGAGCCGACCATCAACGCGAGCTACGAGGTGGATTTCTGGGGCAGGAACCGCGCAGCGCGCCAGGCGGCGCTGCTGGCGGCGCAGGCGAGCGGCTTCGACCGCGAGACGGTGGTGCTCACGGTGCTCAGCGGTGTCGCGACGGACTACTTCCAGGCGCTGGAGAATCGCGACCGCATCAGCGTCGCGCAGAACAATCTGGGCGCCGCCGAACACATCCTCCAGGGCCTGCAAACCGAGCAGGAAGTCGGCACGGCCACCGCGCTCGACGTCGCGCAGCAGGCCGCCGAGGTGGCGGTGGTGAACGCCAGCATTCCGCCGCTGCAGCAGCAGCTGCGCCAGTCGATGAACGGCCTGGCGGTGCTGCTGGGGCGCACACCCGAATCGCTGCGGTTCGAGGACGCGAGCCTCGCGCAGATCAGCGCGCCGGCCGTGCTGGCGGGGATCCCTTCGCAGCTGCTCACCCGGCGGCCGGACATCGCCGAGGCGGAAGCCGACCTGCACGAGGCCAACGCCAATATCCGCGTGGCGCGCGCGGCCTTCTTCCCGAACATCACGCTGACCGCCAGCGGCGGCTACGCGAGCAGCTACCTGGACCGGCTGATCACGCCGCAGAGCACGCTGTACACTCTGTCGGCGACGCTCGCCCAGGATATCTTCGAGGGCGGCGCGCTGCGCGGGCAGTACCAGTACTCGCGCGCGCGCTACGCGGAGCTGCTCGCCGATTACCACCAGACCGTACTGTCGGCGCTGGAGGACGTGGAGAACGCTCTGGTCGCGGTGCAGCAGACCGCCGAGCAGATGCGCCGGCAGCAGGACGCGGCCGCGAAGGCGCAGAGCGCCTACGAATTCGCGCAGCTGCAGATGGCCGCCGGCGTCACCAATATTCTGACCGTGTTGAATACGGAGACCACGTTGTTTACGGCACAGGATCAGCTGGTGCAGGTCCAATACCAGCATCTGGCGGCGCTCATCGAGCTCTATCAGGCCCTCGGCGGCGGCTGGCAGCAGGGTCAGACGACACTATGAGCGGCTGCGAGGCTGAGGGCAGCTCCCGGCACCACAGTCCGCGACTGTGGCTCGGTGGTGTCGCCGTGCTCGCGGTCGTCGGGGGGGCGATCTGGTATACGCATCAGCCGGCCTCGGCCGCCGGCAGGCCAAACGAGTTCGCGGGGCAGGGGGTGGTGCCCGTGCATACGGCACTGGCGACGATCGCCAATGTGCCGGTGTACCTGGAAGGTCTCGGTACCGTACAGGCCTTCTACACCGCGACCATGACCGCGCGCGTGGACGGGGAGCTCGACAGCGTCGACTTCACGGAAGGGCAGCTGGTCAGGAAGGGCCAGCTGCTCGCGCAGATCGATCCGCGCCCATACCGCGCGGCGCTCGATCAGGCGGTGGCCACCAAGGCCAAGGACGAGGCGCAGCTCGACAGCGCCAGGCAGGATCTGGCGCGTTACGAGAAGCTCGCCCCGCAGAATCTGGCCAGCAAGCAGCAGGTGGACGATCAGCGGGCCACCGTCGCGCAGCTGGTCGCGCAGGTGCAGATCGATCAGGCGCTGATCGACAATGCGCGCACCAATCTGGACTATACGACCATCACCGCACCGTTCACCGGTCGTACCGGCATCCGCCTGGTCGATCCCGGCAACAACGTGCATTCCACCGACACCAACGGCATCGTCGTGGTCACGCAGATGCAGCCGATCTCGGTGGTGTTCACGCTGCCGGAGGAAGCCCTGCCACAGATCAATCGGGCGCTCGCGGCCGGCAAGGTCAGCGTCACGGCGTACTCGCAGGACGATACCACCGCGCTGGACAGCGGCACGATCACGGTGGTGGACAACCAGATCGACGCCACCACCGGCACCATGCGCGTGAAGGCGACCTTTCCGAACCCGCACAACGCGCTCTGGCCCGGGCAGTTCGTGAACGCGCGGGTCCTGGTGGATGAGGAGCGTGGGGTGCTGACGGTGCCGAACGCGGCGGTGCAGACCGGCCCGGACGGGCCGTTCACCTACGTGGTCGACAGCGACTCGAGCGTCGAGGTGCGGCCGCTGAAGCTGGGTGAGCAGAGCGGGAATCTGACCGTGGTGCGCGACGGCCTGAGGCCCGGGGAGCGCGTGGTCACCAGCAATCAGTTCCGTCTGGCGCCGGGTACGCACGTGCGCATCGCCGATGAATTGCCGAGCGATCCTCCCTCGTGAGCATCTCCGAACCGTTCGTCCGCCGGCCGATCGCGACCTCGCTGCTCATGGGCGGGATCCTGCTCGTGGGCCTGGTGGCCTTCCCGCTGCTGCCGGTTGCGCCGCTGCCGCAGGTCGACTTCCCGACGCTGCAGGTGAACGCGAACCTGCCGGGCGCCAGCCCCGAGACCATGGCCTCCGCGGTGGCCCAGCCGCTCGAGTACCAGTTCTCGGAGATTCCCGGTCTCGCGCAGATGACCTCGACCAGCGTGCTCGGCAGCACTTCCATCGCGCTGCAGTTCAACCTGGACCGCAACATCGACGGGGCCGCCCAGGACGTGCAGCAGGCGATCGCGGCGGCCGCCGGACAGCTGCCCAAGGATCTGCCCTCCCCGCCGACCTATCGCAAGGTCAACCCGGCGGACTCGCCGATCATCATCCTGGCGGTGCATTCGGACGTGCTGCCGCTCACCACGGTGGACAACTACGCCGAGAACGTGCTGGCGCAGCAGGTCTCGCAGATCCCCGGGGTGGCCCAGGTCAACGTCGCCGGCCAGCAGAAGCCGGCGGTGCGCGTGCAGATCGATCCGGCCAAGATCGCCGCGCTCGGCATCCAGCTCACCGATGTCGCGAACGTGATCAGCACCGCCACCGTGGATGCGCCCAAGGGCTCGATCAACGGCACCGCGCACAACTACACGATCTACGACAACGACCAGCTGCTGAACGCGGCGCCCTGGAACAACATCATCGTCGCCTACCATAACGGGGCGCCGGTGCGCATCAAGGACATCGGCCGCGCGGTGGACGGTCCGCAGAATACCCAGGAAATCGGCTGGCAGTGGGTCAGGGGCTGGCCGCAGAGCAAGCCCGGCATCCTGCTGATCATCTTCAAGCAGCCCGGCGTGAACGTCATCGATACCGTCAACCGCGTCAAGGCGCTGCTGCCCAGGGCGATGCTCTCGATTCCCAAGTCGATCCAGGTCGATCAGATCGGCGATCGCACCATCACCATCCGCGCCTCGCTGCATGACGTCGAGGTCACGCTGCTGATCACCGTGTGCCTGGTCATCATGGTGATCTTCGTGTTCCTGCGCAACGCCTGGGCGACCATCATTCCCGGCGTGACCGTGCCGCTGGCGCTGCTGGGCACCTGCGCGCTGATGTACGCGCTGCACTTCAGCCTGGACAATCTGTCGCTGATGGCCCTGACGATCGCGGTGGGTTTCGTGGTCGACGATGCGATCGTGATGCTCGAGAACATCTATCGCCACATCGAGGAGGGGCTCTCGCCGCTGCAGGCGACGCTCAAGGGGGCGCGCGAGATCGGCTTCACCATCCTGTCGATCAGCATCTCGCTGGTGGCGGTGTTCATCCCGCTGCTGCTGATGGGCGGTATCGTCGGGCGGCTGTTCCGCGAGTTCGCCATCACGGTCACGATGACCATCGCGGTGTCGGCGTTCGTGGCGCTCACCCTGTCCCCGACGATGGCGGCGCAGTTCGTGCGCAACGAGAAGAACGCACGGCACGGCGCGTTCTATCGCGCGGTCGAGCGCGGCTTGAAGGCGCTGATCGACGGCTACACACGCGGGCTGGATTTCGTGCTGCGGCACCAGCGCCCCGTGCTGTACGTGTTTTTCGCGACCATGGTGCTGACGGTCGTGCTGTACGTGCTGATTCCGAAGGGATTCTTTCCGCAGGAGGATACCAGCCAGATCGTCGGGCAGAGCGATGCACCCCAGGACATCTCCTTTCCGGAGATGGTGCGGCGCGAGCACCTGCTGACCGACGTGTTCCAGCACGAACCGGACATGGCCGGCTATGTGACCTTCGTCGGCGGCGGCCGGCCGCTCAACAACGACATGGTGTTCTCGGCGCTGCTGCCGCGCGATCAGCGCAAGGACGGCGCCAACGCCGATCAGATCATCGCACGCATGCGCCGGCAGATCGCCAAGGTGCCGGGCGCGACCATGTTCCTGCAATCCCGTCAGGACATCAACGTCGGCGGGCGCCTGTCGCGCACCGAGTACCAGTACACGCTGCAGGATATCAGCCTCGACGAGCTGAACGCCTGGGCGCCCAGGCTGCTCGCCAGGATGCAGATGCTGCCGCAGCTGCGCGACGTGGCGAGCGACCAGCAGAACGACAGCACGATGCTGACCATGCAGATCGACCGTGACGCGGCGGCGCGCTTCGGCATCCAGCCGGCGCAGATCGACGCGACGCTCGCCGACGCGTTCGGGCAGGCCGATATCACCCAGTACTTCACGCAGCTCAACAGCTACTTCGTGGTGCTGGAGATCACCCCCGCGCTGCAGGCGGATCCCAACACGCTGCAGAAGATCTATCTCAAATCCCCGGCCACCGGCGCGATGGTGCCGCTGTCGACCTTCGTGCACTACGACACCCAGCACGTGACCTTCCTGTCGATCAATCATCAGGGCCAGTTCCCTGCGGTGACGCTGTCCTTCAACCTCGCCCCCGGCGCGGCGCTCGGCGATGCGGTGAAAGCCATTCAGCGGGCCGCGGCCGGCCTGGGCATGCCGGCCACCATCACCGGCAGCTTCCAGGGCACGGCGCAGGCCTTTCAGACCTCCCTGCGCAGCGAGCCCTACCTGATCCTCGCCGCCGTGGTGGTCGTGTACATCATTCTGGGCATGCTCTACGAGAGCTACATCCATCCGCTGACCATTCTCTCCACCCTGCCTTCCGCGGGCGTGGGTGCTCTGCTGGTGCTGATGCTGTTTCACTACGATCTGTCGGTGCTCGGCATCGTGGGCATCCTGCTGCTGATCGGCATCGTCAAGAAGAACGGCATCATGATGGTCGATTTCGCGATCAACGCGGAGCGCGAGCAGGGCATGGCGCCCGAGGCGGCGATCCGCCAGGCCTGCCTGCTGCGCTTCCGGCCGATCATGATGACGACCATGGCGGCGCTGCTGGGCTCGTTGCCGCTGGCGCTCGGCCACGGCACGGGCTCGGAGCTGCGCCAGCCGCTCGGCGTGACGATGGCGGGCGGCCTGATCCTCAGCCAGGCGATGACACTGTTCACCACGCCGGTGGTGTACCTGTACCTGGATCGCCTGCAGAATCGCGGGCGCAGGCACGGCAGGGCGGGGCGCGTGCTCACGCCGGAGGAGGCGGTGGCCGCGGCGCTGGCAGCCGCGGGCGGGGTGCCGCCGGTGGGTGCCGCCGCGCACGCGCCCGGCGCCGCACTGCGCGACGAGGCCCGCCGGCGCGGCATCGAGGGGGCAGAACCCGAGGGCGCATGAAGGTCCTGCTGATCGAGGACAACGAGCGCGTGGCGCAGTTCGTGCTCAAGGGCCTGACGGAATCCGGCCACACGGCGGACCACGCGGCCAACGGCCGCGACGGCATGTTCCTCGCCGCGAGCGAGCCGTACGACGCGATCGTGCTGGACCGCATGCTGCCGGGGGACATCGACGGACTGGCGATCGTCGAGGCGCTGCGCAAGGCCGGCAAGCGCACGCCGATTCTCATTCTGAGCGCGCTCTCCGAGGTGGACGAACGTATCCGCGGCCTGCGCGCCGGCGGCGACGATTATCTCACCAAGCCGTTCGCGTTCGGCGAGCTGCTGGCGCGGCTCGATGCGCTGACGCGGCGCGCACAGGCCGAGGCGGTACAGACCCGACTCGAGGTCGCGGATCTGCGCATGGACCTGCTCGCCCGCAAGGTGATGCGCGGCGAGCGCGACATCGTGCTGCAGCCGCGCGAGTTCAAGCTGCTCGAGTACCTGATGCGCCACGCCAATCAGGTGGTGACGCGCACCATGCTGCTGGAGAACGTCTGGGATTATCATTTCGATCCGCAGACCAACCTCATCGACGTGCACATCAGCAAGCTGCGCCAGAAGATCGACGCGGATTTCGAGCGTCCGCTGCTGCGTACCGTGCGCAACGCCGGCTACACGCTCAGCTCTCACGACTGAGGCATGCTCATGAGCGCAGCGCAGGCGACCGCCGGGAGCATGACGTGAAGGTGCTGCGCTCCTCGGCGCTGCGGCTGTCGATCGGCTATACCTGCCTGGGACTCGCGGCGCTGGCGCTGTTCGCCGCCCCCCTGTGGTACGCGTGGCGCGTGACCATCGAGGACAGCCGCATCGAGATCCTGCAGGCCGATGCGCAGCGGCTCGCCGACGTGTTCCAGCGCGAAGGACCCGAGGGACTGCGCGGCTTTCTGGCCGCGCGCGTCGGCATGCAGATCGCCAACGAGCGGCTGCTGCTGTTCACCGACCCGCAGCTGCGGCCGCTGGCGGGCAATCTGAGCGCCTGGCCGGCGAACGTGCCGGTCGCACCCGGCAATTACACGCTCAAGCTGATTCTGGACGGAGAGCCGGCCACCGTGGTGCTGGTGCACGATGAGCTCGCGCACGGCTATCACCTGCTGGTGGGGCGCGACATCGCCTTCTACGTGCCGCTGGAGCGCCGCTTCTGGTACGCGCTGATCGGCGCGGTGGCGATACTGTGCTCACTGGGCACGCTCGGCGGGATCCTGATACGGCGCGCCCTCATGGCGCGCATCCACACCGTGCGCCGCATGGTGTCGGCCATCATGCAGGGGGACCTCGCGCACCGCCTGCCCATGCGGGAGGTGGGCGACGAGCTCGACACGCTGTCGCAGTCGATCAACCGCATGCTCACGCAGATCGAACAGCTGGTGCATGGCGTGCGCAACGTGTCCAACGCGATCGCCCATGATCTGCGCACCCCGCTGGCGGAGCTGCGCGCGCGGCTCGAGGAGCTGTCGCTGACGCGGCCCGCCGCGGAGGTCACCTTCGCCGAGATCGACGCGGCCGTGGCCGACGTGGATCGCGTCATCAGCATATTCAACGCGCTGCTGCGTCTCGCGGAGATCGACAGCGGCATGCGCCGTTCGGGGTTCGTCACCGTCGACCTGGCGGAGGTCGCCGCGGCGGCGGTGGATTTCTACCAGCCGGCCGCCGAGCTCAAGGGCTCGCACCTGCTGCTGGTGCGCTCGGGGCCGGCCAGCGTGCAGGGCGATCCGGTGCTGCTCGCGCAGGCGCTGAGCAATCTGATCGACAACGCCCTGAAGTTCACCCCGGCCGATGGCCACATCGTGGTGTCGGTCACACGCGGCGCCGATGGGGGGGTGTTGCTGTCGGTGGCCGACAGCGGTCCGGGCATTCCCGACGCCGACCGGGGCAAGGTCGTCGGGCGCTTCTATCGGGGCGACGCGAGCCGCGGCACGCCCGGCGTCGGATTGGGGCTTTCCCTGGTGGAGGCGATCGCGCGCCTGCACGGCAGCCGGCTGGAGCTGACGGACAACCACCCCGGCTTGCGCGCCTGCATGGCACTGGGGCAGGATACGCGGCCGATCGAGCGGCCGGTGGTACCCGCCGCTCCTCAACACGGGGAGCTTCAGCATGAGCCAGTCTATCCATGACGTGACCGTTCCGACGCTGCTACGCGCCATCAACAACCTCGCCGCAGTGCTGGACAAGGGCCGCAGCCACGCCGAGAGCGAGAAGATCGATCCGACGGTGCTGCTGGCGATGCGGCTGTATCCGGACATGTTTCCACTGACCAAGCAGGTGCAGATCGCCAGCGACAACGCCAAGGGCTGCGTCGCGCGCCTCGCGCAGCTCGAGCCACCGAAGTACGATGACAGCGAGGCGAGCTTCCCGGAGCTGCGCGCGCGCCTGGAGAGGACCGCCGCCTATCTGAAGAGCATCCAGCCGCAGCAGTTCGCAGGGGCCGACGAGCGGCCGGTGGTGCTGAAGTTCCCGCAGCGCTCGCTGAACTTCAGGAACGGCTGGGATTACCTGCTCGCGTTCGCGTTGCCGAACGTGTATTTCCACTGTACGACAGCCTACGGGATACTGCGTCACGCCGGGGTCAAGATCGGCAAGGGTGACTTCCTCGGTGCCGTCGGTTAGCTGCGCCGCGGCGCGGCCCCGGGCGCCGGCGCCGCCGGGGGTGCCGGGGCCGGCGCTGCGGACGCAGGCGCCGCTGCGGGCGCTGGAGCCGGCGTGAAGCGCGCCCTGATCACGGGCATCACCGGCCAGGACGGCTCCTATCTGGCCGAGCTGCTGCTGGAGAAGGGCTACGAGGTGCACGGCATCAAGCGCCGTGCCTCCTCGTTCAACACCGACCGCATCGACCACCTCTACGAGGATCCACATGGGGTGGGGGTGCGCATGCATCTGCACTACGGGGACCTTACCGACGCCACCAACCTCATCCGCATCGTCCAGCAGGTGCAGCCCGACGAGATCTACAACCTCGCCGCGCAGAGTCACGTGGCGGTGTCGTTCGAGACCCCGGAGTACACCGCCAACGCCGACGCGCTCGGCGCACTGCGGCTGCTGGAGGCGATCCGCATCCTCGGGCTCGGCGGCCGCACGCGCTTCTACCAGGCGTCGACCTCGGAGATGTACGGCCTCGCGCAGGAGGTGCCGCAGCGCGAGTCCACGCCGTTCTACCCGCGCTCGCCGTATGGCGCGGCGAAGGTGTACGCCTACTGGATCACGGTCAACTACCGCGAAGCCTACGGTCTGTTCGCCTGCAACGGCATATTGTTCAATCACGAATCGCCGGTGCGCGGTGAGACCTTCGTCACGCGCAAGATCACCCGCGGGCTCGCGCGCGTGCACGAGGGACTGGACACGTGTCTGTACCTCGGCAATCTCGACGCGCGACGCGACTGGGGCCATGCGCGTGATTTCGTGCGCGCGCAGTGGCTGATGCTGCAGCAGGATCGGGCCGAGGACTACGTGATCGCCACGGGCGAGCAGCACTCGGTACGCGAGTTCTGCGAGCGCGTGGCCGAGCGGCTCGGCGAGCGGCTGGAGTGGCGCGGCCGGGGGCTCGAGGAGTGCGGGGTCGCGGCCGACAGCGGCCGCACCCTGATCCGCATCGATCCGCGCTACTTCCGGCCCACCGAGGTCGACACGCTGCTCGGGGACGCGAGCAAGGCGCGCGCGCGCCTGGGCTGGCAGCCACAGATCAGCTTCGAGCAGCTGATCGATGAGATGGTCGCCGAGGATCTGACGCTGGTGCGCCGCGATGCGCACATGGCCCGCGAGGGCTTCAAGACCCACCAGTTCCGCGAATGAGCCCGGCGGCGGCCCGACTGCCCATGAGCTGGCAAAACTCCCCGATCTACGTCGCCGGTCACGGCGGGCTGGTCGGTGCGGCGCTGGTGCGCCGCCTGCAGGGCGGCGGCGCGACGCATCTGCTGCTGCGCACGCGCGCGCAGCTGGACCTGCGCCGCCAGGAGGCGGTGGAGCGCTTCTTCGCCGAGCAGCGGCCGCACTACGTGTTCCTTGCAGCCGCGCGCGTCGGCGGCATCGAGGCCAACCGCAGCCAGCCGGCGCAGTTCCTGTGCGACAACCTGCTGATCCAGGCGAACGTCATCGACGCGGCCTATCGCCATGGCGTGCGCAAGCTGCTGTTCCTCGGCTCGAGCTGCATCTATCCGCGCGATGCGCCCCAGCCGATGCGCGAGCAGTACCTGCTCACCGGGTCGCTCGAGCCGAGCAACGAATGGTATGCCATCGCCAAGATCGCCGGCCTGAAGATGTGCCAGGCGTACCGGCGCGAATTCGGCTTCAATGCCATCAGCGTGATGCCTACCAATCTGTATGGGCCGGGCGATAACTTCAGCCTGACCACCTCCCATGTGCTCGCGGCGCTGCTGCGCAAGTGCGACGAGGCCCGGCGAGCGCAGGCCGCCACGGTGGAGGTCTGGGGCACGGGCACGCCGCGCCGCGAATTTCTGCACGTGGACGACCTGGCCGATGCCTGCGTGCATCTCATGGAGCACTACGAGTCGGAGGATCCGATCAACATCGGCTGGGGCCGCGACGCCAGCATCGCCGAGCTGGCGCGGCTGATCGCCGGGGTCGTCGGCTTCCAGGGAGAGCTGCGCTTCGATCCGAGCCGGCCCGACGGCACGCCGCGCAAGCTCCTGGACGTCTCACGCCTGACGGCGCTCGGCTGGCGCCCGCGCATCGGGCTGGCGCAGGGCCTGGCCTCCACCTACGCCTGGTACTGCGAGCACCGGCAGGAGCTGCGCGTGTGACCGGCCCGCGGCGCGGCCGCCGCGCGGCGCTGCCTCGTTAAGGCGCGGTTAATTCACGGCAGACTAAACTGCGACGCTGGGTTGCGCGGCCGCGGTGCGGGCGCACCCGTACGTGCCAGGGACACCGGCGGCTTAAGGTAAATGCCGCGGGTGCCCCGGCCCTGAGTTTGCGGCAAGAGTTCACTCACACGTCTGAGGATTCGACCCATGAAGTTCAACGTTGCAGTTCTGACGGTGCTGGCCATGACCCTGGCGGGCGCACCGCTCATCGCGACGGCGGCGGACTCCGGCAGCACGCCGACCGCCACCTCCAGCACTCACAAAGCCAAGCACATGCATCACAAGAAGATGAGCAAGAAGAGCAAGAAGAGCTCGAGCAGCGGCTCGGAGAGCAGCGCTCCCAAGTAGGAAGCGACTGCAGCGGTAGTCGGTGCGGGGATCGGCCCGCTACCGCTCTCGATGCGACCACCGGGAAGCCCGGTCCGCCGTGCGGCGGGCCGGGTGTGTCGCTGTCGCCGGTCAACCCACTAATCGACCCGATGTGAATGGGGCAGCGGGTCGCTCGCCGGAAACGTCTGGGCGAGCTCCTCATCGAGCGCGTGCGTCGAAGCCGCGAGCGACACGCGCCGCGCGCGCCGCGAGCGCTCCCAGGCCACCGCCAATATCAGGCCGACCAGGCTGGTCGCCAGCCCGACCGACAGGCCGGTCGCGAACGGCAACCAAACCCGCGACGCTCGCCGCTGCGGCTCCGCATCGCGCCCTGGCCCTGGTGCTTCCCGGTGCATGCACGCATCCTAGCGTGCCGCGCGCGTCAGCTGCAGGCGTGGCACGACCTGCGCACGAGTCGGACGACTCCGACCCTGGCCCATGGGGCCGTCAACCCTGGTCGCCGGCCTCCAGCTTGGCGGTGAGTGAGATCTCCGCGCGCAACAGGCGCGACACCGGACAGTTGGCCTTGGCATCTGCGGCGATCTCCTGGAACCGCTGGCTGGTGATCCCCGGAATCCATGCCTCGTTCTCCAGATGCACGGCACTGATGGTCCAGTTACCGCCGATCTGTTCGAGCGACACCGCGGCCTGGGTCGCCAGCCGCTTGGGCGTGAAGCCGGCGCGGCCGAGGCTGGCCGCCAGGGCCATGGTAAAGCAGCCGGCATGGGCGGCGGCGATGAGCTCCTCGGGGTTGGTGCCCGCGGCGTTCTCGAAGCGCGATGCGAAGCCGTAGGGAGTTTCCTTCAGCACGCCGCTGTGGGTCGCCAGGGCGCCGTGGCCGCCCTTCAGATCGCCAGACCAGATCGCCGATGCAGTACGCTTCATGAGCGGCTCCTTCGATCCTGCGGGTTGCAAGGCGCCGACTGTACAGGCGCGGGTCGAGGAGGCGCAATGGACGGGGAGCCCCAGTGGCTGACGTGGGTGCGTGAGCTGCAGGCGCTGGCGCAGGCGGGCCTGACCTTTGCGCGCGATCCCTATGATCTGGAGCGCTATCGGCGCCTGCGATCCCTCGCCGCTGAAATGCTCTCGGTCGGCGCGAGTGCGCCGCTCGAGCGCATCAGCGCGCTTTTCGAGCAGGACGTCGGCTATCCCACGCCCAAGGTGGATGTGCGTGCAGCAGTGATCCGCGCGGGACAGATCCTGCTGGTGCGCGAGATCAGCGACGGGGGCTGGACGCTGCCGGGAGGCTGGGCGGATGTGAATCAATCGGCCGCGCAGTGCGTGGAGCGCGAGGCCCTGGAGGAATCCGGCTTCCAGGTGCGGGCGGTCAAGCTCGCGGCCGTGTGGGATGCCCGGCGGCAGGGATCCTCCCGTCCCCATCCCTACACGATCTACAAGCTGTTCTTCCTCTGCCGGCTGATCGGAGGCGAGGCTCGGCCGAGTCTGGAGACCAGCGAGGTGGGGTTCTTCCCGGCAGACCAGCTGCCGCCGCTGTCGCTCGGGCGGGTCAACGGCGCACAGATCGCACGCATGTTCGCCCACGAGCGCGATCCGACCCTGCCGGCGGAGTTCGACTAGCGGCGTGGGCGTGGGCGGGGCGTCGAGCGGGGCCCAGCCTGGGCCTGGCCTCAGGTGGCGACTGAGGTGGGGACTGCGGCGGCGACTCAGGCGGCGCTGGCCAGGCTGCTCTGGCGCGCCGCAGTCGAGGCGCGCTGCCGCACATCGGCCCAGTGCCACAGCTCCAGTGAGCCGTTGGGCTGCTCGATGAGCGCCGAGCAGCTGTCGACCCAATCGCCGTCGTTGCAGTAGAGCATCCCGGCGTGCTGGGTGAGCCGCGGGCGGTGAATGTGG
>DATJSD010000027.1:0-3071 GCA_035504335.1 Steroidobacteraceae bacterium | reverse complement strand
GTTAGCGGAACGAGAGCGCCGATGCGCACAGTCAGGTCACGTGTCGTCGACGCCATATAGTTTGTGCAAGATATGGATGAGGCCCTGGGCAGTGAGGGCACCTATGTTCACGCCCAGAATCCTGGTAGCTGTTTTTGAGATGAAGAACGTAACGGGTAGCCCGGGCACTCGATATCTGGCCGCTACTATCCCGTCGCTGTCGTAGGCTATCGGAAATTTAAGGTCGTATCGCTCAGCGAACTTTATTGCCGCTCCTCGCTGATCAAGCGTATCGACGCCCAGGAATCGGACCCGGTCGCCAACCACGCGCGAAACCTCGGCTATAGCTGGTGATTCTTCCCTGCAGATATCGCAGTCCGACGCCCACAAGTTAATGACTATCGGAAGGCCGGCAAGCTTGCTCAGCTCAACCTCGCCCTTGTGCTGAAGCAGCGGCAGCTCGAATTGCGGTGCCGGGGCATTCAGCTGGCTAAAGCCGACTGAGTCTGAGGCCGCAGTACTTGGCGAACGAGTTGTCCCGGGTGCTCCCCTGAACACGAAGACGAACGCTATCGAGATAGCGATGACAAGGCAGAGCGCAACCAAGACCGGAACCCGGGAGCTGCCGAGCCGGTCAAGCGGCGAGCTGCTCATGATCCCTCCCGGATCGTCCCAGCCCGGACCAGGCGAGCGAGACGCCGTGCCGGTGAGCCTGGACTGCTCGCCCGACGCTACCAGCCGGATGATGAGTCATAATATGCGGATCAATTGGCTGCGTGCCGGAGCATCCGGCATTGCCTTTGCCTTTTAGCGACACCCTCAGCTGCGGCAGCCGTCCTAGGCGCGCTCAACCGCCGGCGACACTCGTCGCGCTCTTCCAGCACCGGATCCGGATGCAGAGGCATCATCCAGCCAGAATCCACGACGGCCGCCCAACTCAACGGGCAGCTGCATAAGCACCTCTTTGTCGATCGGAGACCCCCAGGTTCTGGCTGTCCACGACCCCGATGGTGGCCGGCCGGGCTACATTGGCTGGAACAACAAAATTGACGCCTGGGGACGTAGCAGCTAGGCCTGTTCCTCGATGAATCCTCGATGGTGTCGCCGGTCAAACGCCGAGCGCATCGCAACTCCGCAGGCCGTGCGCCAGCCGACCCGTTTCCGCAATCTCTGGCCGGGCAAGCCCCGGGCCCTGATTCCCGCGAGGAGGGGTCGTGTGCGCCAGCCAGCACGACGCAGGCGAGCAGCGGCAGCCGCCGGAACCGCCGCAGCCGCATGCGCTGTCGCCACCCTCCGCACCCGCTCCCGCGCCGCCCGCCGCACCCGCTCCCGCGCCACCCGCCGCACCCGCTCCCGCGCCACCCGCCGCCACGCCACCGCAACTGACGCAGGCCGGAACACGCGGCAGCGCGAGCGGCGGGGTCTACGCCACCCGCCGGCTGGACGCGAGCCTGATCGTTATCGGAGCCGCCCTGTTCCTGTGCGCGCTCGCGACGCTGAGCAGCACCTGGGCCTGGTCCTGGCACGCTGGCTCAGACCGCACCTTCAGCCTGTTGCACATGCACGGAATCTGCACCAGCGCGATGGGCGAGCTCGCGCAGGGCGCCTCGGGCACCGTCGCGAGTCACTGCCTCTGGGTCGACGGCACCTGGACCGAAGCAGTTGCGCTCACCGGAGGTGGCTGCATCGTCGCCGTGATCGGAGTCGCCCGCACGGTGCGCGCGCTGCGAACGCCGACCTGACCTGGACCAGGCACCCTGGCCATGAGCGCGCCGCTCACGATCATGGACTAGCCCCGGGCTTGTTGCGCTGACCTGCGGGTTCGGTCAGCGCGAGTCACGGGTGAACAGTGCGACCGTGTCGCCGATGAGCTCGTCGGTCTGCCTGGCGTCGACGCTGCCCGAGGTGACCAGTGCAGCGATGCCCTGGATGACGGCGAAGAGCAGCAGGCGGACTCTGTCGGGGTCGCCTGGGTGCAGCTCGCCTGCGTGCTGCCCCTGGCGGATGAAGGCGTTGAACGTGGTGAACAGGCGGCCGAACGCGTCGTCCAGCGCCGCGGAGTGCTGGCCGCGCTTGACGACGTACATCAGCTCAAGGAGTGCGGCATCCCGCGTCGCGAAGCGTATGTACGCTGTCGCCGCCGCCCGCAGCCGCGATTGGTAGTTGTCCCCCGCGGTGTCAATCGCAGTGCGCAGTTCGTCGTCTAGGCGCAGGAATCCGGCTTCCGCAAGGGCGTCGAGCAGTGCCTGGCGGTCGGCGAAGTGGCGGCGCGGCGCGGCATGGCTAACTCCGGCCTGGCGGGCGAGCTCACGCAGCGAAAGCTGCTCGATGCCCTGCTCCCGCATCGTGCGCTCGGCCTCGGCCAGCAATGCAGCTCGCAGGTTCCCGTGGTGGTAGGGACGCTCGTTCACGCTCACACGATAGCAGTGAATGTTGTCGTTGACATCATAGTTGTCGGCGAATACATTGTTGTCGGTGCCTACTTGCGCGACCGCATCTGCCGGGCTGACCGGCACGACGCGGATGCCAGGCACTGCCCGAGAGCTGTCCCCCCGCGCTGTTCACGGGCACCACACCCGATCTGGTATTCGGAGGAAATTCCATGCAGATATTCATCACCGGCGCGTCCGGCCACATCGCTTCCGCTGTTATCCCGGAGCTCCTGGGCGCAGGACACGAGGTTGTGGGCCTTGCCCGTTCTGACGCGTCTGCCGCGGCAGTGGAGACCCTCGGGGCCAAGGTGCACAGGGGCTCCCTCGACGATCTCGGCAGCCTGCGCGAGGCTGCCGCCGCGTCGGATGGCGTCATTCACTTGGCCTTCAAGCACGAGCAGGCGCACGCCGGCAACTTCGCGGCGGCGATCGCCGCCGATCTGCGCGCTAAGGAGGCGATCGGCGAGGCGCTTGGCGGGTCCAGCAAGCCGTTCGTCGGGGTCTCGGGAACGCTCGCGCTCGTGCTCGGCGGGCTCAAGGGCACCGGGACAGAGGCGGACGGGCCGGGGAAGGGGCCGCAGGCCGACGGGGAGAACGCGATGATCGCCCTTGCGGAGCGCGGAGTCCGGTCGTCGGTGGTGCGCCTGCCGCCGACCGTGC
>DATJSD010000026.1:0-13094 GCA_035504335.1 Steroidobacteraceae bacterium | reverse complement strand
AGTCGGCAAATCGGTCAGCGATTCCCTGGTGGGACGCGCGACTTACCGGACGCTGCGACCGCTCACCTTGAGTGAACTACGCTTCGACGAAGAACACCGAGGCTGGAGCTTCCTCTTCCAGCCCGATGAGGCGACCGTGCTCGCGGAACTCGAGCAACGCGCCGCCTCCAGCGGCCCGCTCGATTGGCGCTCCGTCGTCAAGACAGGAGGGTTCCCTCGGGCCGTGGCCGCCCCATCGGACCAGTGCCTGCGGATGCTCGACGACTATGTCGAGATCTTCTCGCGCCGCGACATCCTCGAGATTCTGGACGTCGAATCCGCCCCGCGGCTGGAAGCCTTCGTACGACTGACGGCGGCCCGAACGGGACAAGAACTCAACGTGTCGGACCTGTCCAAGGACCTGGGCACGCCTGTTACCACCATCCGGCGCTGGCTCGAAGCGCTGCAACGAAGCTATCTCATCGAGCTCATCCAGCCGTATTCGCGCAACTCGAGCCAGCGCGTAATCAAGTCGCCGAAGCTCTACAGCATTGACGCAGCGCTCGCCCTGGCCGCCTCCCGCGAGACCACGCCCACCGGTTTCCATCTCGAGACTCTGGTCGCGAGCGACCTGCTCGTCTGGCGTGATGGCGCGCCCACCCGTGACCTCTATCACTGGCGGCTCAGTTCCGGGCAGGAAGTCGACTTTATCCTGGAGGAGAACGGGCAGCTGCTGCCCGTGGAAGTCAAAGCGGCCAACAGCGTGGGTGCCGGCGAAACGCGGCACGTGGTCACGTTTCGTGAGCGCCATGCCCATACACCGCGCGGGATCGTGTTGAGCGGCGACCCCGAGATCAGGGTAATCCGAGCGGGTGTGATCGCGTGCCCCTGGTGGGCCGTCCTGTGACGCGCCCGCTTCTGATTAGCAGGTTACTCAGACCGTCGAGTATTTTTACTCAATGCATCGAGTAACCCGAGCCGGGCGCGAGTCGCGGTTGAACGGACGCCGTGGTAGCCCCGTCACTGCTCGATAGGCCAGTACACCTCGGTTCGCCAATCGGCTGGGTCAGGGTGCTGCGCGGGATCCGTGACGTAGGATTCCCAGGGGGCGCCGGCGATGTGCCGGCCGTGATCCTCGATCCACTTCTCGATGGCCGCATGCGTATCGGGCAACTGATCGTACGGTCCGCCATGTATGCCCACCACCACCGGACCAGCGGGCAGCGATCCCGGCTGCATGTCGTCCTCCGCGCTGGCCGGAGCCGCCAGGGGCATGGCGGCTTCGACCGTCCAGCGTCCAGGACCCGTGGTGACATAGCGCGCGAGCGGCCAGCCGGCGATCGGCAGGCCGGCTTTCTGGCCGTGGGAGAACAGCTTGCCGAAGCACTGCGCGAGCATGCTCTGGAGCTCCGAGCGCGCGATGCGGCGGCGGATCAGTAGAAGGTGCTGTCCTTCGAATTGCCGGCGGTCGATCGATAGGATGGGCATCGCGGAACTCCAGTGTGCAGATCTCGCGCAGCAGATACATCAGCCGCCGGGCGTCCATGGGTCCGGATAGTAGGCGGAGCCTGCCGGCAATGCATTGATGTTTCTTGCTCTCGTGCTCTCGTGCGCATCTGCTCGCCCGGCGTTGCCCATCCGTATAGATACGGCGGAGCTTCAGGCGAATACGTCTGACGTATTCGCCTGAAGCTCCACCGTATCTACACGGGTCTGCGGCGTCGTGCGCTACACTCCCGGGCATGCGATTTACCGAGCGATACGATGTGGTCGTGGTCGGCGGAGGACACGCCGGCACCGAGGCTGCACTGGCGGCCGCGCGCATGGGCTGCCGCACGCTGCTGCTGACGCAGAGCCTCGAGACCCTCGGGGCGATGAGCTGCAATCCGGCCATCGGCGGCATCGGCAAGGGGCATCTGGTGCGCGAGATCGACGCGCTGGGCGGTGCGATGGCGCGCGCCGCGGACCGCGCCGGCATTCAGTTGCGCACGCTCAATGCCAGCAAGGGCCCGGCGGTGCGCGCCACGCGCGCCCAGGCCGACCGGCAGCTGTACCGGCGCGCCATCCGCGGCCTGCTGGAGGCGCAGCCCGGGCTGGCGCTGTTCCAGCAGGAGGCGGCCGACCTGGTCATCGAAGGGGCTCGTGTGCGCGGGGTCGAGAGCGTCACGGGCATCGTGTTCGAGGCCCAGGCCGTGGTGCTCACGGTGGGCACCTTTCTGGACGGGCGCATCCACGTGGGGCTGGACCACTACCAGGGCGGCCGCGCGGGAGATCCGCCATCCCTGCGACTCGCGGCGCGGCTGCGCGAGATCGCGCCGCGTACCGGGCGCCTGAAGACCGGCACGCCGCCGCGCGTCGATGGACGCAGCATCGACTACTCCGGCCTCGTCGAGCAGGCGAGCGATCAACCGTTGCCGGTGTTCTCTTTCCTGGGCTACGCACACGAGCACCCGCGCCAGGTCCCCTGCCACATCACGCAGACCAACGCCCGCACGCACGACATCATCCGCGCGGCCTTCGATCGCTCGCCGCTGTTCACCGGTGCGATCCGCGGCGTGGGCCCGCGCTACTGCCCGTCGATCGAAGACAAGGTGCAGCGCTTCGCCGATAGGCCTTCCCACCAGATCTTCATCGAGCCCGAGGGGCTCGACACCCGCGAGGTCTACCCCAACGGCATCTCGACCAGCCTGCCGTTCGATGTGCAGGTCGAGCTGGTGCACAGCATCCGCGGCTTCGAGCGCGCGCATCTGACGCGCCCCGGCTACGCCATCGAGTACGACTACTTCGACCCGCGCGATCTCGCCGGTTCGCTCGAGACCCGGGCCGTCGCCGGGCTGTTCTTCGCCGGACAGATCAACGGGACCACCGGCTATGAGGAGGCCGCGGCGCAGGGGCTGCTTGCGGGCATCAACGCCGCGCTGCGCGTGCGGGGAGGCAGCCCTTGGACGCCGCAGCGCTCGGAGGCCTACCTCGGGGTGCTGGTGGACGACCTCGTCACGCTCGGCACCAGCGAGCCGTACCGCATGTTCACCAGCCGCGCCGAGCACCGCCTGGTGCTGCGGGAGGACAACGCCGATGCGCGGCTGACGCCGCTCGGGCGCCGTCTGGGCCTGGTCGACGATGCACGCTGGGCCCTGTTCGAGGCCAAACAGGCCGCGGTCGAGTCCGAGCTGGCGCGCCTGGCCGCGCAGCGGCTCAAGCCCGGCCGCATACCGCCGGGCTGGGCGCAGCGTGTGCTCGGCGGCGCCGCGCCGGCGCGCGAGCTCTCTGCCCTGGAGCTGCTGCGTCGGCCGGAGGTGTCCTATGCGGCGGTGACCGAGCTGGTCGGCCCGCCGGCTGCCGCTGACGAGCGGCTGGCGGCGCAGCTCGAGCGGGCGATCGAGGCGCAGGCCCGCTATGCCGGCTACATCGAGCGCGCGCAGCAGGAGATCGAGCGCACGCGTGCGCAGGAGAATACCCCGCTGCCGTCGGACCTGGACTACGCCGGCCTCGCCGGCCTGTCGACCGAGGTGCGGCAAAAGCTTGCCGCGAGCCGTCCGGCCACGCTGGGTCAGGCCGCGCGCGTGCCGGGGGTGACCCCGGCGGCAGTGGCCATCCTGCGCGTGCACCTCGGGCGGCGCGCCCGTGAGGTGGCCTGAGGGCGTCGCCGCGGCCTCGGCGGTGTGCGCCTCGCCGCAGGGTGCCGTGGCGATGGAGCGCCGCAGGATTCCATTGTCGGCGCGAACGAGTATCGTATGGGCAGCGCCCACCCGTCGCCCGACGGTGACGGGTGGCTCGAAGGAGCGGTAGCGCGTAGCATTTATTTCAGCTTCGAATAGCAGCAACGGCGCGAGCTGAGACGCGCTGCTCGAAAGCGCTGGCTCGGGCCGGGGCATCATCGGCCGCATCGTCGCAAGGTCCTGGAATCGCGATGTCCAGCGTCATATCGATCATCATCACGGCCAGCATCATCTCGACGCTGTATCGGCGCCAGCAGCGTACGCCCGCCACGGCGCTGCACGACGGCAGCGGCCATCTGCTGCGCCATGGCCGTTGGGAGAATGTCATCGCCTGGACCGTGCTGGTCTCGGCGCTGGTGCTGGCGGGATTGGCCGCCTATGTGCTGTGGAGGCCGACGGTGGCGCGCTACGCGCTGCACACCGGCACGGAACTGCTCGTCTGCAGCGGGCTGTTCGCGACGCTCGCGGTGTGGTGCTTCCAGTCGCTGCGCCGTCACATCTGCGTGAACGATGCGGGCATCACGCTCTACTGGGGCCGCTCGGTCATCGACATCGCATGGAACAGCGTGACGCGGGTCACGACCGATCTCTCCGGCGCATTGCTGATCTGCAGCTCGAGCGGTGCGCAGATCGCGGTCAACAAGCTGTTCGTCGGCATTCCCACGCTGGTCGGATATATGCGCCGGCACCTGCCGGAGAGCATGTATTCGCGGGCGTTCGTGACCTACACCCCACGGGCGCACCTCGGCGCCTGACGGACGCGAGCGCGAGCCTCGCCAGCAGCCGGGGGTCCATGGCAGCGCATCGAGCCACCCATCCACTCCGGCAGGACGGCCCGTCCCCGGGGCTGTCCCGCAGGCAGGTGCTGCGCGGTGCCGCTGCGGTGGGCGCAGGGGTGCTGCTCGGGCGTGCGGCGGCAGCGACTGCGGCGGCAGCTTCGGCGCCGGCAGCGCAGAGCGCGCTGTTTCAGCTGCCGCTGATCACCAAGGCGATCCCGGCCACGGGCGAGCGGCTGCCGGCGATCGGCCTCGGGACCGACAAATTCTACGACAGCGAGCGTCCCGCGATCCGGGACGAGATCGAGCGCATGCAGCAGCTGGGCGGCAGCGTCATCGACACCTCGGCGGACTACGGTGAGAGCGAGGGGCTGGTGGGCGAGACGCTCTCGGCGCTCGGGATACGCAGCCGGATGTTCGTCGCCACCAAGCTGGTGGCCGGCGGCGCGGGCGTGTTCGGCGCCTTCGTGGGCGGACGGGCGAGCTTCGAGCGCTCGCTCGCGCGGCTGCGTACGCGGCGCATCGATCTGCTGCAGGTTCACAATCTCGACGGCGTGGAAACGCTGATGCCGCTGATGCAGCGCTGGAAGCAGGCTGGGCAGATCCGCTACCTGGGCATCACCACCTCGGAGGTCGGTCAGCACGCGGACATGGTCGGATACATGCGCCGCTATCCGCTGGATTTCGTGCAGGTCGACTACTCGATCGCCAACCGCGATGCGGCCATGAACGTGCTGCCCGAGGCGCTCGAGCGGCGCATCGCCGTGCTGATCAACATCCCGTTCGGCTACGGCTCGACGATCGAGCAGGCCGAGTCGCGTCGCCTGCCGGACTGGGCGAGCCAGATCGATGTCACCAGCTGGGGGCAGTTTCTGCTGAAGTACGTGATCTCCCATCCGGCCGTGACCTGTGCGATCCCGGGCTCCACACAGGTTCGCCACCTGGTGGACAACCAGGGCGCAGCGCGCGGTCGCCTGCCGGATGAAGCCATGCGGCGCAGAATGGAACGATTATGGGACTCAGTCTAGGCAATCGGCTTTGATTGATTCATTATCGTAACAAAGCTCCGACGAGGGTTGCCGGCACACGCATGCTCTGCTGACAGCCGCCGGCCGGGCGATTTACCATTGCCGGGCGATTCACCACAGGGGGTCTCCAGCATGAAAGTCATCAGTGCCGTCGCGGTGCTTGCCGCGATCGTCCTCTCACCAGCATACGCCGACTGCACGGCACCGGTTGCTCCACAGAATATTCCGGACGGCAACACGGCGACCAAGGAGCAGTTGCTTGCGGCCCAGAAGCAGGTCAACGCCTACAACATCGCGACCAACGCCTACCTGGACTGCCTGTCGAAAGAGCACGCGGCGGCGCTGGCCGCGGACGGCCCGAAGGTGACCGACGACCAGAAGGCCAAGCTGGATCAGATCGAGACCAGGAAGCACAACGCGGCGGTCGATCAGCTGACGGCCGTCGCGGAGCGCTTCAACGAGCAGGTCCGCATCTTCCTGGCGAAGAACAACAACAAGAATTGAGCGAAACCGGCGGCGCCTCGAAGCCCCGTGCATCGGCGGCTCGAAGCCCTCGCCCCTCGGCGGCTCGCAGCCCACGCATCGGCCAGGGAACGGCCGTGAAGCTCGCGCCCGCGCCTGTGTCGCCGCTCGCAGCGACGGGGCCGGGCGCCGGTGGGCCCCTGCCCGCAACTTTTTCGCCGGCCCGGTGTTAAGGGCTTGAAACAAGCCCACACCAGTGTCAAAGCCACCCACGGAGCCCGGCTGGTCGGACGAGTTCACGACATTCATGCGTGTCCATCAGGATATGGTGTTCAGCACGGCCGCGCGGCTGCTGGGCGATGATGCCCAGGCCGAGGACGTTGCGCAGGATGTGTTCGTGAAGGCCTTCGAGCACTTCGAGCACCTGCGCGTCAGCGCGACGGCAGGTGGGTGGCTGCGCACCGTGGCCCGACACCAGGCTCTGAATCATCTGACCCGTCACCGCCGCCGCTGGCGGCTGTTCTCGGAGCTGTCCGCACCCGAGGAGGACCTGCCGCTGGCGGAGCTGCCCGTGCCGGGCGCGGTGGCGGCCGATCCGCTGATCGGCGATCTGTACGCCCAGCAGCGCCGCGCGTTCATCGAGCAGGCGCTGCAGGCACTGCCGGCGGCGCAGCGGGTGTCGCTGGTGCTGTATCACTTCGAGGAGCTGTCGTACGAGCAGATCGCCGCGCAGCTGCGCATCTCGCTCGCCAAGGTGAAGAGCGACATCCATCGCGGCCGGGCGGCGCTGCTGGCTGCGCTCAACTCCCGGGGCGTGGCCGCCGAACTCGAGCGCGACCTCGCCGCTGAGGAGCTGGCGAACACGCAGGCCGGTCAGCTGGGGTTGGATCCATGACGCGCGAGCCGGGCCAGGGTTCTCACGATGCGCAGCGCGTGCGCGACGCCCAGGAGCAGCGCGCGCGCTCGACGGCCGCCGCCGGGGCGGGGCGGGCCTTCGCCGTGCTGGAGTCCGTCACTGCCCGTGCGCTGCGCGGCCTGCCGCCGCGCAGCGCGCCATCGGGCCTCGCGGCACGCGTGCGTGCCGAGCTGGCGCGCCGCGCAGCCCGGCCGTGGTGGCGGCGCAGCTTCGCGCACTGGCCGTCCGTGGTGCGCGGTGCGTTCGTGGTGACCTGCGCCGGGCTGATCGCCCTGAGTGTGCTGGGCGGAGCACGCTGGATCGCCGCCGCACGGCTGGCGCGTGTCGCGCGCGTCTCGATCGCGCGGCTGCCATGGGCGGGCCCGCTGGGCGCGCTCTGGAACGCACTGGTCGACCTGGGGACCGCGGTGCGCGGCGCCGTTCCCACGCTGTGGCTCGACGCCGGCGCGACGCTCCTCGCCCTCGCCTATACGCTGCTTCTCGCCCTCGCCGTGGCCGCCTGCCGCGCGCTGCAGGCACGGCACTCGCAGCACTCCCAGCCCTGACACCCCGCATCACGGAAAATGCCCCTATGACTTCTTCGACCTCCGCTCGTGTCCTACGCCCCGGCCTGGCGGCGCTGCTGTGCGCGCTCGGCTGCCTCGGCTTCATCGCCGGACCAGGCGCCGCACCGGCCTACGCCCTCGATGCACCGCCCGTGGCGCCGGTGCTCTCCAGCCCGCAGCCGGCGGCGGCCGCGGCCGATCAGTCGAGCGCGCAGAGCGAGGCCCCCGCCGACGTCATCATCTTCGGCCATTCTGCCACGCGACGCTTCGGTCGCTATCGCGGCGGCAACCCGGACGATCGCGTCAATGTCGGCAGTGATACCGATCTGCCCGCCGGCGAGCACGCCCACTCGGTGGTGTCCGTGTTCGGCTCCGCCAGCAGCGAGGGCGAAGCCACGGGAGACGTCGTGTCCATCTTCGGCAACACGCGCGTCACCGGCACCGGAACCCACGATGCCGTGGCCGTGCTCGGCAACACCTACGTGGACACGCACATCGACGGCGACGCCGTGGCCGTGCTGGGAACGGTCGAGCTCGGGCCGCACGCGGATGTCGCGGGCGACGTGACCGCTGTCGGCGGCACCGTGCGGCGTGATCCCGGGGCGGTGGTGCACGGCGGCGTGCAGCAGCTCGGCGGCGCCGGTGCGGGCGCCGGCTTCCGCGGCCTGCCGGGTCTGCTGCCCTGGGTGCACCACGCGCTGTTGTACCTGCGACCGCTCGGGTGGGGCCCAGGCCTCGGTTGGGCATGGGCCGTGGCGCTCGCCTTCCTGACGCTGTACGTGCTGCTGGCGCTGCTGGCGCCGGCGGGCATCAACGAGTGCGAGCGCACCCTGCTGCAGCGGCCCGGCGGCTCGGTGCTCACCGCGGTGCTCACGGTGCTGGCCGTGCCGGTGGCGTTCATGGTGCTGCTCATCAGCGTCATCGGCATCCCGGCCATATTCCTGCTGGTGCTCGCGCTGCTGTGTGTCAGCCTGTTCGGCAAGGCGGTCGTGCTCGCCTGGCTGGGGCGGCGCTGCCTCGGTGGGCGCGGCGGCGCATCGCATCCGGCGCTCGCGGTGCTCATCGGCGGGGCGATCGTGCTGGTGCTCTACCTGGTGCCGGTGCTCGGCTTCGTGGTCTACAAGCTCCTCGGGCTGCTGGGGCTGGGCGCCGTGATCTACACACTGATCCTGAAGGCGCAGTCGCGCCGCTCGGGGACCAGCGGGACCGCCCCCGGAATCCCGCCCGCCGGAAGCGCACCGGCGCCGGGAGGCATTGCCGCGGGTGGCGGCGCGGGCACGGGTGCCGCGCCCGCAGGGCCGGCGGGTTCCGCGCCTGCCGATGCCGTGTCTGCCGGCGGCGCATCGCCGCAGCCGTCGGGGCCGGCCGGCGGTGCGACCGGCGCGCCGCAGGTGTCGGCGGCCAGCCTCGTCGCGACGCTGCCGCGCGCGGGGTTCTGGATCAGAATGGCCGCGCTGCTGCTCGACGCCATTCTGATCGGCGTGGTCGTGCACGAGCTGCCCGACTCACACAATCTGGAGCTGCTCGCGCTGGCGCTCTACGGGGCGGTGATGTGGAAGCTGCGCGGCGCGACCATCGGCGGCATCGTGTTCGATCTGCAGGTGATGCGGCTCGACGGGCGCGAGCTGGACTGGACCACGGTCATCGTGCGCGCGCTCGGCTGCTTTCTGTCGCTGATGATCCTGGGTCTCGGATTCATCTGGATCGCATTCGACGATGCGAAGCAGGCCTGGCACGATAAGTTCGCCGGCACGGTCGTGGTGCGCGCGGCCAAGGCGCCGTCGCTGGTGTGAATCGCCGGCCCTGCAACCGGCCGCTCGCCGATGGCCCCCGATGGCCCCCGATGGCCGCCGGTGGCCGCTGCAATACTGAGCCGCGACGACTGCGTGCGCGCCCAGGCACGACGCTCACAGCGTCGCGCGCACGCCGGCGTAGGCCGCGAACGGCGCCGCCGGGCTCTGGAAGCGGTCATCGACTCCCGGACCGTTGCTGACGGCGTCGCGCGGCACTCCGGGCGCGTCGACACCGGTGGGATCGCCGTAGACGCCGTAGGTGGCATAGCGGGCGTCGAGGACGTTGTCGAGCCTCGCGAACAGCTGTACGTGGCCCGAGAGCCGATAGGAAGTGTGCAGGTCCATGACCCAGTAGCCCGGCAACGGCCGGTTCTGATTGGACTCGTCGCCGAAGTAGTACTGACTGCCGACGACGCTGAGGGCGGCGCCGACGCTCCAGCCCGGCGCGAGCAGATCGTCGCCCCCGAGCTTGAAGCGATTGAGCGGAATGCCGGGGAGCCGATCGCCCGGCCGTACGAGGATATCGCCCTGCGCGTTCTGGTGGGGATTGGACGGGGACGGCAATAGCATCGTGGAGCGGAAGCTCGCCTGGATGGCACTGTCGGCGATGTACGCCGACCATCGCCGGCTGCCATAGCTCAGGCTGAATTCCACACCCTGGCGGCGTGTGTCAGGGATGTTCTGAAAGAATCCGCTGCTGACCGAAGTCGCGGTGCCGTAGATGTCATCGTGCAGATCGGTGCGGAACACGCCGAGCGTCCAGGACAGCGCCGGATGCTGCGCGCCCGGCGCGGTGTCGCTGTCGGCATCGCCCGCGCCGAGCGCTGCTGCGGCCGCTCCCAGGTGGCCGCGCAGTCCAAGCTCGTAGGTGTGCGCGATCACCTGGCGCAGCGTCGGCGGATCGCCGGCGAGGGTCGAGGGCAGCAGGCAGGGCTGCAGCGGATTGGAGCATTCGATCTCGCTCGCGGTCGGTGCGCGCGCGTTCTGTGCGAGCCCGGCGTACGCCCCCAGCTCGGAGGAGAGTTGGTCGGTCAGTCCGAGCGCCGGGTTGAAGTGCGTGTAGCGGCTATCGCCGGTCAGGTGGTCGCCGAGCCGGTCGCGCAGGTCGACCTGCGCGACGTTGTAGCGGCCGCTCGCGGTGACGGCCAGCGCGCGCGTCACGTTGAAGGTGTCGGTGGCATACAGACCCTCGTACTGGTCGAAGGCCTGCAGCGACACGGGAGTCGCTGCGAAGGGCGAGCCCTCGGGAGTGTCGACGAGCAGCCCGGAGGGCAGCACGGTCAGTTGCGGGTCGATCACGCCGATCTGCGTGCCGGAGTAGAAGTCCACCCCTGCGTAGTCGAACGTCGCCCCCGCCGAGAAAACGTTGCCATGTGCGCCGAGGGGCGCATGATCGCTTGCCTGCAGCGCGGCGCCGCGCCCGAAGGCGCCGATGCGCTCGAAATCGTTCTCGCCGATCGGGCGGGTGCCGCCAGCGGAGATATCCGGCAGCAGCTGGCCGGCCGAGCCGGTCAGCGGGGTTGCCGCATCGGGCTGGCACAGCGACCCGGCGTAGGTGGCGACGGTGCAGGCGGTGTAGTCGCTCGTGTTGCCGTTCGAGACCGTCTGCCCGTGCTGCCGGTAATAGGCCACGCCCTGCAGCGACAGCGAGTCGGTGGCCTGCAGCGTGGCACCGAGGGTGACGAAGTCGAGCCGCTCGAGGTCTGCCTGTGGCCCGGTGAACACCCGCCAGCGGCTGATCGCCAGCTCCTGCACGGGCGCCGCACCCTGACCCGCGAGGCTGTTACGGTCTCCGGTGAAGCTCAGGTCGAACGTGGCGCGGGGCGTGCGCGCGCTGAGCACCGAGTACAGCTGGCGTACCGAGTCCTGCGCGAACTCGCGCCAGCCGCTCTCATCGAGCGCCTTGCCGGCCACGTAGGCGGCGAAGTGCCCCGAGCTCGCGCCGGCCTGGAACTCGGCGGCGCGCTGCTCGAATGAGCCGCCCGAGACGTCGGCCTCGGCGTCGTGATAGCCAAAGCCGTCCTTCATCCCGACCGACATACCGGCGCCGAGCGCGTTGAGCCCATAGACGGGGCTGTCGCTGACGATGGTGATGTGATCGATCGCCAGATCGGGGATCAGGTCCCAGTTCACCGTGTCGCCGAAGGCCTCGTTGATGCGCACGCCGTTCTGATAGACGGCCAGCCCCTCGGCGGTACCGAGCACCGGGGAGGCCTCGAAGCCGCGATACAGGATGTCGGGCTGAAAGGGATCATCGAGATTGTCGTCGACGTTGATGCTGCCGAGCTGGCGGATCATCGCCCCTGTGAGGCTCGCGGTTCCTTCGGCCGACAGGTCCGCGGCCGACAGCGTCTGTACGGTCCCCGGCACCAGGTTGGGGTCGATCACGGCGCCCGCGATCGCCGTGGCCTGGACGGTCACGGGCGTCAGATTCAGCGCAAACGCCTGACCGGCACTCGCCCCTGGCGACGTGCCGGTGGCCGACGCGCCGGTGGCCGACGGGCTGGCGTCCGACAGTGCGGCCATCGCCCCCGTGACGGGAGCCTGCGCCTGCGCCCGCGCGTGTGCGGCCAAACCCACGCACAGCGCGATGGCATGACATGCGAGCACGCCGAGCGGGGCGGGCGGGCGGGGCATGGGTACTTGAGGTCGTGGCATCGGGTGGCGCAGTGTCTGCAAAGCCCGCGGTGCCCGCCGTGCTGCTCGAGACAATGCACGCGATCGCCACCGGCCGTCGCTACCTCAGATAGGGCATCGCCGGGCAGCTGCCGCTGGGGAATCCCCTGCTCGATCGCCAGGCGCACCAGGATCCGGCGCGCGCGACGGCGGCCCTTCCCGACCGCCGCGACAGGTGCGTCCCGAGCGCGGCTATCGCCGGGCCTCGTGACCGACCGCGTAATCGCGCAGCGTCGCGTGGATGAAGCGCAGCACCGGTCCGGAGACGGTCCTGTCCGGCGTGTCGATGGAGAACACCTCGGATATGTGACTCTCGCCCCTGGCCACCAGCAGCGTCGGGCAGTGGCTCTCGCCCACCGCGCACAGCGCGTCACTGAGGGCCTTGTTGAAGGGGCTCAGGCCGTCGTTCACCGACAGGTCGATGCCCGGATCGTACTGCGCATCGGCCAGCATGATGCGTACGTGCGTTCTCTTCAGCTGCGGCAGGCTCGAGCGCGCCAACAGCGTTGCGGGATCCACCGGTGGGCCGAAGCCGCCGCCACCCCCGCCACCCCGGCGCCCAGCGGGCCCACCGGCTGCTCCCGGAGACCCACCCGGCGCTGCCGCCCGCGGCGGTCCGCCGAAGCCCGGGATGCCGTTCGGGCCTCCCGGGGTCCCCGGCGCGGCCCCGGGCAGTGCGCCGGCCGTGGAGGTCATGCCGCCGGGCTCGTGGCAGTAGCTGCCGGCGCTCGCCATCTGGGCGGCGAAGTTGCGGCCCCCGAGCGCCTGCGCCTGGATGGGCGCGATGTTGAAGCCGCCCGACATGAAGATCACGCCGATGACCCCCACGCCCTCGGGGCCGTACAGCTCCGGCCGGCCGATGTACGTGCCCAGCGGCACGTTGCCGGCCGAGTGGGCCCAGATGATCATGCGATTGGGGTCCCCGTGGTACTGCGCGATGTGATCCTGCAGCCACTGGATCATGCTGGAGATGTCGCGTGCGCCACCGTCCCAGCTGCGGCTGAAGTGCCGCTGCATGTTCACCACCACCATGCCGTTCTGGGCGCCCCAGCGGCCGATGTTGTCGTAAAACGCGTTCGCGGCCTTGTCCTGGATCTCGATCTTGTTGCCGGCCCCGCCGGGCACGTAGATCAGCACCGGGCGGGAGGCGGCGCCGCGATCGGACCAGAAAATGTCCACCACGTCGTCGGGATTGGAGCC
>DATJSD010000025.1:0-15648 GCA_035504335.1 Steroidobacteraceae bacterium | reverse complement strand
ACTGCCCGCCGGGCGCGATCGAGAGCTTCCTGCGCGAGGCGCTGCGCGCCTGCACGCAAGTGCTGGCGCGCTGCCTCGAGGAGCTCGCGCCCGAGCGGCTGCGATGGGTCGACTTCGAGCAGCTGCGGGCCGATCCGCGCGGCACTCTGCAGCGGATGCTGGAGTTTCTCGGCGTGGACGCGGCGCTCGGAGCCGACGCCACTCGCCAGGCGCCCGCAACGCAGGCGGCACCCGGCCGTGCGCGTCTGGACCAGGCCCTCGCGCAGGTCCCCATCCATGCCGGCAGCCGCGAGACGCTGCCCGCCGATGAGGATGCGCAGCGGCTCGAGACGCTGATGGCCGGCGCACGGCGGCGCTTCGGCGGCGCGTCGGCCTGAGCGCCCCGGCGGGGTCCGCCGCGGGACCGACGGGCAATAGCGTGCGGCTTTAGCCGATTTAACAGCGCAGCACCGTAAGCTGTCCTATGCTGTGAGCTGGGCTGCAAAAGCGTGGCACGCGGTCAACCCGCCCCACCGGTTCTGCGATGATGGGTTGTCGAGGAGGAATCACACCGTGGTGCATGCAAAGGAACCCCGTCGGCTGCTCGGCGCCTGCGCGCTGGGATTGGCAGCGCTCGTCGCTCTGCTGCCGTCGCGCCCCGCCCATGCCTATATCGATCCCAATTCCGCGGGTCAGATCTACCAGTTCCTGTTTCCTGTTCTGATCGCGGCGGCCTCGGCGATCGCCGCGCTGCGGCGTTATATCGCACGTCTCTGGTACCGCCTCGTCAACGCCGTCGTGACGGTGGTGCGTCGCGAGAGAGCTCCACCGCAGAGCGGCGGCGACGGCTGAGCGGCTGAGCGGATGAGCGCCGGCGCCGCCGCCGAGGGCGTCGAGCCGACCTGGCGCGCGGCGGCGCTGCCCTCACTGGCGCTGCTGGGAGTCGTGCTGCCGCTGGCGTTCTTCCCGCAGCTGGAGGACTTTCTCTACGTCCTGCGCCCGGCCGAGCTGATCCCCGCTTATGGGACGGCCTGGCTGTTTCTGCTGGCGCTCGCCGTGCCCCTGTGGGTGATCCTGGCGCTGCTGCTCGCGGCTGTCGGGCGCTTACCGGCCCTGCGCGGCCTACGCCGCCTGCTCCCCGTGGGCCTGGCCGGCGTGGCCGCGGCCTTCACGCTGGCGGCGCTGCTCTACTGTCTGCTGATGTGGGTACAGACCTTCGGTTGGTTGCGCGGGCTGTCCCTGCGGGGTGATCTGCTCTGGTTCGCGCTCGCCGCGGGCGGCATCGCCGGCTGCACGCCGCCCGGCCGGCGCGCCGTGCGGCGGCTTCGCCCGATCGCGACCGCGTGCCTCAGCGTCGGCGCCCTGTGCGCGCTCAGCGTACCGCTGCTCGGCTGGAGTCGCCCGCCGGCCACGCCACCGATCTCATCGCCGGCCGCCGCCGCGCGCTCGCCGCGGCCGAACATCGTGCTGCTGACCATCGATGCGCTGTCCGCCGAACACATGTCCCTCTACGGGGCCGCGCGCCCCACCACCCCGCAGCTCAGCGCCTTCGCCGCCGGCGCCACCACCTTCGAGCACGCCTACGCCGACGGCAACTTCACCACTCCGGGCGTCGCCTCCATTCTCACGGGCACGCGACCCTGGACGCACCGCGCTCTGCAGCTGCAGGCCTGGCCCGACGAGCGCGCGCGCCTGGACTCGCTGCCGTCGCTGCTGCATCGGGCCGGATATCTCACCGGTTATGTCTCGACCAACTCCGCCGCCGGGGCGGCCAAGAACGGTTTCGGGGCGGATTTCGATTTCGCCGCGCGCGACCGCATCAAGGATCCGGATCTGTGCACCGATGCGCTCTCGGCGCTCTTCAAGTACACCTGCGCGGTGGCGGCAATGCCATTGTTCAGCGCGCTGACGGATCTGGCCGGCGCTGTGCGCGCGCCTCGCGACAACTCGCACTACGACCCGGCACTGGCGATCGATCCGGCGCTCGCCTGGCTGCAGCGCTCACGGCGCACGGCATCCGCTCCGGTGTTCCTGTGGGTGCACCTGTTCCCGCCGCATGCCCCGTACGCCGCGCCCTTGCCCTGGCTCGGGCGCTTCGACGCCTCGGCGCGCGCGCGCACCATCGCCTCGACCGAGCCGCACTGGGTGTACTCCATGAGCAGCGTCTCGCCCGAGCTGGCCGCTACGCTCGCGGCGCGCTACGACGAGTCGGTGCTGTACGTGGATCACTATGCGGGTGAGTTTCTCACGCGTGCGCTGCAGCTGCTCGGACCGGACACGGTGCTGGTCGTGACGGCCGATCACGGCGAGAGCTTCCGTCACGGCTACGGTGCGCACACCGGGCCGGGACTGTTCGACGAGATCATTCACGTGCCACTGATCATCAAGCTGCCCGGCCAGACGCAGGCGATCCGCAGCCCCGCGGTGGTCGAGCAGGCCGACATCGCGCCGACCCTGGCGCAGCTCGCCGGACTGTCGGCACCGGCGTCGTGGGAGGGCCGCTCGCTGCTGGGCGCCTTGAGCAGCGCCGCCACGGGCGCTGCGCCGCCCGTCGTCCCCGTATTCAGCATGAACTTCGAGCAGAACCCGCGACACGCACGGCTCACCACCGGCTCGGTGGCGGTCATCGACGGGCGCTGGAAGCTCGTGCACTACCTCGGCCATCTGCACTACCCGCAGATGCCGCCGCTGCACGATGCGCTCTACGACCTTGCGGCCGATCCCGGCGAAACCCGCAACCTCGCCGCGCAGCAGCCCGCGCTGGTCGCGCGCCTGCGCGCGCTCATCGCCGCACAGCTCGCGCGTCATGGGGGCGCGGAGTAACCGGCGGCCGCTCGGGCTTCACTCCACTCCCCCCGTATCCCCCGCGGTCCGGTTGACCGCCACCACGGTGGCTTTCGGAAAGAAATTGAACTCCGAGGCGCTCGCCCAGGTGTAGGCGCCCATCGCGCGGCCGACGATGAGATCACCGGCCTTGAGCTGGGGCAGCAGCAGATTCTCGGCGATCACGTCGATGCTGTCGCAGGTGGGTCCGGCGAGCACCGAGGGCAGCAGGGGCTCGCCCTGGCGCAGGGATTCGACCGGGTAGCGCGCGTGGTCGTAGAGCTGTCCGCTGTAGGAACCATACAGTCCGTCGTCGAGGTAATACCACCAGTGTCCCTCGCGGCGCGCGCGCCCCATGACGCTCGCCACGCCGATCGCCGCGGGCCCGGCGATGTAGCGCCCCGGCTCGGCGATCACGCGCACGCGCCGCGGCAGCCGCGCGAGCGCCGTGCGGATCGGCCCGCAGAACGAGCGGATGTCCGCGGTGTGCTGCAGATAGTCGATGGGGAATCCCCCGCCGATATCCAGCGTATCGAGCGTGCCGAGCCGCTCACGGCGCGCCGCCGCCAGCAGCGCCGCGCACGCCTCGATCGCCTCCACGTGTTTGAGCGCGTCGGCCGCCTGCGAGCCGACGTGAAAGGAAAAGCCCTGCACGTCCACGCCGAGCGAGGCGGCCAGGCGCGCCAGCCCGATGGCATCCTCCGGATCGCAGCCGAACTTGCGCGACAGGTCGCACACCGCCCCGGGACTGCGGAACGACACGCGCAGCAGCAGCGCGGCGCGCTCGCCGTGGCGGCGGAACTTGCGCACCTCGTCGGGGTTATCGGCGACGAACAACCGCACCCCGAACCCGAGTGCATTGCGGATGTCACGCTCACGCTTGATGGGATGCGTATGAATGCAGCGCGCGGCGGCTATGCCGAGCGCCTGCACCAGCTGCACCTCCCCGCTGGTGGCGAGGTCGAGCCAGCCGCCCAGCTCGGCGACGCTGCGCACCACGGCGGGATGCGGCAGCGGCTTCAGGGCATAATGCAGGTCAACGCCGGGCAGCGCCGCGCGCAGCTTGCGGTACTGTGCGCGCACGCGCGCGCAGTCCACGATCAGCAGCGGGGAGCCGAATTCGCGCACCAGCCGGCGGATCTCGCCCGGCTGGAACGGATCGATCGATTTCAAGGATGGGGCGCCCTCAGGGCAGGATCCCGGCGGCGATGGAGTATTCCTCGTCGGCGGTCACGTCGATGGCCGCGGCGGCTGCGCCGCGCGCCAGTCGGTCGCGCACCGCGTCCCAGCGCTCATCGGCCGGTACGGCCTGTACGAGGATGCGCACGCAGCCCGCCTTGTCCAGCGTGCGCAGGTGGGAATACAGGTCGTGCGCATAGGCCTCGACGCGCGGGCCCGCGTTGATCCAGGTGACGGACCGGTAGGTGCCCAGAGGTGGCCGCTGCGCGAGCACGGCGATCCGTTGGCCGCCTTCGGACAGGGAGGCGGCGAGCAGCTCGATATCGTCGGCGGGCACGATGCTCATGGGAGTCAGCGGCGCATAGTGCGTGCTCTGGCTGCCCGGCACGCGCGGCAGCGTCGCGCCCGCGCCCGCGCCCGCTCCAGCCTCCGCCGCGCCGGCGGCCGCGGTCACCTCGGGCACCACGCGCCGCAGCTGCGACAGACTGATCGCCCCGGGGCGCAGCAGCCGCACGCTGCCGGCCACGCAGGCGACGATGGTGGACTCCAGCCCGACCTTGCATTCTCCGCCGTCCAGGATCACCCGGACCTCGCCGCCGAACTCCTCGCGCACGTGCTCGGCACGCGTGGGACTGAGCCGTCCATAGCGGTTGGCCGAGGGCGCCGCGATGCCGCCGCCGAAGGCGGTCAGCAGCTGCTGGGCCATGGGATGGGCCGGTACACGCACCGCGACCGTGTCCTGTCCGCCGCTGACCAGCGGATGCACCTTCGGGGCCCGCGGCAACACCAGCGTCAGGGGCCCGGGCCAGAAGCGCTCGGCCAGCCGCTCAGCGGCCACCGGGACCTCGCGCGCCCAGCGCGTGAGGTATCTCGGGCTGTCCAGATGCACGATCAGCGGGTGCGTCTGCGGCCGGCCCTTCAGCTCGAACACCCGGCTGAGCGCGCCCGGATGCCCGGCGTGGGCGCCCAGGCCGTACACCGTCTCGGTGGGGAAGGCCACCAGCTCGCCATCGCGCAGCGCCTGCACGGCAGCATTCAGCTCGGGCTGTGTCGCCCGCACAACCGTCACCATGGCCTCACCATGCCGCGATTGTACCGGCGCAATGCGTGGCTATTCGAGTGAAACTCGCTTCCAACCGTTTGCGGTGCGATCGAGCTCGTACGCGGGCCAGTAGTGCCGGTCGAGCTTCAGCGTGATCACCTGCGGGGCGCCATCCCAATCCAACATCTTGATGCGCAACGAGGAGCGGTCGGGCCGCCCGCTGACCTGTCGCAAAAAAGCGTCGAGATTCGGTGTGGGCTGCCCGTCGACCTCGACGATGCGATGCCCCGGAACCAGCCCATAGTGCGATGCCGGCGAGCCAAACTGGTAGTAGGCGACATAAACCCCGACCGGCGCGATGCCGCGCTGCGCCTCCATCGCCCGGTAGGGGGCCTGCAGGGTCGCGCCGGCCCACTCGACCACGCGTGACAGATCGTCGCCGCTCAGCGCCGCGGTCTTCACCGTCAGATCCCGCTCACCGTTGACGCGCCAGACCGTCACCTGCACCTGATCCTTGTCCTCCACGGCGCGCTCGACCTCGCGAAACTGCGTCACCGGCTGACCATCGATCGCCAGCAGAATGTCCCCCGGCTGCAGCACGCGGGCCGCATCCGAGCCGCCCACCAGCCGCTCGACGCTGAGCACTTCACGCGCGGCCGGATCCGCGCGCGCGATCCGCTGCACCCAGGCCTGGCTCAGCCCGAGCTGCCGGGCCGAGGCGAGCGACTCCGGCTGGAACTCCGCGTCCAGCGAATGCAGGGGCTTGCCGGTGCGCACCAGATTCACGGTCTCGGCCAACAGGTCGGCGGGAATGCCGCGCATCTCCTGCACCAGCTCCCCGCCACCGTCGTAGGCGAAGCTCGCCCACAGGCCACGGACCCGGCCGTCGTTGCCCGTCAGCACCCCGACGACGTCCTCGGGCGGATCCACCAGCGAGGCTACGTCCAGGTTGCTGTCGCGAAAGCGCACGGTGCGCGACAGCGGCAGATCGATCGGCTGCACGTCCGAGATGGTCGTGGTACGGGCGCGGATCTGCCCGTTGCTGTCCAGACCGACGACATTCACGGTCTGTCCGGCCATCAGCGGGCGGGTATCGAACTGCGCCGCGCGCACGGCGGTGGCGCCGATCAGCCGCGGGTCGTAATGAATCACCGCCAGATTGTGCAGCGGATGGATATAGACGACCCTGCCGGGGATCTCGATGGTGCCGGCGAACACCAGCCGCACGTCCCCGAGCGAGTTCGGCACCGTGTCGCGGTCCGTCACGATGAGGCCGCGTCTGGTGTCCACGATCAGCCCGGCGCCGTGATAGTAGCGCTCGGTCACCCCGGAGATGGTGTAGGGCATGTCGTAGGTGATGTACACCAGCGACGGGGCGATCGCCGCCGCGCGTGGGTCGTCCACCTGCGGCAGCTGCGCGGACACCGGCGTCGGGGCCGGCGCCGCCGCGACCGCCGGCAGCGCCACGCACTGCCAGTAGCCCACCTGATCATCGCGCGTGCAGTGGCGTGCCGGGAACCAGTGCCGGTCGATGCGCACCGAGCGCAGCTGGCTGTTGTTGGGATCGTCGATGGTCACGAACCGGATCGCGACCTGCGCCCCATCCCCATAGCCCTCGATGTCCTTGATGAAGTCGTCCAGGTCGTTCACCGGCTTGGAGTCCACTGCGGTGATGATAGCCCCGCGCGGCACATCGGCCGACTCGAAGATGTAGCCGGCCGCGGCGACGAATGCGCCGCGGATCGGGCGATGGAACGCGCGCGCCTCCTCGTAGGACAGCGTATGCACCACGGCGTCGCCGATCGAGACGTACGAGGCCGGCGTGATCGCGTTCAGGTCCCCGACCTTCAGGTGCGCGGTGTAGAGCTGCCCGCCGCGCGACAGCTGCAGCTGCACCACCTTGCCCACCGAGTCGTCGAGCACAGCCTCGAGCGGATCGAACTGCGTGACCAGCTGGCCGTTGACGCGCACCAGCACATCGCCGGGCTCGAGCACCCCATCGCTCATCGAGCCGGGCTGCACGTCGTTGACCACCAGCATGCCGGTGGCATCCGGATTGGCCCGGCGCGCCATCGCCTCGACCTGCGGCGTGAGACCCAGCCGCTCGAGCTCATCGTAGGGTCGATACAGGAATTCGGTCTCGAGCGTGCCGCGCGTCACCGGCTTGCCTTCCTGGATGAGCCGCAGCGCGCGCTGCACGCGCCCGAGCGGCAGATAGAAGCTCGAGGCCGACCCCTCGGCTCCGCCGGCATTCAGCGCGAGCACGTGACCCTGGATATCCACCACCGGAGAGCCCGAGGAGCCGCCCGAGGTCCCGGAGGCCGCCTGAATGTAGAAGGTGTTGAAGTCGTTGTAGCGGCCGATGCCGTAGTCGGGCGCCTGCCGGTCGAGGCGCGCCAGCGTACCGGCGAGGATCGAGAGCTGCTCGCCGGCGTTGTTGCCGACCACGCGGATCTCGCGCCCGACCTGCGCATCCTGCGGCGCCAGCGTCAGCGCCTTCGGGCTGATGTACTTGAGCTGGCTGGGATCGTAGCGGTAGAAACCGAAGTCGTGCACCGGGTCGCGGTACACCGGATAGAGCTGCACCTCCTCGCGATTGAGGAAGGTGGCGGTCGCCGTGACCGGGCCCGGGGTCACCACGTGCCGATTGGTCAGAATCAGACCGCGCTTGGCGTCGACCACGAAGCCCGTGGCCTCGGCGGACATATTGCGCTCGGTATCGAACGAGCGCGCCTGGTCGATCTCGATCGCCACGACGCTGCCGGCGATGCGCTCCAGGGTCGCCGCCCAGTCGGCCGCCGAGGCAGCCTCCCCGATCGGCACCGGCACGTGTGAGGCGAGCCTGACGCTGCCCGGCGCACCCTGTGCGCCCGCCGGGCTGGTGGGCGGCGCCGGCCCGGTCCCCGCGGCGAGGGCCGGCAGCGCCCCGAGCCCCGCGATGAGCCCCGCGAGCGCGAGCGCCGCCGCGCGCGCGCCCGGCGCCCGCAGTGGCCGCAGCGGCCGCAGCGGCCGCAGCGGCCGCCCGATCGCGCCCGGCCGCCGCATCGATGATTTCCGCCCGCTGCAGCGCGCTGCGGCCCGCGGATCCCATTCGGCCGCTCGGGCCGCTCGATCGTCTGTCATCGTGTGTTTCCGTTTTTTGATCCGAATCAGCCGCCGGACGGTCCTCTGACAGACCCCGTTTCGGCTGCAAGGTTCATCGCTCGGGACGCATCTTTGAGAGGCCCATTTGCCCGGATTGCCTGCGTGCCGGCGGCCCCATACGCCACCGCGCCGCTTACCGCCCGGTCAGCACCAGTACCCACACCACTCCAAGCAGCAGGAAAGACAGCAGCACCGCCGCCGAGCCCACATCCTTGGCGAGGCCGGCGAGTGCGTGACGCTCGAGCCCGATGCGGTCCACCGTCGCCTCGATCGCGCTGTTGAGCAGCTCCACGATCAGGATCAACAGCACCGGAGCGGCCAGCAGCGCTCGCTCCACGCCGCTGCGACCGAGCCAGATCCCCAGCGGCAGCGCCACGCACGCGAACGCGATCTCCTGTCGAAACGCCTGCTCCTCGCGAAACGCGCCCGCGAGCCCGCGAACGCTCGCGGCGAACGCGGCCAGCAGGCGGCTGACGCCCGTGAGCTTATGACGCCGCAGCACCGGCCGGCGGCTCCCGCGCAGGTTCGCGATACACCAGATCCAGCTCGCGCGCCGCGCGCACGTCGTCCAGACGGCGCACCGGCAGCGTGTAGGGTGCGCGCTGCAGGCGCTCCGGCTCGTCGTGCGCCTCGCGCAATATACGCTCCATCGCGGCGACGAACCCGTCCAGCGTCTGCTTGCTTTCGGTCTCCGTCGGCTCGATCAGCAGGCACTCGCTGATCAGCTGCGGGAAGTAGGTGGTGGGCGCGTGATATCCCAGATCCAGCAGTCGTTTCGCCACATCCATCGCCGTCACATTCAGCTCCTGGGACTGGCGGCGCAAAGTCAGGGCGAACTCGTGGCCCGCACGCCGCGTCGGATAGGCCGCATCGTACCCTGCCTGCTGCAGCCGCGCCGACAGATAGTTGGCGTTCAGCGTCGCGAACTCCGCCACGCGCTGCAGACCCTCGCGCCCGAGCAGCCGCAGGTAGACGTAGGCGCGCAGCAGCACCCCCGCATTGCCGCCGAACGCAGCCAGCCTGCCGATCGACTGCGGCAGATCGCGCTCATCCAGCCACCGGTAGCGCGGCGCGGCGCCCGCGGCGCCGGCGGTGCCGGCGGCATCCGCGCCCGGCTCCGCGCCCGGCTCCGTGTCCGGCGGCGTGCCAGGCGGGACACGCGCCACGATGGGCAGCGGCAGGAACGGCAGCAGCCGCTCGCTGACGCCCACGGGGCCGGCGCCCGGGCCGCCGCTGCCGTGCGGGGTGGAGAAGGTCTTATGCAAATTGACGTGCATGACATCGAAACCCATGTCCCCGGGACGCACCTTGCCGAGGATGGCGTTCAGATTGGCCCCATCGTAATAGAGCAATCCTCCGGCGGCGTGTACCCGCTGCGCGACCTCCTCGACGTGCCGCTCGAACACCCCGAGCGTGGAGGGATTGGTCAGCATGATGCCGGCGGTGCGCGGCCCGAGCGCCGCGCGCAGCGCTTCCAGATCCACGTCGCCGTCCGGGCCGATCGCGATCTCGCGCGGCACGCAGCCGCACATCGTCGCGCTGGCCGGATTGGTGCCGTGCGCGGCCTGCGGCACGATGATCTCGTCGCGGTCCACGTCACCGCGCGAGCGATGGTAGGCGCGGATCATTGCCACCCCGGCGAACTCACCCTGCGCTCCGGCGAGCGGGCTCAGCGCGACCCCGCACATGCCCGTGATCGCCTTGAGCATTTCCTGCAGCTCGTACAGGCAGGCCAGCACTCCCTGGCCGAGCTCGGCGGGCGCGAGCGGATGGCGTGCCAGGAACTCCGGCAGCAGCGCGACGGCGTTGCACGCCTTGGGGTTGTACTTCATGGTGCAGGAGCCGAGCGGGTAGAAGTGCGTATCGATCGAGAAGTTCAGCTGCGACAGGCGCGTGTAGTGCCGGATGACGTCCAGCTCGCTGACCTCGGGAAGCGCCGGCGGCCGCAGCCGCCGCAGCGACGGCGGGATGCCGCCGCCCTCGGCGGGTTCGCGCGGCACGTCAGGCCACTGGGCGTGTGCCCCGCGCCCGGCGCGCGAGTACTCGAAGATCAGCGGCTCGCGCATCCTCGCGCTCACGGGGATCCCGGCACCGCCGGGCTCATGGCGGCGCCCGCCGCCACGGGCGCGGCCGGCGGCATCCCGGACAGCACCGCGGACAGCGCCGCGGCATAGCGCTCGACATCGGCCGAAGTGCGGGTCTCGGTGGCGCACACCAGCAGCGTCTGGCCGAGCTCCGGGTAGTAGCCCGACAGATCCAGGCCACCGACGATGCCGCGTGCCGCCAGCGCGCGCAGCACCGGGGCGAGCGGTCGGTCCAGCGCCAGCGCCGCTTCGTGGAAACAACGCCCCGAGAGCGCGCGGCGCACCCCGCGCAGCGCGCACAGCGCCTGCACGAGCTGCTCGGTTCGCGCCATCGACGCTCGTGCCACACCCTCCAGGCCGCGAGCGCCCATGAGCGCCAGGTACAGCGTGCCGGCCAGCATCAGCAGGCCCTGATTGGTGCAGATGTTGGATGTCGCCTTGCCCCGACGGATGTGCTGCTCGCGTGCCTGCAGCGTCAGCGTGAATCCGACCCGGCCGTCCAGATCCACCGTGCGCCCGACGATGCGCCCGGGCATCTGCCGCACGTACTGCATGCGCGTGGTCATGAAACCGAAGTACGGGCCGCCCGAGGAGAGCGGGCAGCCCAGCGGCTGGCCTTCGCCGACGACGATGTCGGCGCCGCCCGTGCCCCACTCCCCCGGCGGCTTCAGCACCGCCAGCGAGATCGGATTGACCACGGCGATCACCAGCGCCCCGAGCGCGTGCGCCCGGTCGGTCAACGTGTCCACGTCCTCGAGCACTCCGAAGAAATTCGGCTGCTGGATCACCACCGCGCTGCAGAGCGCGCCGCCCGCGCCGCCCGCGCCTCCCACCCCGCCCTGCAAGCCGCCGTCCGTGCCCGGCCCCGGCGTGGCAGGCGGCGGCGAGGTGCAGCCGCTCGCGCGATCGTACGGCAGCTCTTCGAACACCAGCCCCTGCCCGGCGGCAGTGGTGCGGGCGACCTGCCGGTAGTGCGGATGCACGCTGCGCGCGATGAGCACGCGCGCGCCCTGCGCCCGGCGGTTGGCGCGCACCGCCATCAGGCAGGCCTCCGCGAGCGCGGTCGCTCCGTCATACAGCGAGGCGTTGGAGACCTGCATGCCGGTCAGCCGCGCCATCATGCTCTGATACTCGTAGATGGCCTGCAGGGTCCCCTGGCTGGCCTCCGCCTGATAGGGCGTATAGGCGCTGTACAGCTCTCCGCGCGTGATCGTGGACCATACCGCCGCGGGAATATGGTGCTCGTAGGCGCCGGCGCCGAGGAAGCACAGCGGCGCGCCATCGAGGCGCGCACGCGCACGCATCAGCTGCATCACCTCGAGCTCCGGGAGCCCGGGGCCGATCGACTCGAGCACCCCCACGCGCAGTCGATCCGGTATCTCGTCGAACAGCGTCTCGATGCTCGCCACGCCCAGCACCGCGAGCATCTCGCGGACATCCTCCTCGGTATGCGGGATGAACGGCATGGCCGATCGCTCCGGCTGCGCGCTGCGCGTGGGCCGCGCCGCGCTCAGGCCTTGGCCGCGAGCGCCTGGTAGTCCTGCGCCGAGAGCAGTGCACCGATCGACTGCGGCGCCTGCGGCTTCAGCCGCATCAGCCAGCCGGCGCCGTAGGGATCGTGGTTGATCAGCTCCGGTGCCTGGGCAAGCTTGTCGTTGGTGGCCACGACGGTCCCGGCGATCGGCGCAAAGATGTCCGAGGCCGCCTTGACCGATTCGACCACGGCACAGGCCTCGCCCTCGGCCAGGCGCCGCCCGAGATCGGGCAGCTCGACGAACACCAGATCCCCGAGCGCCTCCTGGGCGTGATCGCTGATGCCAATCTCCACCGTACCGTCCGGCAGCGGCCGCAGCCACTCATGACTGGCCGTGTACTTCAGATCGGTTGGAATCTTGCTCATCGACGTTGCTCCTGGTGCACTCCCAATGCGGTGTTCGTCCAGGCCTCAGAGCGGCACCAGCACGCGCCCGTGACGCACGAACGGCGGGCGCACCACGCGGGCGGGCAGCCGTCGTTCGCGCACCTCGACCTGCACGCGCTCCCCGCTGCCGGCCGGTACCCGTGCGAAGCCGATCGACCGCGCCAGCGTCGGGGAAAAGGTGCCGCTGGTCACCTCGCCCTCGCCGACGTCCGGGACGATGACGCGCTGGTGGCTGCGCAGCACCGCGCGCTCGTCGAGCACCAGGCCGACCAGTTTGTGCGCACTGCCCCGCTGCTGGATGCTCTCGAGCGCGGGGCGGCCGATGAACTGTCGCGTCTCGGGCTGAAAGGCCACGGTCCAGGCGAGGTCCGATTCAAACGGATGGGTCTGCTCGTCCATGTCGTTGCCGTACAGCTTCAGGCCGGCCTCCAGACGCAGCGTGTCACGCGCGCCCAGTCCGCACGAGCGCACGCCGGCAGCGTTGAGCCGCTGCCACATGCTGCCGGCCTCGCCCGCCGGCAGCATGATCTCGAAACCGTCCTCACCGGTGTAGCCGGTGCGCGCGAAGAAGCGGGAACCGAGCGGCCGACCGTGAAACGGCGCGAGCCCCATCACCTCGGAGGCCGCTTCGGGCGTGAGCAGCGTCGCGCAGCGCTGGCGCGCCTGCGGGCCCTGCACGGCGAGCATCGCCAGGTCGCGCCGCTCCAGCAGCCTCACCTGCAGGCGCTCGGCAAGCACCCCGATCCAGGCGATGTCCTTGTCACGCGTGGCGGCGTTCACCACCAGCCGATAGTGCTCTTCGTCGAAAAAATACCCGACCAGATCGTCGATGATGCCTCCGCGGTCGTTGAGCATGCAGCTGTACAGCGCTGCGCCCGGGGTGCTCAGGCGCCCGATGTCGTTGGCGAGCAGCTGCGCGAGCAGCTCACGCGTGCGCCCCCCCGAGAGGTCCAGGATGCACATGTGCGACACGTCGAACACCCCGGCCGAGCGGCGCACGGCCTGATGCTCCTCGATCTGCGAGCCGTAGGCCACGGGCATGTCCCAGCCGCCGAAGTCGACCATGCGCGCTCCCAGCGCGACGTGCAGGCTATACAAACAGGTATGCCGGCCCATTCGGTACCTCTGCGCGACCCCACCGTCCGGCTGGAATATTGCAGTGCGTCAGCCACGGAATCGGAATGATAGCAGCGGCCGATGCTCTGCCACTATGCTTTGGCGCCCGCACCACTACAATGCCCGGCATGACATCCGCAACGGCTCCCGCGATCAGAGTCGGCTCCGGCAGCGCCGACAGCGCCGACGGCCCCGACGGCCCTGACAGCCCCGACGGCTCGGCGGCTCCGGTCGCGCTGCGTCCCGGCGCGCGGCGCCACCCCACCGTGCCCGTGGACGTGGCGGGCATCCGCATCGGCGGGGATTCGCCGATCGTGGTGCAGTCCATGACGAACACCGACACCGCGGACGTGGAGTCCACGGTGCAGCAGGTGCGCGAGCTGGCCGGCGCGGGCTCCGAGCTGGTGCGCGTCACGGTCAATACCACGGAAGCCGCCGCGGCCGTGCCGCATATCCGCGAACGGCTCGAGCGCGCCGGCTGCGATGTGCCGCTGATCGGCGATTTTCACTTCAACGGCCACAAGCTGCTGCAGGAGCACCCGGCCTGCGCCGAGGCGCTCGCCAAGTACCGCATCAATCCCGGCAACGTCGGCCGCGGCAGCAAGCGCGATCCGCAGTTCGCCGAGATGATCGAGATCGCCTGCCGCAACCGCAAGCCGGTGCGCATCGGCGTCAACTGGGGCAGTCTGGATCAGGATCTGCTCGGCCGGCTGATGGACGAGAACGGCCGGCGCCCCGATCCGCTGCCGGCTCAGGCGGTGATGCGCGAGGCGATCGTCCGATCGGCACTCGACAGCGCCGCGCGCGCGGTGCAGCTGGGCCTGCCGCCCGATCGCATCGTGCTGTCCGCCAAGGTCAGCTCGGTACAGGATCTGATCGCCGTGTACGGGCAGCTCGCGGCGCGCTCCGACCATGCGCTGCACCTCGGCCTGACCGAGGCGGGCATGGGCTCCAAGGGCATCGTCGCATCCTCGGCCGCGCTGGGGATACTTCTGCAGCGGGGCATCGGCGACACCATCCGCATCTCGCTGACCCCCGAGCCGGGCGGCGACCGCCAGCGCGAGGTGCTGGTCGCGCAGGAGCTGCTGCAGACCATGGGGCTGCGCTCTTTCGCGCCGCTCGTGACCGCCTGCCCGGGCTGCGGTCGCACCACCAGCACGTTTTTTCAGACGCTGGCCGACAGCATCCAGAAGCACCTGCGTGCGCGCATGCGCGAGTGGTGCCGCAGCTACGTGGGCGTGGAGACCATGACCGTCGCGGTGATGGGCTGCGTGGTCAACGGCCCGGGAGAGAGCAAGCACGCCAACATCGGCATCAGTCTGCCGGGCACCGGCGAGCGCCCGGTGGCGCCCGTGTACGAGGACGGTCAGAAGACCGTGACCCTCAAGGGCGAACACATCGCACAGGAGTTTCAGCAGCTGGTGGAGCAGTACGTCGCGCGCAGCTACCCGCGCCGCAACCCCGGCGGGACGCACTGAGCGCGACGGCAGGGGCGAACCCTATGTCCGAACCCGCGCTCAGCGACAGGCACTGCCGCCCCTGCGAGGGCGGCGTTCAGCCCTACAGCCGTGCCGCGGCCGAGGCCGCGCTCGCACAGCTCTCGCCGGACTGGCGGCTCGTCGAGGACGGCAAGGCCATCCGCCGCGAGTTCTCCTTCCGCAACTTCTTCCGCACCATGAGCTTCGTGAACGCCCTGGCGCACGTGGCCAACGTCGAGGACCACCATCCCGACCTGAACGTGGGCTACAACTACTGCCACGTGCGCTTCTCCACCCACGCGATCGGCGGGTTGAGCGAGAACGATTTCATCTGCGCCGCGAAGCTCGACCGCCTGCCGCTGGGCTGACGCTCACGCCGGGCGCGCGAGCCGCGGCAGCTCCCCGGCGAGCCCCAGCGCCCGTCGCGCGAACAGCCGCTTGAGCGGCGCGCTGCGGTTGACCACGTCCAGGCCGCGATTGAGCAGCCAGGCCGCCGGCCCGCCCGCCCGCGCGAAGCCGCCGTGCAAGGCGTCGATGGCGGCGGCCATGAGCAGGTTGTGGGTGCGGCGGCGCTGCTCGTAGCGGCGCAGCGCACGCAGCGCGCCGGGATCCTCGCGCGCCGCGCGCGCCTCGGCGACCGCCTCGCACAGCGCGGCCGCATCGAGCAGGCCGAGGTTGGCTCCCTGCCCGGCCAGCGGATGAATCACGTGGGCGGCGTCTCCCATGAGCGCGCAGCGCGCGGCCACGTAGGTTTCGGCGGCGAGCGCGTGCAGCGCGAAGCTGCGGCGCTCGCCGGCGAGCCGCACGGCTCCCAGCACCGCGCCGGAGGCCGCTTCGACCTGCGCCTCGAACGCCGGCGCGGCGCAGTCGCGCAGCGACGCG
>DATJSD010000024.1:0-16543 GCA_035504335.1 Steroidobacteraceae bacterium | reverse complement strand
GCCGTCCTCGGTCGCCACGGCGGTGGGTCCGGCTCGGGGTGCGCTGAGGTAGCCGTCGCGCCGCTGGCCGCCGCGCGCCCTGCAGGCGCCGGCGGCCGGCCGGGAGCCGGCCGGCAGGCGGCCGGCAGCCGGGCGTTCTCCTGCTAGAATCCGCGCCGCGCGGGCGCCGCGCGGGCGCGGCGCGCGCGGATCATGGAGAGCTGGGCGATCGCCCTGGAGCAGAATGGCCGAGACCTATACCGCCTCCGACATCGAAGTTCTCAGCGGCCTGGAGCCGGTGCGCCGGCGCCCCGGCATGTATGCCGACACCACGCGGCCCAACCACCTGGCGCACGAGGTCATCGACAACAGCGTCGATGAGGCGATCGCCGGCTACTGCAAATCGATCAGCGTCACCCTGCACGCGGATGACTCCCTGGAGGTGGCCGACGACGGGCGAGGCATGCCCGTGGACATCCATCCGAAGGAGAAGATCAGCGGCGTGGAGCTGATCCTCACGCGCCTGCACGCGGGCGGCAAGTTCACCGAGGGCTCCTACAAGTTCTCCGGCGGCCTGCACGGGGTCGGGGTCTCCGTGGTGAACGCGCTCTCCAGGCACCTGGAGTGCTGGATCCGCCGCGGCGGCAAGGAATACAACATCGGCTTCAAGGACGGACACGTGCACTCCAAGCTGGAGGTGATCGGCACGGTCGGCCAGCGCAACACCGGCACGACGGTGCGCTTCTGGCCCGATCCGCAGTTCTTCGACTCCGAGCGCTTCTCGGTGCCGGACCTGAAGCGCGTGCTCAAGGCCAAGGCGGTACTGTGTCCGGGCCTGCGCGTGAGCTTTCTCAACGAGAGCAGCGGCGAGCGTGAGGAGTGGTTTTACGCCGGAGATCTCGGGGCGTACCTGGTCGAGCAGCTGGGGCCGGCCGAGCGGCTGCCCGCCGAGCCCATCATCGGACAGCACTCCTCGGAGCAGGAGGCGGTCGACTGGGCGCTGGTCTGGTCGGCCGATGCGCCGCATCCGGTCGCCGAGAGCTACGTCAACCTCATTCCCACCACCGCCGGCGGCACGCACGTGAACGGCCTGCGCGCCGGGGTGGTACAGGCGGTGCGCGAATTCTGCGAGTTCAGGAACCTCGTGCCGCGCGGCCTCAAGCTGTCCGCCGAGGATGTCTGGGACCGCGCCTGCTTCGTGCTGTCGGTGAAGATGCGCGAGCCGCAGTTTGCCGGCCAGACCAAGGAGAAGCTCGCCTCGCGCGAGGCCGCCGCGCTGGTCGAGGGGCGCGCGCGCGACGCGGCCGCGCTGTGGCTGAATCAACACCCGGACGCCGGCGAGCGCATCGCGCAGTTCGCGATCGCCAACGCCCAGGAGCGGGCGCGCGCCGCTGCGCGCGTGGTGCGCAAGCGCACGCTCGGGGGGCCGGCACTGCCCGGCAAGCTCGCCGATTGCACCAGCCAGGATCCGGCGCGCTCGGAGCTGTTTCTGGTCGAGGGGGATTCGGCCGGCGGGTCGGCCAAGCAGGCGCGCGACCGCGAGTTCCAGGCGATCATGCCGCTGCGGGGCAAGATCCTGAACACCTGGGAGCTCGAGCCCGGCGAGATCGGCGCCTCGCAGGAGGTGCACGACATCAGCGTCGCGCTCGGCGTGGATCCGGGCGCGAGCGACCTCTCGCAGCTGCGCTACCACCGCATCTGCATCCTCGCGGACGCCGATTCGGACGGCCAGCACATCGCGACGCTGCTGTGCGCGCTGTTCCTGCGGCACTTTCGCCCGCTGGTGGTCCAGGGGCACGTGCACGTGGCGATGCCGCCGCTCTATCGGGTGGACGCGGGCAAGCAGGTGCTGTACGCGCTCGATGACGCCGAGCGCGACGCCACCCTCAAGCGCCTGGCCGCCGAGAACCCGCGCATGAAGCCCATGGTGACGCGCTTCAAGGGGCTCGGGGAGATGAACCCGGCGCAGCTGCGCGAGAGCACCATCGATCCGCGCACCCGCCGGCTGGTGCAGCTGACCATCGAGGCCAAGGACCGCACCGACAGCCTCATGGACATGCTGCTCGCCAGGAAGCGCGCCGCCGACCGTCGTGACTGGCTCGAGCGCAACGGCAATCTCGCCGAGGTCGCGGTCTGATGGGCACACCGCCGCTGGATTTCGCGGGCATCGAGCGCCGCGCGCTCGGCCAGTTCACCGAGAAGGCGTACCTCGATTATTCGATGTACGTGATCCTCGATCGGGCGCTGCCGGCGCTCGGGGACGGGCTCAAGCCGGTGCAGCGCCGGATCGTCTACGCGATGAGCGAGCTCGGGCTGTCGGCCGCCTCCAAGCACAAGAAGTCCGCGCGCACCGTCGGGGATGTGATCGGCAAGTTCCACCCGCACGGCGACATGGCCTGCTACGAGGCCATGGTGCACATGGCGCAGGGGTTCTCGTTCCGCTATCCGATCGTCGACGGGCAGGGCAACTGGGGCTCGCCCGACGATCCGAAGTCCTTCGCCGCCATGCGCTATACCGAGTCGCGGCTGACGCGCTACGCGGAGCTGCTGCTGGCCGAGCTCGAGCACGGCACGGTGGAGTGGGCGCCGAACTTCGATGGCACTCTGGATGAGCCGCGGATGCTGCCGGCGCGGCTGCCGAACCTGCTGCTGAACGGAGCCTCCGGCATCGCGGTCGGCATGGCCACCGACATCCCGCCGCACAACCTGCGCGAGGTGGCCGCCGCCTGCATCCACCTGCTGGATGAGCCCGATGCCACCACGCGCGCGCTGCTCAAGCACATCAAGGGGCCGGACCTGCCGACCGGCGGGGAGATCATCTCCCCGCGGGCGGATCTCGCGGCCTTCTACGACAGCGGCAGCGGCAGCTTTCGCGCGCGTGCCACCTACGAGCTCGACGATGACGGTCTGATCGTCATCGGCTCGCTGCCCTACCAGGTGTCCGGCAGCCGCGTGCTCGAGCAGATCGCCGAGCAGATGCGGCAGAAGAAGCTGCCGATGGTCGCGGATCTGCGCGACGAGTCCGACCACGAGAATCCGACGCGGCTGGTCATCGAGCCGCGCTCCGGACGCGTGGATGTCGTGCAGCTCATGGCGCATCTGTTCGCCACCACCGATCTGGAGCGCACCTACCGCGTGAATCTCAACCTCATCGGTAACGACGGCCGACCACGCGTCATGGGGCTCAAGGCGCTGCTCGCCGAGTGGCTGGAGTTTCGCCAGCAGACGGTGCGCCGCCGCCTGCAGCACCGCCTGGACAAGGTGGTGCGCCGCCTGCACATCCTCGACGGCCTGCTGATCGTCTATCTGAACCTCGACGAGGTGATCCGCATCATCCGCCGCGAGGATGAGCCCAAGCCGGTGCTGATCGCGCGCTTCAAGCTCTCCGACGAGCAGGCCGAGGCGATTCTCGAGACCAAGCTGCGCCACCTCGCGCGGCTCGAGGAGATGAAGATCCGCGAGGAGCAGGGCGAGCTCACCGAGGAGCGCGATGAGCTGCAGGCGGTGCTCGCCAGCCGCGCGCGGCTGCGCAAGCTGCTGCGCGAGGAGATCCAGGCGGACGCCGAGGAATACGGGGATGAGCGGCGCACGCGCATCGTGGAGCGCGCCGCCGCGCAGCCGATCGAGGCGAGCGAGCTGCTCGTCAGCGAGCCGGTGACCGTGGTGCTGTCCAGCGCCGGCTGGGTGCGCGCCGCCCGGGGTCACGACATCGATGTGCGCGCGCTCTCCTACAAGAGCGGCGATGCTTTCCAGGCGGCCGCGCGCGGTCGCAGCACCCAGCAGGCGGTGTTCATCGACAGCACCGGTCGCGGCTACAGCCTGCCTGCGCACACGCTGCCCTCGGCGCGCGGTCAGGGCGAGCCCCTCTCGGGGCGGCTGGATCCGCCCGACGGCGCGCACTTCGCGGGCGTGGCGATCGGCGAGCCCGATGATCTCTGGCTGCTCGCCACCGACGCCGGCTACGGATTTACCGTGCGCTTGAAGGAGCTGTACTCGCGCAACCGCGCGGGCAAGGCGGTGCTGCGCCTGACGGCCGGCGCACGCGTGCTGCCGGCGGTGGCGGTGCCGCTCGCAGAGGAGCAGACCGGTGTACCCGGCGGACCGCCCGCGCATCCCGAGGCGCGCGTGGCGCTGGTCAACAGCGAGGGACGGCTGCTGGTGTTCCCCGCCAGCGAGGTGCCCGAGCTGCCGCGCGGCAAGGGCAACAGGCTGTTTGGGATCCCGACGAAGAAGGCCGAAGCGCGCGAGGAGCTGCTGGTGGCGATCTGCGTGCTGAGCGCGTCACAGTCGCTGGCGGTGTTCACGGGAGCGGACCGGCAGATGCGGCTCACGCCGGCGGATCTGAAGAGCTACGCAGGCGCGCGCGCGCAGCGCGGTGCGCTGCTGCCGCGCGGCTGGCGCACCGTACAGCGCATCGAGCCGCTGGAATGAATCCCGGTCAACGTGGCTGACGCAGCCTGGGGCGATGCACGCAGTAATCCTGCGAGAGACTCGTGCGTTGAATCCCCTACAGGGCAACTGCCGTGGAGGGAAGGAAAATGTCAACTCGAGCTTCGCTGACCGCAACCGGTGTCGCGATCGCCGCAATCTGTCTGCTGGGCGCGAGCGGTGCCGCATCGGCGCGCGTGTATTTCGGCATCAACATCGGACTGGCTCCGCCGCCGGTGCCCGCGGAAGTGGTAGGCGTCGCACCTGCGCCGGGATATGTCTGGACCGCCGGCTACTGGGGCTGGGCGGGTGGCCGGTACCTCTGGGTTCCGGGCCGATGGATCGCGCCGCGACCGGGCTTCCTGTGGGTGCAGCCGCGCTGGGTGCACGGCGTCTACGGATGGCGATTCGCGGGCGGACACTGGGCACGGCGCTGAACGCGTCGCTCGCGACGCTGGTATCGCAGCCGGGGCGGTTACGGTGATCAGGCGTCGCCCCACACCTGACGGGCGACCTCGACCACGCGGCGCAGCTTGGCGAACTGCTCCTCGCGCGACAGTCGGTTGCCGCGACCGGCGCTGGCGAAGCCGCATTGGGGGCTGAGCGCCAGCTGCTCGAGCGGCAGGTAGCGGGCGGCCTCGTCGATGCGGCGGGCCAGGTCCGCGGCCGACTCGAGCGCCGCGTGCTTGCTGGTGACCAGTCCGAGCACCACGGTCTTGTCGCGCGGCACGCGTCGCAGCGGCGAGAAATCTCCGGCGCGCGGCGAGTCATACTCGAGGAAGTAGCCGTCGGCCTCGACCTCGTTGAACAGCGTGTCGGCGACCGGCTCATAGCCGCCCTCGGCCAGCCAGGAGCTCTCGAAATTGCCGCGGCACAGGTGCAGGCACACCACCATGTCGGCCGGCCGGCCGGCGATCGAGCGATTGATCAGTCGCGCATAGCGGTGCGGCAGGCGCTCGGGATCCTCGCCCATGGCGCGCACCTGGTCGCGGAACTTCGGATCGCACAGGTAGGCGAAGTTGACCTCATCGAGCTGCACGTAGCGGCAGCCGGCGGCGGCGAGATCCGCGATCTCCAGCGCATAGACGCGCGCCAGATCGTCGTAGAACTGCTCCAGGTCCGGATAGGCCTCGCGGTCGATGGCGCCGCGTCCGCCGCGAAAGTGCAGCACGCTCGGGGAAGGCAGGGTCTGCTTCGGCATCGCGCGCGCAACCGACTGCAGAAAGCGAAAATCCTCCACGAAGATCGGCTGCGGCCTGTCGAGCCGGCCCGTGACGCGCAGCGCCGAGGGCTGCATCTGCACGGCGCCGCTCTCGGAGTGAAAGCTCACGCTCACCGGTGAGGGCACCTGCTGCACGTTGCTGAAGCGCGTGAGGAAGTCCACGTGCCAGTAGGCGCGGCGGAATTCTCCGTCGGTGACGCTCTGCAGCCCCACCTCCTGCTGCTGGGCGACGACCTCGCGGATGGCCGCATCCTCGACGGAGCGCAGCGCATCCGCGGACAGCTGGCCCTGGCGATACTGCTCCCGGGCGGCCACGAGCTGCGGCGGTCGCAACAGGCTGCCGACGTGGTCGGCGCGGAACGGCGGACGGCTGCGCATCAAACACCTGCGGTGAACGGCGGGGTGCGTGCGCCCCCGGGAGGGTCATTCTACCGGTCGGCGCTGCGGTGCGTGCTGCACTCGCGCCGGGGTCGCCGCGGGGGTGAAGGGCTCGAGCGACTCCCGAGCGACTCCCGAGCGACTCCCGAGCCACGCCCGAGCCACTCCCGAGCCACGCCCGACCGACGCTGGCCCCGGTCCCGGGGTTGCGCTATAAATTCCCTTATATAGCAAGCGCCAGGCTGGTCGCGAGGCAGGTCGAGGAGGTGGTGCCGAGTCGCTGGCGCCGAGTCGCTGGCGCTCCGCGCCGCTCAGTCCCCGAGCGGCGGGCCGCGTCCCAGCGGAAACTGCTCCTCCCAGCGCCGCCCGTCCACCTGGTTCACGCGCATGGAACGCACCGTTCCGGGGTCCAGGCAGCGCGCGTTGACGCTGAAGCCTTCGGGATGGGATCGCGGTACGTAGAACGACTTGACCCCGCACACCGAGCAGAACAGGTGCTGCGCGGTGAGCGTGTTGAACTGATAGCTGGTGAGCTGTTCCTGGCCGCTCAGCAGCCGGAAGCGCGACTTGGGGACGGTCAGGTGCAGGTAGCCGGACTTGCTGCAGATCGAGCAGTTGCAGTCGGAGACTTCCAGGTCGGCCGGCGCCATCACCTCGAAGCGCACGCGGCCGCAGTGGCACCCACCGGTGTGACGAATCATCGCGGCCATCGGGGCTGTCCGTACCCGCTGCGCCCTCGGTTGTGCCCGCTAAGCTAGCGCGCTTCGCGCACGGCTGCCAGTGCGCGGCCTCAGGCCCCGGCGCCGTCCAGCTCCTCGGCCCGGTGGCAGGCGACGAGGCTCGCGCCGAGCGCGCGCAGCGCGGGACGCTCGCGCGCGCAGCGCTCGAGCGCATGCGGGCAGCGTGTGCGAAATACACAGCCGGAGGGCGGCGCGAGCGGCGAGGGCATCTCGCCTGTCAGCGGCACGCGCCGGCGCGCGCGCGCGCGCCGCGGATCGGGGATGGGGGCGGCCTGCAGCAGCGCGCGCGTGTAGGGATGGCGCGGCGCACCGAACAGGCTGTCGCGATCGGCCTGCTCCACGACCTCTCCGAGGTACAGCACCAGCAGCCGATCACAGGCGAAGCGCACCGCGGACAGGTCGTGGGAGATGAAGATCATCGACAGATGCAGCTCCTGCTGCAGCCGTTTCAGCAGATTGCCGATCTGCGACTTGATCGACACGTCCAGCGAGGACAGCGGCTCATCGCACAGCAGCAGCTGCGGTCGCGCGATCAGGGCGCGGGCGATGCCGATGCGCTGCGCCTGCCCGCCGGAGAACTCGTGCGGCAAGCGCTGCAGGTGAGCGGCCGACAGCCCCACCGCCTGCAGCATCGCCAGCACGCGGCGCGCGCGGTCCGCGTCCGGCAGCTGCGGCTCGAACACGCGCAACGGCTCGGCAACCGTCTCGGCGATGCTCATGCGCGGATCGAGCGATCCGAGCGGATCCTGAAACACCAGCTGCAGGTGCCGGCGCATGGCCTGCAGCCGCGCACCGCGCAGCTGCAGCAGGTCCTGCCCGAGAAACCACGCCTGTCCGGCCTGCGCCGGCACCAGCCGCAGCAGCGCGCGCGCGATGCTCGACTTGCCGCTGCCGGATTCGCCGACGATGCCGAGCGTCTGGCCGCGCGCGACCTCGAAGGCGACGTCCCGCACGGCCACGAGCTGCGCCCTGGCGCGCTCGTGCACGACCTCGTAGCCGACCCGCAGTCCCTGCACCCGCAGCAGGCGCGCGCCGGCGGCCCCGGCGGCCCCGCCCGCTGCGGCCGCGACGTCGGCGGCTGCGGCGTGCCCGGCGTTGGCGCTCATGGGACCTCGCCGGCGGCCAGCGTGGCGGCGGCCGCGGTGCTCGCCGCCGGGCCGGGCCGTCCGAGCGGCTCGTCGTAGTGGCAGGCCTTCCAATGCCGCGGTGCGGCCTGCACCAGGGTCGGAGCGCTGCGCTCGCAGACCTCCAGCCGGTAGGCGCAGCGCGGGGCGAACGCGCAGCCCGGCGGCAGCGCCGCCGGATCGGGAGGCTGGCCGGGGATGCTCGCGAGGCGCTGCGGGGGCGGCCCATCCAGTCGCGGTACGCAGCGCTGCAGGGCCTCGCTGTAGGGATGTCGCGGACCGGCGAACAGCGCCTCCACGGGTGCCTGCTCGATCAGGGTGCCCGCATACATCACCGCGACGCGGTCGGCCAGCTCGGCGATCACCCCCATGTCGTGCGTGACCAGCACGATGGCCACCCGGGTGCGCTCGCGCAGCTCGCGCAGCAGCGCAAGGATCTGCGACTGAACGGTCACGTCCAGCGAGGTGGTGGGCTCGTCGGCGAGCAGCACCTGCGGCTCGGCGATCAGCGCCATCGCCAGCGTCACGCGCTGACGCATCCCGCCCGACAGCTCATGCGGATACTGGCGCAGGTGACGCGCGGCATCGGCGATGTGCACCGCCTCGAGCATCGCGCCGGCGCGGCGCTCGGCCGCGCGCGCCCCGACGCCGCGATGCACGCGCAGCACCTCGGTCAGCTGCCGGCCGATCGTCAGGTAGGGATTGAGCGCGGTCGCCGGATCCTGGAACACCATGGCGATGCGTGCCCCGCGCGTGCGATTCAGCTGCGCCGCCGGCAGCGCGAGCAGCTCCTCGCCGCGGTAGCGCACGCTGCCGCGCAGCCGCGCGCCGGCGCCGCACAGCCCGAGGATGGCCAGCAGCAGCTGTGTCTTGCCCGAGCCGGACTCGCCGGCGATCCCGAGGATCTCGCCGGCCGCGAGGTCCAGATCCACGCCGCGCACCACCTCGAGATGCGCCTCGGCGCGGGCGGGGCGGGCGCCAGGACGCGCGGTGGCGCGCGCGGCGGGCAGCGCGCCAGCGTGCGCGCCGGCCGGGTAGCTGACCGTCAGCGCACGGATCTGCAGCAGCGGCTCGGGGGCGGCGGACGGGTCGGGCACTAGCGGCTCCGTGGATCCAGGGCGTCGCGCAGCCCATCGCCGAGGTAGTTGAAGCAGTAAATGATGAGACTGAGCAGCGCCGCCGGCACGATCAGCAGATGCGGGTGCGCCTGCATGTCCGAGGCGCCGTCGGCCACCAGCGAGCCGAGCGAGGCCATCGGCGACTGCACGCCCAGACCCAGGAAGCTCAGCAGCGCCTCGAACAGGATCACCGCCGGGATGGTCAGGGTCGCATACACCGCCACGATGCCGAGCAGATTCGGCACGATGTGTCGGCTGATCATGTCCACCCCGCGTACCCCCGCGACGCGCGCCGCCTCGATGAACTCGCGCTGCTTGAGCGACAGCGTCTGACCGCGCACGATGCGCGCGATATCCAGCCAGGACACCGCGCCGATGGCGACGAACAGCAGCCACAGCGAGCGACCGAACAGCACCGTCAGCACGATCACGAACGGCACGAACGGCACCGAATACAGCACATCGACCGCGCGCATCATCGTGCTGTCGAGCCAGCCGCCCACATAGCCGGCGATCGCCCCCCAGGCCACACCGATCAGCACGCTCACCAGGCTGGCCGCCACGCCCACGGCCAGCGAGATGCGACAACCCCACATCACGCGCACCAGCAGATCGCGGCCGAGCGGGTCGGTGCCGAACAGATGAGCGCCGGCCAGCATGGGGCCGCGCGACAGCAGATCGAAGTGCGGCGTGTAGTAGTCGTAGGGGGACAGCCACGGAATCACCAGGCAGCCGATCACGATCATCGCCAGCAGCGCTGCCGCCACGCGCGTGGTGGGCTGCGCGGCGAGCCGCCGCAGCGTCAGGCGCCAGAAGGCGCCGGCCCGCGCCGGCGGCGCGCTGGACGGTGATGCGGCCGGCGGCTCCGGCGCCGCGGGGCGCTGCAGCGGCACGCTCATCGGGATGCGCTCACCGGCCGGCCGGGCGCTCATCGCAACCTCACCCGCGGATCGATCCAGGCGTAGCAGAGGTCGGCCAGCAGATTGCAGAGGATGATGAACGCGCCGTAGAGCACGGTGATGCCCACCAGCAGCGTGTAGTCGCGATTGAGCGCTGCGGTGATGAAGAATCTGCCGATCCCGGGCAACCCGAACACGCTCTCCACGACGATCGATCCGGTCACCAGTCCGGCGATCGCCGGACCCAGGTAGGACACGAGCGGGGTGAGCGCCGGGCGCAGCGCGTGGCGCCACAGGATCAGCCGGGAGGGCAGCCCCTTGGCGCGCGCGCTGCGGATGAAGGGGCTGGCGAGCACCTCCAGGGTGCTGCCGCGCATGAGGCGAGCGACGTAACCGATGTACGGCAGCGCAAGTGCCACCACCGGCAGCACCAGGTGGGAGGGGGAGCCCGCGACCCAGTCGCCGGGCGGCAGCCAGTGCAGCGCCACGGCGAACACCAGGATCAGCAGCGGCGCGACCACGAACACCGGTACCGAGATGCCCACCGCGGCCAGCGCCATGGGCGCATGATCCCAACGCGTGCCGTGCCACAGGGCGGCGCTCACGCCCACGGCGCCGCCGACCAGCAGCGCCAGCGCCAGCGCCGCGAGTCCCACGGTCGCATCCACCGGCAATCCCTGCGCGATGATCTGGTTGACCGAGGTGTCGCGGTACTGGAAGGAGGGCCCGAGATCGCCGCGCGACAGCTCGCCCAGGTAGCGCACGTACTGGCGCCACAGCGGCTCGTCGAGGTGGTAGCGCGCCTCGATCGCCCGCTGGATGGCCGGCAACATGCGCTTGTCGGAGTCGAACGGGCCGCCGGGCGCCGCGTGCAACAGCGCGAAGGCGAGCGTTGCGATCAGCAGCAGCGTCGGCACCGCGATGATGAGCCGCCGCAGCGTGTAGCGCAGCACCTCAGTCCCCCTGGTGCTCGAGCAGGTACATGTAGCGCGACAGGTTGCGGTCCATGATGTTCGAGCGCCAGCCGCGCACGTAGGGTTTCACCAGGTGTCGCGTCGCGTAGTAATACAGGGGAATATAGGCGGCGTCCTCGTTGAGCACGCGCTCGGCCGCGCCGAACAGCCGGTAGCGCGCCGCCTCGTCGGCCTCGCGCCCGGCCGCATCGATCAGCCGGTCGAATGCCGGATCGGAATAGGCGCCGTTGTTGTTGCCGTTGCCGGTGTAGAAGATCTGCATGAAGGTGTAGGGGTCCGGATAGTCGCCGATCCAGGCGTCGTGGAACAGCGCCACCTTGTGCAGCTCGCGGTCCTGGATCAGGACCTTGAATTCCTCCTCATCGACGTGCACGTCGGCGCCGAGGATGGCGCGCCACTCCGCGGCGACCGCCTCGTAGAAGTGGCGCTCGTCGGCGCCCTGGACCGAGGTGACGATGTCCACGCGCAGCGGATCGGTGTGCGAGTAGCCGGCCTCGCGGTACAGGCGTCGCGCGAGCGCGTGGCGCGCCTGCTCGGACAGCCGCGCCCAGGCCGGCACCGGCTGCACGTAGCCCGGCAGCGGCGGCATGAGCGTGTAGGCCGGCTGGTACATCGAGCGCATGGCGTGCACCAGCGGCTCGCGATCGATCGCCAGCACCAGCGCCTCGCGCAGCGGGCGGTTGTCCCTGAAGGGCGGCATCTGGAAGTTGAAGCCGAGCATGTAGGTGCCGAAGTAGGGCGAGTTCACCACCTGCGCGCCCAGATGCGCCGCGAGCCAGTCGTGCTGGTTGGCGGCGAACGAGTCGGTCCACTGCGCCTGGCCGGCCATGAAGCGCTCGGCCTGTACGTTGCGGTCGGGCAGCACGTAGTAGACCACGCGCTGCAGATGCACGTGCGCAGCGTCCCAGTAGAGCGGATTTTTCTGCAGCGTGATGCGGCTGCCGATGACGTGCTCGCGCAGCACGAACGCGCCGTCGCAGACCATGTGAGCGGGCTGGGTCCACTGCTCCCCGTAGCGCCGGATCACCGGCGCGTACACCGGATAGAGGTACTGCTGGCTGAGCAGATCGAGCAGGTAGGGCGTGGGGCCGGCCAGACGCACCCGCAGCGTATGCGCATCCAGCGCGCGCACCCCGAGCGTATCGGGGGGCGCATCGCCCGAGGCGATCGCCAGCGCCCCGGCGATCGGCGCGAGGCCCTGCGCGTATTGCGAGCCGGTGCGCGGATCGACCTCGCGGCGCCAGGCATACACGAAGTCCCCGGCGGTGACGGGCGCACCGTTGGACCAGCGCGCCGCGGCTCGCAGGTGAAACACCCAGGTCAGCCCGTCGGCGCTCTCCTGCCAGCTCGCGGCGACTCCGGGCACGGGGCGTCCGTCGATGCCCACGGCCGTCAGCCCCTCGAACAGGTCGTCGGCGATGCGCTGCCCGGGGATATCCGAGGCGAGCTGCGGATCGAGCGAGCGCGGCTCATCATCGAGCGTGCGCGCGAGGATCTGCGTGCGGGCGAGGGTCGGGCCGACGTCCACGACACCGGGGGCACCGGGGGCACCAGCGGCACCGGCAGCACCCACGGCGCCGGCGGCACCGGCAGGCAGCGCGACCAGCGCGGCCAGCGCGACCAGCGCGGCCAGCCCGGCCCGTGCGGCCAGTGCCGCCCGCGGGGCCCGCGCCGCGTGTGCGCGGCCGCTCACGACTTCAGAACCACCTCTTCGGGAGCATGCACGAAGTAGCCCTGGATATATTGAACGCCCAGCTGCCACACCACGGCCATGGTATTGGCGTCCTCGACGTGTTCGGCGACCGTCTGCACGTTGCGCGCGCGCGCCGCCTCCACGATCGCGCGTATGCGTTTCTGCAGCTCCGAGTTGCCGGTCAGTCCCTGCATCAGCGAGCCGTCGATCTTGACGAAGTCCAGCGGCAGCTTGCCGATCAGCTCCTGCGGGTCGCGCCCGGTACCGAAGTGCTCGAGCGCGAAGCGCAGGCCGCGCTCGCGCAGCCCCTGCACGACCTGCAGGGTCTGCTGCAGCTGCCGGCCGGCGACCTCCTCGGTGATCTGCAGGCACAGGCGCTTGGGATCGGCGTGCGTGGACTTCAGCTGCAGCTCCAGCCAGGGCAGCAGCGAGGTGTCCAGCGCGCTGTCGCGCGACAGGCGCACGAACAGCAGATCGGGCTTGCGCTTGGCGGCGAACGAAAGCGATGCGCCGATGACCCAGCGGTCGATGTTCTTCAGCAGGTCGTTGCGCGCCGCCGCCGGCAGGAACTCCGAGGGCAGCACCTCCTTGCCCTGGGAGTCGAGCATGCGGATCGCCACGTCGAACATCTTCTGCTGACCGCCGCCGAGCGCCGCGATCGGCTGCTGGTTCAGGCGGAAGCGGTTCTCCATCAGCGCCGTCTTGATGTGTCTGACCCAGATTTGATCGTAGGCCTGCACGCGGGTGTCGTTGTCGGCCCGATCCACGGTGACCATCTGGTTGCCGCCGCGCTCGCGCCCGCGGCGCAGCGCCTCGAGCGCGTCCTTGGCGGTGGCGTTCAGGCTCGGATTGGTGAGCGGCACCACTCCCACGCCCACCGTGCAGGTGGCGTGCAGCGTGTGGCTGTCGACCTGAAACAGCTGGCGCCTGACCCGCTCCAGCAGGTTCTCGCACCATGCCTCCACGTCGCGCTGGTTGCCGCGCTCGAGCAGCAGCAGCAGCATGGTGCCGCCGAAGTGCCCGGCGAGGTCGTGCGGCCCCAGCAGCGAGCGCACGATGTTGGCGAAGCCGATGAGAAACTGCTCGCTGGCGAGCACGCCGACGTCGCGCTCGATGGCCGAGAACTTGTCGGGGCGCACGCACACGAGGTAGCGCAGTCCGCCGGCCACGGGACGCCGCAGCCGGTCCTGCAGCGCGGTGAGCAGATGCCGCCGCGTGGGCAGCCCGGTACCCGGGTCGCTCTGCATGGCGCTCTCTAGCTCGCGCGCCAGCTGCTCATCGTCGCGCTTCTGGGCCGCCACGATCAGCCGCACGCTCGGGGCGCCGTCGAACTCGCCGCCGGTGAGCGTCAGCGTCAGCGGGATCACCGAGCCGTCGCCCAGCACCGCGCCGGCCTTGAGCGGGTGGTTGCTCCAGTGTCCCTGCAGGCACGCGGTGAGCGCGGCCTTGAGCGGCGCCTGCGTGGCCTCGTCGAACAGATCCATCACGGGCTGGCCGACCAGGCCGGTGGATTCCACGAACCCGAACAGCTCGACCCACGAGGCGTTGGCGTCGACCAGGATGCCTTCCTGAACCTGCGCGATCGCGTCGTTGGAGCGCTGCAGGACCACTTCGAGCTGACTGCGATAGTCCTGCGAGGCGCGCAGGGTGGCGTTGAGCGTGCGCTCGAGACGGAAGGCGTGCAGCTCGCGTGCGATGACCGCGTGCACGCGTGAGGGCTGACGCAGCGATACGGTGTCGCGTGCCCCCAGCGCCATGTCCTCGGCGATGCAGCGCTCGTCCACCTGCTCGCGGATGGTCACCAGCGGCAGGATGCTGGACACCTGGTCGCGCGCCACGGCGACCTTGCGCACCTCATCGGCGCTGCGCGCACAGCACAGCAGCAGCTCGGGGTTGAGCTGCTCGAGAGCCTCGGGCAGGTCCTGCAGCGCCGGGATCCAGGTGCAATGCGCGGCAATGCCCGCCCGCCGCAGCAGTGCATTGAGCGCCTCCACGGGATCGCGCGTCGCGCTCTGCACGATCAGTGGGACCGCCGTGGTGTCGTCCAAACGTGCCTCCACAACAGGCGCCCGGATTCTAGCATCGTCATTTCGGGCGGCTGTGAAGCGTATCCGGTGTCACCCCCGGCGCACTGTGATGCGGATGGCAGCTCAGGGTGGCGCGTCCGCGAGCGCCGCCCACGGTGCGGGGGCGATGAGAGTCTTGCCGGGGGCGCCGCCCGACTCGCGCGCCAGACGCGGCACGAGGTAGCCCGGCAGCCGCGCGGCCAGCTGCGCCACGAGCCAGCGCGCGCGCGGCTCGCTCACCTCGAAATGCCGCGTACCGCGCACCGGGTCGAGCAGGTGCAGATAGTAGGGCAGCACCCCCGCGGACCACAGCGCCTCGGACAGCGCGCGCAGCGCCTCGGGCGAGTCGTTCACGCCGGCCAGCAGCACCGACTGGTTCAGCAGCGTCGCACCGGCCGCGCGCAGGCGGGCGGCGGCAGCGCGCACCGAGGCGTCGATTTCGTTCGCGTGGTTGCAATGCAGGACCACGACGCAGGGCCAGGGCAGCGAGGCGAGCCAGGCGCCCAGCGCCGCATCGACGCGCTCGGGCAACACGACCGGTGTGCGCGTGTGCAGCCGCAGCCGCCGCACATGGGCGATGCCGCGCAAGCCGTCCGTGAGCCGCCGCAGCCGCGCGGTGGTCAGCGACAGCGGGTCGCCGCCCGAGAGGATCACCTCCTCGATGGAGGAGTCGGCGGCGATGGCGGTGAGCGCCGCGGCGCCGTCGGCATCCTCGGCATAGGGATACTCGCGGCGGAAGCAGTATCGGCAGTGCACCGCACAAGCTCCGGTGCTGATCAGCAGCGCCCGCCCGCGATATTTGTGCAGCAGTCCCGGAGCGCGTCGGACGGCCCGCTCGCCGAGCGGATCGGCGCTGTAACCGGGTGATTCCAGCAGCTCGGGCGCGCCGGGCAGCACCTGCAGCAGCAGCGGATCGCGCGGATCGCCGCGACGCATGCGGCGCACGAAGCCGCGCGGCACCCGCAGGCGAAAGCGCGCCGCCGGCGCGAGCGCCTGCAGCGCCGAGCGCGCATCCAGCTGCAGCAGGGCGCACAGCTCGGCCGGATCGCTGATCGCGTGCGCGAGCTCGCGCTGCCACGCGGCCGGGCCCTCCGGCTGGCGGGGGGTGGGTGATGTCGTTATCATACGCGGCCCTTTCGACGGGCCGTCATTGTGCGGCCTGCAGCGGCGGAAAATAAATGGCCAGCTATTCGACCAACGAGTTCAAGTCGGGTCTGCGCATCATCATCGACGGCGATCCGTGGTCGATCGTCGAGAACGAGATGGTCAAGCCCGGCAAGGGACAGGCGTTCAACCGGGTGCGCATCCGCAATCTCAAGACCGGCCGGGTGATCGAGCGCACCTTCAAATCCGGCGAGAGCGTGGAGGCCGCCGACGTCATGGACGTCGACATGCAGTACCTCTACAGCGACGGGGAGTTCTTCCACTTCATGGCGCCGGAGACCTTCGAGCAGCACGCGGCCAGCAAGAGCGTCGTGGGGGATAACGCCCAGTGGCTCAAGGACGGCAGCGTGTGCATCGTGACGCTGTGGAACGGCGTACCGATCGTCGTGACCCCGCCGCCGCACATCGAGCTGAAGGTCATCGAGACCGACCCCGGGGTGCGCGGGGATACCGCCACCGGCGGACAGAAGCCCGCCAAGCTCGAGACCGGCGCGGTGGTGCGTGTGCCGCTGTTCATCAACGAGGGCGAGACGATCCGGGTCGACACGCGCAGCGGGGCCTATATCTCGCGCGGCAAGCAGTAGCCCGCGCGCGGCGCGGGGCGCCTCGGGCGGTTTTCTCGGGTGGGTTCAGGCGCAGCGCCAGGCGGGGCGGCACCTCAGGCGCTGTCCGTAGGGAAGGCGATCACTTCGCGAATGTCGCGCGCGCCCAGCCGCAGCATCAGCGCCCGGTCGAACCCCAGCGCGACCCCCGCAACC
>DATJSD010000023.1:0-3373 GCA_035504335.1 Steroidobacteraceae bacterium | reverse complement strand
GCGGCGATCTGATGAGCTAGTCGTTCTAACAGCGCCTTGGCAGCTTCGAGTCTACGCTCGGCACGGAGGCGCCGGGTCTTCTCTGCCAGCAGTTCGGCACGCAGCTTGCGCAACAGCTTTTCAGGATCGTCGGCCATCTCTCTCTCTCGTGGGGCGGCCCATTTTGTTATGCTGCATCCCCATGGCGCGCGACGTTATCACCCTGGGCGACATGGCCGAACGCGGTGCGGAGATGATCGAAATCCGCTGTCGGCGGTGCGATCGTGTCGGCCGGCTCAGTGTCGAGCGGCTGCTCGCGGAGCATGGACTCCCCGGACCTGCCACGCCTGTTCCGTACACCCGAGACGTGCTGATCCAGCGCTCTTGCCGCCAGCGCCGCGTTTCGTGACTGGAAGCGCACGGCTGCGAGGATTAATCTAGCGCTACGATATATCTTTCCCTGTTCTGGGCCGCTCCGCAAGGGGGGCGGCCCTTTTCTTTTGGGATTGCCATCAGTCTGTTGTGACTTGGAGGCTGCGGGATGTAACGTGCGCCGATCACCGACAAAGGGCCTCCCTGGGCGTCGGTGGCTGAGAGAGTCGCGCGCTCCCGCCTGAACTCATGCGGGAGTCACGCCATGACGATCTCTCCGGAAATCGTAGCACTACTTGATGAGGTAAGAGCCCTCGAAATTCGCGTCACTCAGTTTGTGGGCCAAGCGTTGATTGTTTCGAGCCGCGAGAAGGTGGCAGCCAGTAGGTTCGCATTGTCGCAGACCATGCCTGTCCTTCGGAGGTCACACCAATGACCCCGCGAAACTTCGCACTGGGAGACCGTGTGCGGCTGACCGCGGACCCTTCCTTGGGCACTAGGGATCCGCAGGATGTTTATGCGATTTCGCGGATGCTGCCGGCCCAGGCGAATGTCTGGCAATACCGGGTAAAGCGGATGAGCGATGGCCAGGAACGGGCGGTCACTGAGCCGCAGCTTGTGAAGATGACGCCCTAACACGCGGGGCTTTTTCGGTCACCCCAGGATCAAGTGCCGAGCGTCCCAAATGGCCCAGGCGGCCAGCCCTACCAGGGCGTAAAGCGCAGTGATCAGGGCTACCATCGCCGCCACGGCGGCAATCCGCTTTGATCGCTCTTTGCCTTTGGGCCGCGGGCTGCGATCTGACTCCATCCACCGCCAACGGGTGGCGGTTGCCGAGGGTTCCGCGCCGGGCTACCGCTGCTTCGCCACCGCTCGCTTGATCTCCTGCCACAGCCGATCGGCCGCCTCGCCGCGCTCGTGATGTTCCTCGTCCGGGATGTCGTTCGTGCGCTGATCCACGACGCGTCGGGTCAGCGCCGGCTCGCGCTTGATCCGCTGCGGGTCGCGTGCCTCGACGATCACCGGCGCCTTCGGCATATCGGCCGGCTTGGCCTTCGGACGCCGGGTGCGCTTCGGCGGCAGGGCAATGACGATGTTGGGGTGCTTGGTTAGCATCGCACGGAGATGGGGTGCGGAGGGGGCTCAGTCCGGCAGACCCGGCAGTGCGGCAAGCGACTTTTGTCAACCGTCCGAGCATCGCGACGCGACGCACCCGCTGTCCTCAAATCCGCCCGGTTGCGGGGTCCAATGTCCGTCGTTGTGCTGCCATGATGACGGCGCGCAGCCCGCTACAAGAATGCCAGCAGCGCAGATAGCCATGGTCCCGCGGCAGGAGCGCACCGACAAGCGCGAGACCTGCCGACCCGTACCACCGCTCATCGCCTCCCGCTTGTGCCTGATATACTTCGGCGCTTGGGCGATGACGATGTTGGGTTTGTCGGTCAGCATCACCGGGGGAGATGTGCCGCGCGAGGTAGCACGACCAGCGGGAAGGCGTCTAACGATGCCGGATCGCGTAGCACGAGTGATCTACGCCGGCAGCGTGCTGTTAGCGTCCCTGCTCAGGGTAAGGTGCGCGATCGGCTCACGCCTCAGCCTTGCGCCGGCCCCATAGACTTAATGAGCTCCAACACTTTCTTGCGCAGCGCCGGATCGGCGACTCGATAATAGGCGCGCACCAGTTCAAGCGTCTCCCGACGACTCATCGTGTCGTCGCCGAACGGGTCCTGGGCATCGGAAAAGCCGACGCCGCGTTGGCTGGCATTGAACTCGGGCCAGCCACGGTCTCCGGCATGTCGTCAAAAAAGAAGCTGATTGGCACGTCCAGCACACGCGACAGGTCGAACAGCCGGGAAGCGCCGACGCGGTTCACCCCCCGCTCGTATTTCTGCACCTGTTGGAAGGTCAACCCCAGCGCGTCACCGAGTCGCTCTTGCGACATGGCGAGCAGTATGCGGCGCAAACGGATTCGCGTGCCCACATGCACATCGATGGGGCTTGGCCGCCTGTCTTTCTCGCCCCAACCGCCCAGGCCGGCGCATATTTGAGGCAGATTGTCCTTAGTCTCGTCGATCATGGGTGCCCCGGTGTGCACGGCTGCCGATCCGCGGCTTCGGCCAGCCAACGGTCGAGCGAGCGTTAAGTTAACGTTAACACAACGATTGCAAAAAGGAATTAAATAGTGGAAATTTTGTGCGCTTTCTCACGTTATTCTACAAATTGCACCTGCTCCTCAAGGCCGAACAGCATCCGCGGCTGGATCCTGATGCTATTGCTCAGTCCTCCCCGACCAGCGGCACCCACCATCCCTGAGCACCCATCCGCCCGCGCGCCCTCGCTGCGCCGTCCTCCAGGAGCGCCACCCGCACCGGCCGCTGGCCGCAGTTCTTGCACCGGAGCTGCACGATCAGGCTCGCGATCGTCAGGCCGGCCACGCCGCTCGCAGCCATTAGCCCCAGGGGATAGTGGACGCAGCGACCGCACCCGCACTGCGCATCGAGGACGTACTGGCGCAGACTGCGGACCGAGCAGGCGAGGATCCGGCCATCCGCGAGACGCTGCGTGGCATCGCCCGCACCCATGGTGAGCCCGCCCGCCGATCCGCCGCGCTGACCACGGACGAGATCAGGCGGCTGGTCGAGATCTGTGGGGACGACCTGGCCGGCCTCAGGGACCGTGCCCTCTTGCTGATCGGCTTCGCTGGTGCCCTGCGCCGTTCCGAGCTCGTGGGTCTCGATGTCGCCCATGTCAGGACGACGCCGGCCGGGGTACGGCTGATGATCCCCCGCTCCAAGACCGATGTAGCGGGTGAAGGTGCCGAGGTTGGGATCGTGCGTGGCACTCGGGAGGACACCTGCCCTGTGCGCGCACTCCGCACCTGGCTGCGGGCCGCGAAGATCGGCGACGGGCCGATCTTCCGGCGGATCACCCAATGGGGCACGGTGGGCCACAAAGCGCCTACACCCGGATGCGGTACGTCAGATCCTCGCTCGGCGCGCCCCAGCTGCGGGGATCAAGGGCA
>DATJSD010000022.1:0-10682 GCA_035504335.1 Steroidobacteraceae bacterium | reverse complement strand
TTTTTTTATGGCGAAGATCTATGTAGGTAATCTGCCCTTCACGGCCAGCGAAAGTGACGTACGCGCATTGTTCGCACAGCATGGAACGGTTGAGAACGTGTCTCTGCCGACTGACCGTGAGACGGGCCGTCCGCGCGGCTTCGGCTTCGTGGAGATGAGCCAGGCCGACGCGGCTCGCGCAATTCAGAGTCTGAATGGATATTCGATGAACGGCCGGCCGTTGCGTGTCAACGAAGCCCAGGACAAGCCGCGCACGGGTGGCGGGCGTCCCGGCGGCGGGTTTCGCGGCGGCAACGGTAACGGCGGCGGCGGCGGCGGGGGCCGCTGGTAGACCACCGATGAGCGGCTGATGCCCCGGGGGTCCGGAGCGCTCCGGGCCCCCGGGCATTCGCACCGATCCGATCCGCGCCGCTGTGGGCGCGGCTGTGCTGCCGGGGGGGCGCTCCCATCGAGGGAACGCAACCTGGCGGCTTTGTGCTGAGCACGGCAAACGCGCATGAACGCACCCGGCAGCCCGCTGCGCTTCCCCGCCCGCCTCGGGCTGGGAACCTGGATGATGGGTGAATCGCGCGCGGCGCGGCCGCGCGAGCTGGCGGCAGTCGCGCACGCGCTGCAGGTCGGCTACCGTCTGTTCGATACGGCGGAGATCTACGGCGACGGCGGCGCCGAGCGCATCCTCGGCAGGGCGCTGCAGGACTTCGGCCCCGAGCGGCGGGCGCAGCTGTTCATCGTGAGCAAGGTCAAGCCCGCGCACGCCTCGCGCAGCGGCACGGTCGCGGCCTGTGAGGCATCGATTCAGCGGCTGGGCTGCGCCTATCTGGATCTGTACCTGCTGCACTGGCGCGGCGCACACGGCTTCGATCAGACCCTGCAGGGGTTCGGCGAGCTGCTGCAGCGGGGACTGATCCGGCATTTCGGGGTCAGCAACTTCGACCTCGAGGATCTGGTGCGCTGGCGGGACGCCGAGCGCAGCCTGGGCCTCGGCGGTGGCGCCGTTTGTAACCAGCTGTATTACTGCCTGCAGGCCCGCGGCATCGAATACGAGCTGCTCGGCTGGCAGCGCGCGCACGGCCTGCAGACCCTGGCGTATTCGCCCCTCGGGCGCGGGGAGCTCGCGCACCACCCCGCCCTCATGCGCCTGGCGAAGGCGCGTGGCGCGAGCGCCGCGCAAATGGCCCTCGCCTGGAGCATCCGCGATGCCGACGTGGTCGCGATTCCCAAGTCGAGCGATCCGCAGCGCATCGAGGAGAACTGGCGCGCGCGCGAGCTGCGGCTCGATGCACACGAGCTCGCGCAGCTGGATCAGCTGTTCCCCCCGCCGCGCTCCCGGCGTGCGCTGGCCACCGTATGACGATGCCGGTGCTGGTGAGCGCTCGCTGGCTGCTGGCGCAGTGGGGCGCCCCCGATCTGCTGGTGTTCGACGCGAGCTGGTACCTGCCCATCGAGCAGCGTGACGCGCGCCTGGAATATCGCCGCGCGCACATTCCCGGCGCGCGCTTCTTCGATATCGATGCGATCAGCGATCCGGAGTCGACGCTGCCGCACATGCTGCCGGGTGCGGCGCGCTTCGAGCGCATGGTCGGCGCGCTCGGGGTCGCCAACACCAGCCGCGTGGTGTTCTACGATCAGAAGGGATTGTTCTCGGCGCCGCGCGCCTGGTGGATGATGCGCGTGTTCGGCCATGCCGCCTGCGCCGTCCTCGACGGTGGACTGGCGCAGTGGCGGCGCGCGGGGGGCGAGCTGGCGCAGGGCGAGGAGCCGCCCCCGGCGGCGGCGAGCTATCGGGCCAGCCTGCATGCGCGCCACCTGCGCGGCCTGGGCGACATGCTCGAGAACCTCGGCTCGGGGCGCGAGATCGTGCTGGACGCGCGTCCGGCCGAGCGCTTCGAGGCGCGCGCGCCCGAGCCGCGGCCGGGGGTGCCTGGCGGGCACATCCCCGGCAGCCGCAACCTGCCGTATACGGAGCTGCTGACCGAGCAGCAGACGCTGCGGCCGCCCGAGCAGCTGCGCGCCTGCTTCGCCGCGCGCGGCGTCGATGCCCACAGCCACGTCGTCACCACCTGCGGCTCGGGAATGAGCGCCGCGGTGCTCACCCTGGCGCTGCAGGTCGCGGGATTGGCCCCGGGGGCGCTGTACGACGGCTCCTGGACCGAATGGGCCCTGCGGCCCGATACCCCGCGGGCGGGCGCACCGCCCCCCGGGGAGTAGCGGGGGTCATCCCGCCTGCCGCGCCGCCAGCTCAGCGCAGGTGCGCGCCGCCGGCGGCGCGCGCGCCCAGGGCGGCGGCCAGGCTCGCGCGGGGCGCGCCCGCGGGCTCGGGCCGATAGCTCGCCTCGGCGATGAGCAGCGCGTGCGCAGGCTGCCCGGCGGCAGCGAGCAGCCGGGGCGCCGCCGCGGCGCGCGGCGATCCGAGCAGCTCCACGCGCACCGTGCGGGCGATGTCACGGGCGGCATCGCCGTGCGAGCGATAGGTGACGCGATAGCGCACGCGCAGAGTCTGCATCAGATCATCGTACAGGCCGGACAGATCCAGCATGTCGGCGGGCGAGTACACGCGTCCGCCCGAGGCCGCGGCGATCTGCTGCATGCGCCTCCGGTCGCGCGACAGATCGAGCGCGGCATACGGATTGGGGGTGGCGGCGTCGGCGATGTAGCCCTGCAGCAGCGGCGTGAGATCGATGAAGTAGATCGGTACGCCCGCGGTGCGCGCTGCCTGCAGAGCCTGCCCGAAGGTCGCGCGGCTGAAGGTGTCACGGCCGGAGGACACCACGATCAGCGCGCGCTGACCGGGTTGGCGGCGCAGCCGCGTGAGCGCCTCGATCAGCGCGTCGTAGAAGTTCAGCTCCGAGAACGGCGGGGCCTGCAGGTCGAGGTACAGCGTGCTCTGCAGGTCCGCGTGGTTGCGCGTGAAGCCGGTCAGCTGGCGCATGCGGTTCCCATAGGTCCAGACCGCCAGCCGATCGCCGGCCTCGATATCGCCGACGAGCTGCTCGGCCGCCATCGACACGGCGCTGCCCGCGGCGGCATCGAGCGAGGGGTAACGCCCGCCGTACTCGAGCAGCAGCCCCGCCGAGATCGCCGCGTGCTCGACGCGTACACGCACCGGCTGCTGGCGCACGCCGTTCTCGTAGACCACGAAGTCTGCGGGATGCAGGCCGCCGATGAGCCTGCCGGCGCCGTCCGGCAGCGCGACGCTCAGCGTCACGAGCCGCGTGGCCGGGTCATAGCCGATTGCGGCGCGAGAGCCGATCGGCACGCCGGCGGGCGTCGCCCCGGCGAGCGGGCTGCCCGCCAGCAGCAGTCCCGCCAGCAGCAGTGCCGCCAGCGGCAGTGCGGCCAGCGGATACAGCCCGGGATGTCGCGATCGGGTGATACGCATTGAGGTTTCTTCGAAGGTTTCTTCGAACACCCCATGGGCCGCCGCCGGCCCGGAAAGTTTCACGGCCGGCGCTTCGCGCGAGCGACTGCCGTACCGTGTTCGACGCCTGCATCGCCTGACGGACGAGGCTGACAGAGCACGCGCGGCGTGGCGTGCTGCCACGCACCACGGCGAGCCGCAGCGCTCGCGGCGCTGCCCGGGGATGCGGCGTGGCGTGGGCCTTGCCGATCGCTTAAGGTTACCGGATGTCTCCCGGTGCGATGGCCAAGAGGGGTCCGCCGCCCGAGCCGCGGCGCCGCACGGTCGCGCTCGCGCCGCGGCGCATGCTCGACGGGCTGCGCCTCATCGCGGTGTTCAAGTTCGTCAAGGCGCTGCTGCTGATCGCCACGGGCTACGGGGTGCACCTGCTCTTCAAGGCGGACCTGCTGGAGCGGCTGCGTCTGTGGACCGCGAGCCTCACCGACAGCTTCGCGCAGCGCCTGCTGCTGCAAGCGCTCAGCTGGGCCGAGGGACTCGGCGCCAAGCGCGTGCAGATCGTGCTGGGCGTGACGCTCGGCTACACCGCCGTGGTGCTCGCCGAGGGCATCGGACTGTGGATGCGGCGCGCCTGGGCCGAGTGGCTCACCGTGATCGCCACCGCTTCGCTGATTCCCTTCGAGCTGTGGGAGCTGGCGATTCGTCCCCCCGACCGCAAGCTGGCGGTGCTGGTGACCGTGCTGCTGAATGTGGCGGTGGTGTCGTATCTGGGGCTGCTGCTGCGCCGGACGGCGATGCAACGGCACGCGCCGCCGGGCTGAGGTCGGCCGGCATGCGCGTCGCGGCGAAGGCATCTGGGAAACCATGCTGATCTGGTCGATCAGCGCGTGTCTGCTGCTGCTGCTGGCGATCGTGCTGATCGCGCGGCTGCCGGGCGCGACACTCGGTGCGTACTCCACGCGCCTGCTGGGCATCGGGGTGCTGTGCGCCGGCTACTACGGCGCGGTGTCGTGGCTGCGCTTCGGGGTGCCGGGCGCGCGCCCGCCGCACTGGCAGGCGCTGATCTACGTGCTGCCGATCCTCGCCGCACTCGGCGCGCTCTATTGTCTGTGGCGCATCGCGCGCAACTGGCGCTCCGAAGTGCACGGTTTCGTCAAGACGCTGCTGTCACTGATCGTGCTGCTGCTGCTCGGCGCGCTGGCGTGGCTCGGATTCACCCATTGACGTCCACGTCGCCGGTGACCGCCGGCTGACAGGACACCGGGAAGCTCACCGAGCGGGCGATGAAGCACAGCGCGTGCGCGCGCTCGTGCAATTGCAGCGCGCGCTGCACATCCGCGCCGGCCGCCAGCCGGATCACCGGGTGCAGCGTCACCTCGCGGAAGCGTCCGCCGCCGTCGGTCTCCTCGAGCACCGTGCCGGTGGCCTCGTCGCGGTACTCGAGCACGCTGATCGCGGCGGCGGCGCACAGGTGCAGATACCAGAGCATGTGGCAGGCCGACAGCGCGGCGACCAGCAGCTCCTCGGGGTTGTAGCGCGAGGCGTCTCCGCGGAATGCCGGATCCGACGAGCCCGGGATCGGCGGCTTGCCGGCAACGTCGATCTCGTGGTCGCGCGCGTAGGCGCGATAGCTGGAGGTGCCGCTGCCGCGATTGCCCGTCCACCGCAGGCGCACCCGATAGTCGTGCTCGCGATCGCTCATGCAGCGGCCTGCGGGTCCGCCGCCCCCCACCAGGCCTCGAGCAGCGCGTGCATGCGCTGCCACACGGGGCCGGGCCGACCGCCGCCCACGGGTCGTCCGTCCAGCGTCGTGACCGCGACCACGCCGCGCGTCGCGGCGCTCAACCACACCTCGTCGGCGGCGCGCAGCTGCTGCTCGCTGATCGCGACGACCTCATAGGCGATGCCGTGCTCGCGAGCCAGCTCGGCGATCAGGCCGCGGGTGGTTCCGGGCAGCAGCTCGCCGGATGGCGGCGGTGAGCGGATCTGCCCGCCGATGACCACGCACACGCTCGAGGCACTGGCTTCGGTCAGGTGCCCGGCGCGCAGCAGAATGGTCTCGCCCGCCCCCGCATCCAGCGCCTGCTGGCGCAGCAGCACGTTGGCCAGCAGCGCCACCGATTTGATGTCGCAGTGCGTCCAGCGCGTGTCCTCGGCGGTGATACAGGCGATCCCATGCTCGAGCTGCGCGGGCGGCGGGGCCGGCAGCGGCGCGCAGAACGCGAACACCAGCGGCGGCACATCGGGCAGCGGTGCGTGGTTGCGGCCGTACTCGGCGCCGCGCGACACCTGCAGGTAGACGTATTGATCGCCGCCGCCGTTGGCGGCGATCAGCCGCTGCACCAGTGCGCTCCACTGCGCGGCGGAGTGCGGGTTGCGGATGCGCAGCTGCGCCAGGCTGTGCTCCAGGCGCGCGAGGTTCGCCGCCAGGCGCCGCGCGCGCGCGGCGCGCACCGCGATCACCTCGTAGACCCCGTCACCGAACAGGAAACTGCGGTCCAGCGGCGAGATGCGCGCCTCGCGCAGCGGCAGCAGCGCGCCGTCGAGATAGCAGATCGGCAGCGGCTCGGCCACGGTCAGCGCGGCACGGCGCTGCGCTTCAGCGGTGCTGGAACCACAGCCGCACGCCATCCGTGAGGCGCGTCCACAGGCCGCCCTGCGGCACCTGCTCGATCGGGTAGAGCGGCACGGACTCGACCGGCCGGCCGCCGATCACGATCTGCAGCTGGCCCACCGCGGTGTGCGTCGACAGCGGCGCCACCAGCACACCGTCGATGTTGGCCGAGGTCTGGATGCTGCCGGCCTCCTCACGCGGAATGACCAGGGTCACGTCGCGCGCCGGACCCACCGGATAGTACTGCGCCGCCGCCTTGTAGATGCGCGGGCGCAGCACCGTGGCGCCGGCCCGCTCGACGCTGATGCTCTCGTAGAAGGTGAAGCCGTAATTGAGCAGCGCCGCGCTGGAGTCCTCGCGCGCCTTGACGCTGGGCGAGCCGAGCACCACCGAGATCAGCCGCATGTTGCCGCGCTTGGCGGAGCTCACCAGGCAGTAGCCGGCGGCATCCGTGTGCCCGGTCTTCAGGCCGTCGACCGATGGGTCGCGTCCGAGCAGCCCGTTGCGATTTTCCTGGCGGATGTGGTTCCAGACGAACTCACGCAGCGAGAAGTAGCCGTAGTACTGCGGATAATCGCGCACCAGCGCGCGCGCCAGTATCGCCAGGTCGCGCGCGGTGCTGTAGTGCGCGGGGGAGGGCAGTCCGGTGCTGTCCTCGAAATGAGTGTGGCTCATCCCCAGCTGCCGTGCAGCCTGGTTCATCAGCTGCACGAAGGCGCTCTCGGTGCCGCCGATGCGCTCGGCGAGCGCGATGGTCGCATCGTTGCCGGACTGCACGATCATGCCCTTGATGAGCACCTGCGCAGGTACCTGGCTGCCGACCTTGAGGAACGTGCGCGAGCCCTCGGCGCGCCAGGCGTGCTCGCTGATCGTGACCGGATCGTCGAGCTTGAGGGTGCCGGCGCGCAGCGCATGGAACACCACGTAGCTGGTCATGAGCTTGGTGAGGCTCGCGGGTGCCATGCGCATATCGGCATTGCTCGCGGCGATGATCTGGCCGCTGGCGTAATCCATCAGGACGTACGCACCGGCCTGCACCTGCGGGGGTGTGGGAACCGGCGTCGTCTCGCCCAGGGCGGCGCTGTCGGGCGGGGTCTGCGGCTGAGGTCCCGGCGCGGGTAACGCGCCGGCCTGCAGTGACCAGCCGGCCAGCAGTGCCGCCAGGCCCGTGCCCAGCACGCGGGTCGCGCCCGATGCGCTGCGGGAGCGGGCGGCAGGCGCGAAGCGCGCGGCTCGGGATGTCGTCGACGAGAGCGATGCGGAGGATTTCATGCGCGGTGCGTTCCCCGGGTGGTCAGCCACGAGCGATAGGATCCGAGACGCCACAGGCGTCCGCCTGCAAAGTGTAGCGGCTCGGCTCAGTTCTGTGCGAGCCTCGCGCCCGGAAATCCCAGGGTCCGCAGCCGCGCGAGCAGCGCATCGTATTGCTGCACACTGGCAACCGGGCCGACACGCACGCGCAGCAGCGGCTCGCGCGCATCGGCGGCGAGCAGGAAGGCCGCCAGACCCGCGCGCCGCAGTGCACGTGCGGCGCGCTGCGCATTCTGCGGCCGCGAGAATGCGCCGACCTGGACGTAGAAGGCGCCGCCGAAGCTCTCCAGGGCCGGCGCGGCGCCGGGCGCCGCGCCGGGTCTCGCGGCGGGTGCCGCGGTGAAGGGCGCGGGCGCAGAGGCGGCGGTGGCGCCCGACAGCGGCGGCACGCTGCTGGGGCCGAGCGCGGCGGCGGCGGCGGCCGGTGTGCTGACCGGCAGCGAGACCGTGTGCATCCCCGGAGCGGCCGGGGTGATGGTTTGCACCTCCACGAAGGCGGTCCCGGTACCGATCATGCCGAGCTTGGCGGCCGCGGTGTACGACAGGTCGATGATGCGATTGGCGACGAAGGGACCACGGTCATTGATGCGCACCACGACGCTGCGACCGTTGGAGAGATTGGTCACGCGTGCGTAGCAGGGCAGCGGAAGCGTCTTGTGGGCCGCGGTCATCGCGAACATGTCGTAGGGCTCGCCCGTGGCGGTGCGCAGCCCGGCGAACTGCGGTCCGTACCAGGAGGCGACGCCGCGCTCGTCGTAGCCCGTCGCCGTGGGCAGCACGACGTAGCGACGGCCATCGACCTCGTAGAACGGCGGGTTGCCGAGCGGGCTGCGCGGCTCGTAGCGCGGCACCGCATTGGGGATGCTGGCGATATCGGGCGGGTGCCGCGGCAGCACGGTGACGCCCGTATGCGGCGGTGCGCGCCCGCCGGGCGCATAGGGTGGCGCCGCCGCGCAGGCCGCGAGCAGCAGCGTCGGCAGCAGTGTGGGCAGCTGGAAGGCGCGGCTGCCGTGGCGGCTGCCGTGGAGCCTGCGCATCAAAGCGCGGCGTCCAGCGCGATCCGCTCGCGGATCGCCTTGGCGAGGTCGAACACCGCCATCGCGTAGGCGGGACTGTCGTTGTAGCGGGTGATCACGTAGAAGTTGCGGAAGCCCACGCGATAATGCATCGCGTCCTGCTCGGGGGCCGCGAGCAGAATCACCGGGGTGTCATCCGGCAACCTGCTCTCGACGGTCAGGCCGCGCGCGCGCAGCTGCCCGAGCGTCGCCGGCAGCTGCAGGCGATCGGGCGCCAGCAGGTTGGGATCGGTGGCATAGCGCGTCTCGGCGAGCACCGGCTGCCCGTATTGCCAGCCCGCCTGATGCAGGAAATTGGCGGTACTGGCGAAGATGTCACCCCAGTCATCCCAGAGGTCGCTACGCGGGCCGTGCCGCAGGCTGACGGCGTACCTGCGGTAGCTGGAGGGCATGAACTGCAGCGCGCCCATCGCCCCGGCGTACGAGCCGCGCACGCGCAGCGGATCGAGGCGCTGCTCGTGCGCCAGCAGCAGGAAGTCGGTCAGCTCGTGACGGAAATAGTCGGCCCGTGGCGGGTAGTCGAACGCCAGGGTCGCGAGCGCGTCGATGACGCGATAGTGCCCCATGAAGCGCCCGTAGAGGGTCTCCACCCCGAGCACGGCGATCAGATATTCGGGCGGCACCTGGTACTCGATGGCGATCTGATCGAGCAGCTCCTTGTGCTCGCGCCACAGCTGGGCTCCGGCCTCGATGCGCACCGGGGTCAGCATGTGCGCGCGGTACTCCCACCACTGCAGCGTCTTCTCGGCCGGCCGATTCATCGCATCGATGATCTGCGGCTGCGGCTCGGCGGCCCGGAGCGCGGCGATGACGCGCCCGGCAGAGAGCCCCTGCCGTCGTGCCTGCTGGATGTAGGAGCGGATCTCGGGGCGCGTCAGGTCGAAGGCCGGCAGGTCGGTGGGGCTCGGCGCCGGCTTGCCCGCCGATGCCGCAGGCGCCGGCAGGATGGCGGCGGGCGCGGTTGTGGGCGCGGATGCCGGTGCGATTGTGGGCGCGGTGGGCGCGGTGGGCGCGGAAGCCGGCGCGGATGCGGCATGGCCCGGTGCGGCCAGGGCCGTGCCCGCGCCTGCTGCCAACGCGAGCCACCAGAGCCGTGTGCCCAGACCCGAGGCCACCTCAGGAGTCCACCAGTTTGCGATGCGAGTAGAGGCCCATGAGGATACCGAAGCCCGTCAGCAGGGTCACGACGGAAGTTCCCCCGTAGCTCACCAGCGGCAGCGGCACCCCGACCACCGGCAGCAGGCCGCTCACCATGCCGGCGTTGATGAACACGTACACGAAGAACGTCAGCGCCAGGCTCAGGGCAAGCAGGCGCGAGAAGGTGTCGTGGGTCTGCGTCGCGAGCCACAGCGAGCGTGACACGATGAACAGGTACAGCGCGAGCAGCGCCAGCAGCCCGATGAGTCCGAATTCCTCGCCGACCACCGAGAAGATGAAATCGGTGGAACGCTCGGGCAGGAAATCCAGCTGCGCCTGGCTGCCGTTCATCCAACCCTTGCCGAACACGCCCCCCGAGCCGATGGCGATCTGGCTCTGGATGATGTGATAGCCCGCCCCGAGCGGGTCGGTCTGCGGGTTGAGGAAGGTCAGTACGCGTTCGCGCTGGTAGCCGTGCAGGAACTTGAAGCCGAGCACCGCACAGCCCGCCGCGGCCGCCAGCGCCACCACCACCACGCGCATCGACAGCCCGGCCATGAGGACCAGCAGTACCCCGCTCGCGGCGATCAGCGCGGCGGTACCGAGGTCCGGTTCCATCGCCACCAGGCCCGCCGGCACGAAGATGATCAGTGCGAGCGCCAGCAGAGACTTCCAGTCCGGCGGCAATGCGCGCTCGTGCAGAAACCACGCCGCGAGCATGGGCACGGCGATTTTCATGATCTCGGAGGGCTGAAAGCGGAACAGACCCAGGTTCAGCCAGCGCTGTGCTCCCTTGTCGATGTGGCCGACGGCGGCCACCACGACCAGCAGTACGATGCCGAGCGTATACAGCCACGGTGCCAGGCGGCGCAGTACGTGCGGCTTGGCATGCGTCAGCGCCAGCATCGCGGCCGTGCCGAGCGCCAGGCGCATCACCGTGCGCAGGATCGTGTCCACGCTCTGCCCGGAGGCGCTGTAGAGGATGATCAGCCCGTAGACCGCCAGCAGCCCCAGCGCCACCAGCAGCGGACCGTCCAGATTGAGCACCGAGAGCAGCTGCGCGGTCGCCGACAGCGTGCGGCGCGTACGCGCATAGCCACTGGTCTCGATCACGTGCGCGCTCCGGCGGCGCCACGCGCGGGTCTTGCGACCGCGGTCGTGGTGATCGGCGCGGGCGGCGCGGGCGCGG
>DATJSD010000021.1:0-2362 GCA_035504335.1 Steroidobacteraceae bacterium | reverse complement strand
GGCGATTCGCTTCGCCATGCAGCTCTCTGTCTCGGGATCTATCATCCGGTCTTCACTGCAAACCAGATACCAAGCGGGCTTTTTTCTTCCAGGCGACCGCCGTGATGGCATCTCCAAAGGTGCCCGCCAACGGCGCCTTCTGCCATGACCGCTCACCCCTCTAGGCCGCCTCTAGGCCGTCCGCGTGCGCAGTCGACCCTCGTAATCGCGCTTTCCGATCGGCACCCCCCGGCTGCGCAGTATGTCGTACGCGGTGACGGCGTGGAAATAGAAGTTGGGCAGTGAAAACGAAAGAATCAGGGTCTCCGACGTGAAGCTCAGCCTGCGCGGGCCAATCTGCAGGTCCAGGTTCCTGCCCGCCCAGCTGTTGACCTCGTCGGGGGTGAACGCCTCCAGCATCGTTTCCGCCTTGCCGATCATGGCCCGGAGGTCAGCGAAGGAAACCGGCCCGACCAGTGCGGGCGGGGCGAACACACCGGTTTTCACGGCCTCCAGCCCCCACACGGCATGATGCCACGCTGCTTCGATCTGGAAATGGAAGGGCGCCATATCGTCGAAGAGCCGTGCTCGCACGAACTGCTCCGGGTCGGCGCCGGTCTCGGCGCAGTGCCTGGCCGCGCGGTCGAGGACACCCCCCATGGCCTTCACGGTCTGCAGGAAGGTCGGCACGCTGAGCTCGTAAAGTGACGTTGCCATCGGCTTCTCCTTTTGCCTTCAGCCGTCTTGCGTGACTTCAGCACATTCCGGGATTATCTCAAACGAGCGCCATGGGTAGAATCCTCGCCTCTGCCGTTTCGGGCGGGGGGAGCGCGGCCGCTCAATCTGCCGTTATCGGCCGGGGAAGCATGCTCGACTTCGGTGACAGCATGGTCGGTGAGCTCGCGCCGCTGGTCGCGGAGCTGGCGCGTGCGCGCCGCTGGACCGATGGGCTGTTCGCGGCCGTCCCGCAGGCGCTGCTGTTCGAGCGGCCCATTGCCGAGCGGCATCGCCTCGCCTTCTACCTCGGGCATCTGGAAGCGTTTGATGCCAACCTGCTGCTGCGCGGGGAGGGCGGCCCGCAGCTCGTCGATCCAATGGATCGACTGTTCGCCCTCGGCATCGATCCGACGAATGACGATCTGCCCCGCGACCGGCCCGAGGACTGGCCGCCGCTCGATGAGATCCGGGCCTATGGCCGGCGCACGCGCCTGCGCGTGGATGCGTGGCTCACGCGGGCCCTCGGCGGGCCAAACGACGCCGGGACGCGCACGCACCTGCACGCGGCCGTCGAGCACCGTTGGATGCATGCGGAAACGCTGGCGTACCTGCTCAACCGTCTGCCGCTCGCGCGCACGGTACGCGCGCTGTCGGCGCGCGACCACGAGCCCGACTACCAGACGGTGGGGGTCGAGGCGGGCGAAGTGCTGCTGGGAAGCCGCGGTGGCTTCGGTTGGGACAATGAATTCGATGCGCACCGGGTCGCCGTGCCGGCCTTCCGCATCGACCGGTACATGGTGACCAACGCGCAGTTCCTGCGATTCATCCAGGCCGGTGGTTATGCGCAGCCTCGCTACTGGAGCGCGGATGACTGGCGATGGCGCACGAGCAGCGCGGTGGAGCACCCCGCCGCGTGGTACCGCGGGCGTGACGGCTGGCTGCTGTACTCGCGCACCGATCTGATTCCGTTCCAGGCCGACTGGCCCGTATACGTCAGCCACGCCGAGGCCTCGGCCTACGCGCGCTGGGCGGGGCGCCAGCTGCCTACCGAGGCACAGTGGCAGCGCGCGGCGTACGGCGCCGACGAGACGCGCTACCCCTGGGGTGATGCCCCCGCCGACGCGGAGCACGGCAATTTCGACTTTGCACGCTGGGATCCCATGCCGGTGCACGCGCATCCGCGCGGTGCCAGCGCATGCGGTGCGCTGGGTCTGCTGGGCAATGGCTGGGAGTGGACGCGCAGCGTATTCGAGCCCTTCGCGGGCTTTCGTGCGGCAGGGTTCTATCCAGGCTACTCCGCCAACTTCTTCGACGGGCGGCATTTCGTCCTCAAAGGCGGCTCGAGCCACACGGCGCGCACGCTGCTGCGGCGCTCGTTCCGCAACTGGTTCCAGCCGCATTACCCGTATGTTTTCGCCGGATTCCGCTGCGTGGACGTCTCCTGATGCGTGGGCGAACCCGGATGCGTGGACGAACCCTGATCAGCGCGGCGTGCGGCGGGCGAGCGCGCCGCTGAGCCGCCGCCTGGCCGCGTTGTAAAAGTTGCGCGCCGCCCGGGTCGCCCGCGCGGACTGCGTACGCGAGTGGCGGCGCGCCGTGCTCATCGCGTGACGCGTACCGGATTCGGATATAGAGTGCGGCCCGTGCACGCGCATCGCCTCGGCCG
>DATJSD010000020.1:0-14904 GCA_035504335.1 Steroidobacteraceae bacterium | reverse complement strand
TCGCGTCGAATTGATTGATGCGATCGGGCTCGCGGCGTTTCGCGGCCTGCTCAACGAGAAGATCTTTCACGACGCGCTGGCGGCTCTCGACGAGGATTTCGAGGAAGGGCGCTACCTGCAGGCAGATCTTAATGGTCGCTCTCGAGCCCCTTTGGGACATTTCTGGGACCGGTGCCGCACCGGGTGAGACGCCACCGACGACTTCAGGCTCATAGCTCGGCATTGCGCGCTGGCGCTGTGGCACGGCCGCGCAGGTCGTTAATCCGCGCGCCGCGCTCATGCGCGCAGAACATCGGACGCTGCGCCGGAACATTTCCGGGGCGCCTGCAGAGTCTTGTGACTCCCGACGAGGAACGTTACAACATCGCGCCGATCGTACCGCGCCATCTCCTATCCGCGCGGGCGCCGGCCAAGGCGCGCGGGCCCAGCGCGGCCCTCCCGGGATGCACTTACGGGCGTCGCCGATGAGCCGCGCTGCTTCTTTTGCTTGTCCAATTCATGCCGGGCCTATATAACAGCACTCGCCTGGAAAGCTACTTGCACGTTCGTCGGGGGATCCATCGATGAAAACTGCCGCGAGCCTGTCGCGCCTGATACTTTGCCTTGGAATCGTAGCCGGACTTTCCGCTCTGCTCGCAGTCGCCCATGCCCAGCGCCCGCCGGCCGCGGTCCTCGGCCCCGGTCCGTTCACTTACCACACGTTCGGCACGGACTTTCGCGTCGTCGTGGTCACCAAAAACCTGGTCCATCCATGGGGCATGGCCTTCCTGCCCGACGGATCGATTCTGGTCACCGAGCGCCCCGGTCGCCTGCGCATCGTTCGCAACGGCGTGCTCGATCCCCATCCCATCTCCGGTGTGCCGCGCGTGTACGCGAAGGGCATCAGCGGCTTGCTCGACATCGCTCTGGATCCCGACTTTGCCCGCAATCATTACGTTTATCTCGCCTACAACAAGCCCGGCCCCGACCTCGGTCCCAACGACGTGCCGATGGGTGTGCGTGCACCGGCCTCCATCATGGGGCCCAAGGGCCCGGGCAAGACGATGATCGATGCCGTCGCGCGTGGCGTCTGGAACGGCCATGCGCTGACGCACGTTCACGATATATTCCTCGATAACACCATCGTCGACGACAGCGGCGGCCTCATCGCCCAGGACTCCGGCGTAAGGCTCGTCTTCGGTCGGGACGGCAAGCTCTATGTGAGCACCGGCGCACCCAACACTCCGGCGCTTTCCGGGAAATACGCCCATTCGAGAGGTGGCGCCGCACAGGACCCCACCAGCGACGACGGCAAGATTCTACGCCTGAACGCCGACGGCAGCGTTCCCCGCGACAACCCCTTCGTCGGCAAGCCCGGTTACAGGCCGGAGATCTACACCATGGGCAACCGCAATATCCTCGGCATGGCGCTCGATCCATCCACCGGAGGGATCTGGGAGGATGAAAACGGCCCGCAGGATGACGACAAGCTCATCGCCCTCGAGCCCGGTGCGAATTATGGCTGGCCCATCGTGGGTGTCGGCTACGACTACAGCGGCGATCATATCGGCGGCCCCATTGCGCTCGGTGATCCTTCTGCCGTGAATCCGGGCTACCTCAATGGCTACCTGCCGGGAATCACCCAGCCCTTTCTCATCTGGGTGCCGTGCATCGCCCCCTCGGGCCTGGCGTTCTACACGGGGGACCAGTTTCCGAAGTGGAAGGGCAACATCTTCGTCGGCTCGCTGAAATATCATCGCCTCGAGCGTCTCGTGCTCAACGCCAGCGGTGGGCTGATTCTCCGGGAACATCTGCTGGAGAATCTGCAACAGCGCATTCGCGATGTGCGCCAGGGGCCGGGCGGCGATCTCTATGTGCTCACCGATGAGGATCAGGGCGCGATGCTGCGCATCGAGCCACTCGCGCAATAGGGGGAGCGAGCCCGCACCGTCCTGCACCGTCCTGCACCGTCGTTGATCCGCGGCTCGCGCGCGCCCGCGGCCGCGCCCGCGCCGACGATCCTCCGCTCACCCGGGTTCGACTATGGGGCCGCGGCGGGCGCCGCGCGGCGACTCATGTAATGCTCGAACAGGCGCGTGTCGATCTGGCGCAGCTGCGCGCGCGCCGCCACCAGCGGCGCGCCATAGCCGGCGCGCTCCAGTGCCAGCAGCTCTCGCATGGCTCGAAATGCCCGCGCGCATGCGGCCTCGGAGCTCTCGGCCCCGGGCACCTGGCCGGGGCGGGTCGCGGGATGCTCGATCAGATACCAGGCGGGAAACCACGCGCCGGCCCTCTCGTCCCGCTGATCCAGCCAGAGACAATCGGTCCAGAAGCGCTCCCAGTCGGCCTCCACGCTCGCATCGCCCAGCATCTCGAGGATCGCGGGCAGATGCTGCGGGGCCGTGAGCGCCAGGGTAAAAAATGCCGACCGGCACGCATGCCATCCCGACACCGCGTGCTGCGCCAGGATCAGCCACTGCAGGACGAACGGATCGAGCTCATATCCTGCGATCGTAGTCAGGCCCTGCAGGGCCGCGCGCGCATCTCCGGCACGCAGATGGCAGTAGGCGAAGTGCGCCCGGGGGTGAGCCGGATCGTAGGGTCGGGCGGCGACCGCGACCCCGAGCTCGTGCCATAGCGAGCGCATGAAGGCCGCCGCCGCGGCCCCCAGGGCACCCGCCGCGGCCGGGGCCACCGCCGAGTCGAGCCACTCGACGGCCCTCGCGGCGGCGTGCGCATCGGCCGCACACGCCCGGGTGCTCGCAGGCCAGGCCTCCAGCGCCGCGCGCAGCGTTCCGAATGCAGGCAGCGCGGGATGCCCGGGGGCCAGCGCGCGCAGACGCTCCAGCAGCTGATGGACTCGCGCGCGGTCGCGTTCCAGCACCGCATCCGTGAGATCGTTCTGCAGGATCGTGCTCTGCGAGTGCGCGAACAGATCGAGCTGTCCCTTGAGCACCGGTTCACGATCCTCGGGTGCCGCGAAGTTCCGCGGGCCGAGTGCCGGATCCCGAAAGACATATCCGCTCATGGAATTCCCAGACCCCGACCCCGGTGTAGGCGCGCGCGGCGGCCGCGCACCGCTGTTACTGAACGACGTCGTCTGTTATCTTCGCGGGCCCCGCAGCCTTCCATCACCGACAACGGAGGACCTCCCGCGTGGCCACCGAGCAGCCGACAGCCGCCGCCTCCGCAGCACCGCAGGCGCGGCAGGCGACCCCGGCGCCCGAGAATACACCGCCGCGCAAACCGCGGCGCCGGGGGCGCTTCTTCCTGATCCTTGCGTGCGTCGTGGTGGTGGTGCTGGCGGGCGCATGGCTCTACTGGCTGCATGCGCGCAACTACCAGAGCACCGACGATGCCTTCATCGATGCGCATCTGGTGCACGTATCCCCGCAGATCACCGGCCGGGTGCTGCGCGTCTACATCAACGACAACGTGGCGGTGCACGCCGGCGAGGTGCTGGTGCAGCTCGACCCCGCCGACGAGCAGGCCCGCTACGCCCAGGCCCAGGCGCAGGTGCAGCAGGTCGAGGCGCAACTGGCCGACGCGCACACGCAGGTGATGGTCAGCGAGGCGGCGCTGGCGCGCGCGCGCGCCGATCAAACCGGTGCGGCCGCGCAGGCCGCGAACGCGGCCGCGCAGCTGCGCCGCTACCAGGGCCTGCGACAGGCTTTCCCGGCGGCGGTGTCCAATCAGGAGTTCGATCAGGCGCAGGCCACGGCTCGCAACCTCGCCGCCCAGCAGCAGGCGAGCGAGCGCGCGGTCGACAGCGCCATCGAGCAGATCGCCGCGGCACGCGCCCAGGTCGCCAACGCGCAGGCGCAGCTCGCCACCGCCAACGCGCAGCTCGAGCAGGCGCGCCTGAATCTCGGTTACACGCAGATTCACGCCGACGTGGCCGGCACGGTCGCGCACGACGCGGTCGCGGTCGGCGACTATGTCACCCCCGGCCAGGAGCTGCTGGACATCGTGCCGCGCGCCATCTGGGTGACCGCGAATTTCAAGGAAACGCAGCTCGCGCTGATGCGCCCCGGCCAGCGCGCCTACCTGCAGATCGACGCCTACCCGGACGTGCACTTCACCGGCCACGTCGACTCCATCCAGCGCGGCGCCGGTCAGGCCTTTGAGCTGCTGCCGCCACAGAACGCGACCGGCAATTTCGTCAAGGTGGTGCAGCGCGTGCCGGTGAAAATCCTCATCGACTCGCCGAGTGACTCGCGCTATGCGCTCGGGCCCGGCATGAGCGTGGACGTCACGGTGCAGGTGCGCGGGGGACCCCCGTGAGCGCCACGATCGGCGTGCGCGCCACCCGAGCGGGCGGCGGCTGAAAGTGTCCGCCCGGCCTCAGGATATCGGCTGGACCCCCGCGCGCTCGGTCGCGGGCGATCGCAATCCCTGGAGCATCGTCGCGGTCATCTCCATCGCCACCTTCATGGTGGTGCTCGACACCTCCATCGCCAACGTATCCCTCGGCAACATCGCCGGCGGGCTCGCGGTCAGCTACGACGAGGCGACCTGGATACTCACCAGCTACCTGGTGGCCAACGCCGTGATCCTGCCGGCGAGCGGCTGGCTGGCGGACGTGCTCGGCCGCAAGCGCTACTACATGCTCTCGGTGGCGCTGTTCACCGCCTCCTCGCTGGTGTGCGGGCTCGCGCCGAACCTCACCGTGCTGATCATCGCGCGCGTATTCCAGGGGCTCGGCGGGGGCGGACTGCAGACGGTCGAGCAGTCGATGCTCGCGGACACCTTTCCGCCCAGCCAGCGCGGCATGGCCTTCGCCGCCTACGGCATCGTGGTGGTGGTCGCCCCGATTCTCGGCCCGACGCTCGGCGGCTGGATCACCGACGACTTCTCCTGGCACTGGGTGTTCCTCATCAACGTTCCCATCGGCATCGCCTCGCTCGGGCTGGTGAGCGCGCTGGTGGCCGAGCCGCGCGCGCTGCGTGAGCACACGGCGGCGCTGCGAGCCGGCGGCGTGCGCATCGACTACATCGGCTTTGCGTTCGTCGCCATAGCGCTCGGATTCATGGAGGTGACGCTGGATCGGGGACAGGAGGCGGATTGGTTCGCCTCGCCCATGATCACCTGGCTCGCGATCGTGGGAGGCATCGCGTTCCTGGCGCTGGTGCCGTGGGAGCTCATGCAGGACAAGCCCCTCATCAACGTGCACCTGTTCAGGCGCCGCAACTTCGCGATCGCCGAGGTGCTGTTTCTCGCCCTGGGGGTCGTGCTGTTCGGCACCACGCAGTTCATTCCGCAGCTGCTGCAGGAGGTGCTCGGCTACACGGCGGAGAACGCCGGCTTCGCACTGACCGCCGGCGGCGTCGCCACGATCATCGTGATGCCGCTGGTCGGCATCCTCAGCAACCGCATCGATGCGCGCTACCTGGTGGCCTTTGGATTCGGCGCCCAGGTGTTCGCCTTCTGGGTGATGGGGCATCTGTCCACGCAGATGTCGTTCTTCGACGCCGCCGGGGTGCGCATGCTGCAGTCGGTCGGTCTGCCGTTCCTGTTCATCCCGCTCACCACCGTGGCCTACGTGGGGCTGCGGCCGCAGGAGAACAACCAGGCCTCCGGCCTGATGAACGTGGTGCGCAACCTCGGCGGCACCATCGGCATCTCCGTGGTGCAGACCCTGCTCGCGCGCGGCTCGCAGCGCTACCAATCGCTGCTCGCCTATCGCCTCAATCCGCTCGATGCGAACTACAACCAGGCCGTGCAGCAGCTGACGCGCTCACTGGCCGGCCAGGGCGGCGCGGCGCACGGCGAGGCGCTCGGTGAGATCTATCGCAACCTGCAGCAGCAGGCGCAGATGCTCTCCTACATCGAGGTCTTCCACGTGCTGCTGTGGGTGACGCTGCTGTCCCTGCCGCTGGTGTTTCTCATGCGCGGCGCGCGGCCACATCACGGCCCGAGCGAGACCACGCTGTGAGCTCCCGGCGAGGTCCCTATGAGGTGCCCTGCGAGGCGCCGCCCATGAGACGCCGGCGCGTGCGCGCCAGCCTGCTCGCGCTGCTGGGCGCGACGCTGCCCGCCGCCTGCACGCTCGGGCCGGATTATCATGCGCCGCCGCGCATGTCACTGCCGGCGAGGTTCGCGGCCGCGAGCCTGCTGCCCGCCGCGCGGGCACAGCCGCCCCCGGCGGCGCTCGCCGCGTGGTGGACGCAGTTTCACGACGGCGAGCTCAGCGGGCTGATCGCGCAGGCGCTGCACGGGAACCTGGATCTGCAGGCGGCCGCCTCCCGCGTGCGCGTGGCGCGCGATGAGCTGATCATCGCGGGCGCGGCGCGCTTTCCGCAGATCAATGGCGATGCCAGCGTCGATGCCCTGCACCTGAGCAAGAACTCCGGGATCAGCGAGTTCACCAGCCTGTTCAGCGGCGGCGGCAGCAGTGGGGCGAGCAGCGGTTTCACGCTGCCGGGGCTCAACATCACCACCTATTCGCTCGGCTTCGATGCCTCCTGGGAGCTCGACCTGTTCGGCGGGGTGCGCCGCTCGATGCAGGCCGCCGAGGCACAGGCCGAGCAGGCGGTGTGGAGCCAGCGCGACAGCGAGGTCGCGATCGCCGCCGAGGTCGCCAACGACTACTGGGAGCTGCGCGCCCTGCAGGGCGAGATCCGCATCGCCAACGACGAGGTGCAGCGGCAGCGCGAGCTGCTGCGCCTGCAGCAGGCGCGCCGGCGCTACGGCTTCGTGACCGAGCAGCAGGTGCGCTCACAGGCGGCGCAGCTGGAGCAGACGCGCGCGGCGCTGCCGGACCTCGACAGCGCCCTGCAGGCGCAGATCCATGCCCTCGGAGTGCTGGTCGGTGAGACGCCCGAGGCCCTGCAGGCTCAGCTGTCGGCGCCGCGCGCGCTGCCCCCGCCCCCGCCGGCGATACCCGTGGGCCTGCCCTCGGAGCTGCTGCGCCGGCGGCCGGATGTGCGTGCCGCCGAGCGCGCACTGGCCGCCTCGAGCGCTCGCATCGGCGTCGCGATCGATGCGCTGTATCCGAAGATCAGTCTCACGGGCGCGGTGGATCTGGTGTCCGTGGACCTGAAGCATCTGCTCGACATTGCCAGCCGCCAGTACAACGTCGCGGGGGGCCTCAGCGCGCCGCTGTTCGACGCGGGACGCGGCAAGGCCAGCGTGCGCATCGCCGAGGAGCAGAATCGACAGGCGCTCTACGCCTATCAGAGCACGGTCCTCGGCGCGCTGCGGGATGTCGAGGACGCGCTGACGCGCTACGGTGATGAGCTGAAGAAGGATCAGGCCCTGCGCGCGGCCTCGAGCGACGCGCAGGCCGCCGCCGACATCGCGCGCCAGCAGTTCCAGCAGGGGCTGGTCAATATCGGCCCGGTGCTCACCAGCGAGAGCGCGGCGTTGCAGGCCCGCATGCAGCTCGCACAGAGCGAGGGCGCGCTGGCCGGCGACCTGGTGTCGCTCTACGAGGCGCTCGGCGGTGGCTGGAGTCAGCGCTAATCGCGCCCACGCGCCGCGCGGACCCGGCCGGCCCGGGAGTGCCCGCCGCGGTCGTCCGATCGATCCGGCCAAGCGCGCCGCGCTGCTCGCGGCAGCCCGGCGGCTGTTTCTGGCAAAGGGCTACGAGGGGGTCACGATGGGCGAGATCGCCCAGCGCGCCCGCGTCTCCAAGGCGACGCTGTACGCCAGATTCGTCGATCGCAGCGCCCTGCTGGAGGCGGTGATTCGCACCGAGTCCGCGCGCGTGCTCGGAGACCGCGAGCTCATCGAGGAGGCGGGGCTGGACCTGCAGACGCGGCTCAAGCGCCTGGGACTGCGGCTGCTGAGCTTCCTCACCGACCCCGAGCGGCTGCAGTTCGAACGGCTGCTCGCCGGGGCGGCCGAACGCTATCCGGACCTGGCCGCACGCTGCTTCGAGGCCGGACCGGGGCGGGCACGGGCGACGCTGATCAGGCTGATCCGCACCGGCGTTGCACAGGGACGGTTGCGTGTGGCGGATGCGTTCGCGGCGGCGGGAGATCTGGTGGGACTGTGGCAGGGGTTCCTGCGCATCGAGACGACGCTGCGCTACCGGCAGGTGGGGCGCGCGGAGCTGCGCCGGCACGCCGCGCGCGGCGTGCGGCTGTTCCTCAGGCTCTACGGGGCCGATGACGCGGGCACCCGGCGCCCGCGGCCGCGATCACGGACATGAATCCTACGACCTGTAGGACGGCGGCCGGGCGGTTCCGGGGCCCGCAGCCCTGCCCCTCACCCCGCGGGGCCATCTACCGTGCGCGCACAGCTGAGCTGCCCGAGGTACACGGTCATGAGCACGACATTCGTTGAGAGCAAAGCGAGCGGATCGGCGAGCGCCTTCGGCGGCCTGATGGACGCCATCGGCGGCATCGCCGCGGCGGTGATCGCCATTGTCGGCCTGAGCGGCTTTCGTCCGGAGCAACTGACCGCGATCGCGGTGATCGTCTTCGGAGCGGCGATGCTGATCCAGGCGGGCACCCTGCTGTCCGAATACGAGATGGTCCTGAAGGCGCTGTCCCGGTCGGCGCTGGCCAGCTCCACGCCGATCGACGACAACGGCGGCATGTCGATCATGTTCCTCGGCGGCATGGCCGGCGTGGTGCTCGGCATACTGGCGCTGGTGGGGGTCGCCGCCGCGGCGCTGAGCGCGGTCGCGATCATCGTCTTCGGCGCATCACTGGTGCTCGGCAGCGGCTCGGTGCGCCGCCTGTTCGTGCTGCAGACCCCTGCGCGGCGATCCGCCGCGCGCAGCCTCGCCGAATTGCTCGCCGGAGAGATGGCATCCGGCTCGGCCGGCGTGCAGCTGGCCGCCGGTCTCACCGCGACCGTGCTCGGGATCCTGGCGGCGGCCGGCCAGCGGCCCCACACCCTGCTGCTCAGCGCGCTCATCGTGCTGGGGGTCACCTTCATGATGACGGGCAGCACCCTCAGCGGCATCGTGATGGGATTCATGCCTCAGCGCCAGGACAGCGCCTGACGCTCGAGCGATCGCAGCGGATCGGCGCGCGCCCCCGACGGCGCGGGGTTGAACTGCGCCGCCGGCGGTTGTCTAATGCAGGCTCGCGATCTCGGGGGGTCGCTTGGGGGCAGGCCGCCACCCGCGGGCCACGCGCTTGGGTGTCACGGAACAGTGACGGGCGTGATAATGATATCGACGAAGAACCCGCTCTTTCGGGCAGCTGTCGCGCTGCTGCTGTGCGTCCCGGTGTGTGTGCCGGCGGCACGCTCGGCCGCCGCCGAGCCCGCGGCAGCCGACTCGGCCGCCGCCGCATCGTCAGCTCCCGCGCCGGCACCCGCCCAGGCGCCCGCCGGCCCGGTGAGCGTGATGCAGCTGCGAGCGCACCTGTACATGTTCACCGTCGAGGGGTTGAACATCGCGGTGGAGAGCGGCCCGGAGGGGGTGATCGTGGTCGACACCGGGCCTGCGCAGGATGCCCAGGCCGTGCTCTCGCAGATCAGGCGCATCACCGGCGAGCCGATCCGTTACGTGATCGACACCAGCGCTGACCCGCAGTTCACGGGCGGCAACGGCGCGCTCTCGGATGCCGGCCTGAGCCTGGAGGTGGGCTGGGCACCCTTGCTGCAGGCCGCGAATCACGAGCGCAGCATCCCCGCGCTCGACAGCCGCCGCGCCCCGATCATCGCGCGGCTCGGCGTCATCGAGCAGATGACCAGCGGGCCGCAGTCCGATGCCGGCAACGGCTACTCGCTGGGCGAGTCGCTGCCCACCGATACCTTCACGCGGCCGGAGTTCAATTTCGACGTGAATGAGCCCATTCAGGTCGTGAGCATGCCGCCCGCGCACTCGCAGTCGGACAGCGTGGTGCTGTTCCGCTACGCCAATGTGGTGGTGACCGGAGCGATCTTCGACAACACGCACTTCCCGGTCATCGATCTGGCGCACGGGGGCAGCATCGAGGGCGAGCTCGCCGCGGTCAACCAGGTGCTCAACACGCTGGTCGTGGGCGCCTTTCCGGTGGTCACGAACGACGGCGGCACCTGGATCATCCCCGAGCGCGGTCCGGTCGCCGATCAGGTGGATCTGGTGACCTACCGGGACATGCTCTCGGCGATCAGGGATCGCGTGCAGGCGCTGATCGATCAGGGCAGGAGCCTCTCACAGGTGCAGGCGGCCGATCCGGCCCAGGGCTATGAGACCCGCTGGGGCTCGAGCAGCGGCAGCTGGACCACCCGGGACTTCGTGGAAGCGGTCTACCGCAGCCTGGCGGCCGAGAAGCGCATGCGGGCACACGGCAGAAGGGGATAGCGGCGTGAGACGCTCGACGCCGGCCGCGGGGACGCGGCTCGGGGAACGCAGGGGGCTCGGGGGGCTCCGGGCGCTCGGGGCGCTCGGGGCGCTCGGGGCGTGCGCGCTGCTGGTCGCGTCAGCGGCGTGGGCGCAGCCGCCGGGTCGAGGTGCGGCGCTGACGCATCCCATGAGCGCGCAGCAGGCGGCCCCGGTGGACCTGACCGGCTATTGGGGCTCCATCATCACGCAGGACTGGCTGTACCGCGTGGTCGTGAACCAGCGCGGCAACTACGTCGGCATCCCCATCAACGTGCACGCGCGCGAGGTCGCGGACGCCTGGAATCGCTCGACCGACGAGGCGGCCGGCAAGCAGTGCGAAGCCTACGGCGCGCCGGCGATCCTGCGCCTGCCCGAGCATCTGCACATCAGCTGGCTGGATCCGCAGACCCTGCAGGTGCAGATCGATGCGGGCATGCAGACCCGGCTGCTGCGGTTCGCTCCGACACCCGGGCAGATGCATGGGCCACCGAGCCTGCAGGGCATCTCCGTGGCGCAGTGGATGCCGTACCAGGAAGGGCCGGGATTCGTCGGCGCGGCGACGCGTCGTGGCATGCGCGCGCATTACGGGTGGCTGCAGGTGACCACCACCGACATGCAGCCGGGGCTGCTGCGCAAGAACGGTGTCCCCTACAGTGGCGAGACCCACATGAGCGAGAACTGGGCCGTGAACGCCGACCCGGAGGGCGATCGCTGGCTCGTGGTCACGACCACGCTGGATGACCCCACGTACCTGCAGGTGCCCTACATCCTGGAGGACATCTTCCAGAAGCAGCCGGACGCCACGCAGTGGGATCCGAGCCCGTGCTCGCTGAGCCATTGAATGGCGCGATGCCGGCAGGAGCCTGCCGGCATCGCGCCGCTAGCCGCTGCAGGAGTCGTGTATGAGAGCGCCGCGCCGTGCCCTGCTGGGATTGAGCAGCCTGAGCCTGCTGCTGTTCGCCTCGATCGCGAGCGCGCAGGTCGATCTGTCGGGCAACTGGCGGCCGATCGACAGCCCCGACCAGCTCGACCAGGCCGAGGGGCCCGCGCCGGTGGACTACGTGGGCATCCCGCTCAACGATCAGGGCCGCGCGATGACCGCGACCGCCGATCCGTCGGCCGAGCAGGATGAGCTCTATCGCGAGTGCACCACCTGGCAGGTGAATTACTTCGTCGAGGGCCCGTTCAACATCCAGATCAGCCCCATCGGCACCGCCTTCGACAGCAATGACGTGCAGGCGTGGCAGATGAGCGGCACGCCGGATCGGCAGCCGGAGCTCATCTGGGTCAATGGCCATCCGCCCCCGCCGCCGCTGACGCTGCACACCTACGCCGGATTCGCCAGCGGGCACTGGGAGGGCGATACCCTGGCGGTGCACATCATCGACATGAAGGACAACTGGATGCTGCGCAACGATGCGCCCGAGAGCAACCAGGCGACCGTCGACATGTTCCTCAACCGCCAGGGGGAGCTGCTGACGATGCTGTTCGTCATCCGCGATCCGGTCTATCTGGGGGCGCCCTACCCGCGCGCGCGCGCCTTCCAGCTCGTGCCGGGCAGCCCCAGCTACAGCATCCCGAGCGGCAACGACTGCATGCCGGCCGAAGTCATCTCCGACTTCTCCGACGGCTATCACGCGGCGCGCTTTCTGCCCGGCAAGAACCCGGACGTCGACGAGATGCAGCGCTACCACATCCCCACGAGCGTGGCGCTGGGCGGGGTGCAGGAGATCTATCCGCAATTCCAGAAGGTGCTGGACAAGCAGTACAGCATTCCCGGCGGCTACTGTCAGCGCGACTGCTGCGCGGCGCAGGCCATACGCGGCACTCAATGTCCCGCCCCGCCCAAGGCCGGCGCACCGGGGCGCGCCGCCGCCGGGGAGCGACCCCGGCGTCAGGCTCGCTGAGTGCGGCCGCGGGGGCCGGTGCTCGAAAAACCAAACGATGACCAAGGAGCGGGCGATGACATCCTGGAGCAGTGCGTGTGTCTCGACGGCGCTGGCGGTGCTGGGCACCTCGGCCGCCATGGCTCAGATCCCGATCCCCCCCTTTCCGCAGCCCGCGGGTCCGGGCATGCACGCGCCGCAGGACGTGCGCGAGCAGGCACTGCTCGCGATGTGCCGGCGGCATCATCCACCGGCGCGGCGGCAGGGACCCTTCAACGCCGGCGCGCGCCCGCGCGGCCCGGTGCAGGTGGCGCCGTTTCCCTATCACGTCGATGGCATCGACGGGGTGGTCGCCCCCGGCGCGGAGTGGACCATCGTGTGGGTCGCCAACGGCAACAATGCCGATGGGCTCATCACCCTACCCGACGGCAGCATCGAGATGGCACAGAATGACGACAGCGCCGTCGTCAGGCTCTACCCGAGCGGTCATTCCGAGACCGTGTACACCGATACGGACAGCGGTGGCGGTCTGGCCATCAATCACAGCGGGGAGATCTTCGTGGCCGAGCGGGCGCTGATGTCCTCGATCTGGGAGCTCGCCCCCGAGCGCAAGCTCCTGGCCGACTCCATCGACGGCGACAGCCTCGACTGCATGGGCGGCGGCGGCATCGACGGCCCCGCGGCGCTCGACAGCGGCGGGGTGTATTTCTCCATGGGTGGCCTGCTCTATTCCGATCCGCAGGGCCACGTCACGCAGTACGGCACCAGGGACGTCGAGCCCAACGACATCGTCCTGAGCAATGATCAGAAGACGCTCTACGTGGGCAGCGGCGGCAAGATTCTCGCCTTCGACGTCGGCGCCGACGGCGCGCTCTCCAACCAGCGCGTGTTCGCCACCATTCCCGGCGGCGGCAACGACGGCGGCATGGTCGATGCGGACGGGCGCGTGTATTTCGAGGGCCGCGAGCGCGGCGTGCAGGTGTTCTCCCCGACCGGCCAGTATCTGGGCCTCATCGCCAGTCCGTTCCCGGTGATCTCCACGACTCTCGGCGGCCCGGACAGGAAGACCCTGTACGCGGTCGGCCTGGACGCCGGTCCCGGCGGCCTGAAGGATGAGGTCATGGCACTGCCGATGATCGCCCACGGAGCGCCGGCCCAGGGGCAGTAGGGAGAAGATCCACACACACGCGCTGCCGCGGCGCTCCGAGGGGTCGGCCGCCGGTCGGCGCCCGTGCAGCGCGAGGGAGTCGCGGTGCTGAGTCGCCTGGGCCATGGCGGGTCGGGGCTACTGCTGATCTACGCCCTGTGCGTACTGGGGCTGTGGCTGGGCGCGCGCACCGCGCGCCGCCCCCGCCCGCCGGTACTGCCGCTCCTGGGCCTCGCCGTGCCCACGGCCGCCGCGGCCGGCATCCTCGCCACGCTGGGCGGCAGCGCCCTGACGGCGGCGCTACCGGTGTGGGCGCCCTATCCGCTCAGTGTCATCTTCTACGTGCTCTTCGCCACCGCCGCGGGCTGGATGCTGGCGCAGCCGCGCGGCCCGCGCGTGCTGCACCTTCGCGGCACCCGGCTCCTCGCCGGCGCCGGCGGCGGCGGCGCCCGCAGCGGCGGCGCCGGCGGCGGCGGCGGCGCGAGCCTCGCCGGGCCGACCCTGGCCGGACAGCCGGTGCCCGCCGCGGATGAGACCAAGCACTTCAAGCTCCTCGGCACCACCGGCACCGGCAAGAGCAGCGCGATCCGTGAGCTGCTCGCCGGAGCGCTCGCGCGCGGCGACCGCGCCGTCATCGCCGACCCCGACGGCAGCTACCTGGACGCCTTTCACGACCCACGCCGCGCCGACCGGATTCTCAATCCGTTCGACGCGCGCGCCGCGCGCTGGGATCTGTTCGCCGAGATCCGCGAGCCGCACGATGCCGACCAGCTGGCGCGCTCGCTCGTGCCCGACCAGGAGGGTCCGGACCGAAACTGGCGCCACTACGCGCGCACCTTCATCGGCGCGACGCTGCGCCAGCTGCACCGGCTCGGCGAGCGCGAGCTCGCACCCCTGTACCGCCTGCTGTTCCTCGCGCCGATCGAGGAGCTGCGCGTGCTGCTGGCCGGCACGCCGGCCGCCCCGTTCCTCGGCAGCGACAACGCCAAGTTCTTCGAATCGGTGCGCTCGATCGCCGCGGCGCATGCCAGCGCTCTGGAGCATCTGGCGGACCAGTCGCACGGCGAGCCGCTGTCCATCCGGCGCTGGGTGCACGAGCCCACCGGCGTGCTGTTCCTGCCCTATCGGGCCAACGAGATCGCCGCGCTGCGCCAGCTGCTCGGCAGCTGGATGCGTCTGGCGATCTTCGAGGCGATGAGCGGCCCGCAGCGCGATCAGCGCCTGTGGTTCGTGATCGACGAGCTCGACGCACTGGGAGCCATCGACGGGCTGAAGGATGCGCTCGCGCGGCTGCGCAAGTTCGGGGGCCGCTGCGTGCTCGGGCTGCAGAGCATCGCCCAGGTGCGCGGCACCTACGGCGATGCCGAGGCGCAGACCATCGTCGAGAACTGCGGCAACACATTGATCCTGCGCTGCTCGGCCAGCGAGCGCGGCGGCACCGCCGAGTTCGCCTCGCGCCTCATCGGCCGCCACGAGGTCCTGCGGCAGACGGTGGCGCGCACACGGCCGCTGCGCCCGGGTGGCCTCATGCATCAGAGCCGCACGGTGAGCGAGCAGTACGCCCTCGAGGATGTCGTCATGGCCTCCGAGATCGAGCAGCTGCCTGACCTGACGGGCTTTCTGAA
>DATJSD010000019.1:0-39756 GCA_035504335.1 Steroidobacteraceae bacterium | reverse complement strand
CACGCGCTGCTGCTCGAGCGGGGCGCGCTCGGCCACGAACGCCACGCGCAGCGGATTCAGGGCATGCAGCGTGTGAAAGGCGCCGCGCGGGTCCCAGAACTCGTGCGCGAGCACGTCGAACTTGTGCACTTCGCGCGGATCGACCGCGCTGCTCGCCGGGGAGTTCATGGGGGCAGTATAGCGGGGGCCGCGCCGCGTCGGCGTTCGCCGGGGCGCCGCGTCGGCGTTCGCCGGTGAGGGCTCATGTGATATAATTTTCGGCTTAAATCAACAGCTTTGAGCCACCCAGAGTGTCGGAAATCGCGCGCGAGATCGTCCCGGTCAGCCTCGAGGAGGAGATGCGGCAATCGTATCTCGACTACGCCATGAGCGTCATCGTCGGGCGGGCGCTGCCGGACGTGCGCGACGGGCTCAAGCCGGTGCATCGGCGCGTGCTGCACGCCATGCGCGAGCTCGGCAACGACTACAACAAGCCCTACAAAAAATCCGCGCGCGTGGTCGGAGACGTCATCGGCAAGTACCACCCGCATGGCGACGTCGCCGTCTACGACACCATCGTGCGCATGGCGCAGCCGTTCTCGATGCGCTACCTGCTGGTGGACGGGCAGGGCAATTTCGGCTCGGTGGACGGGGACATGCCGGCGGCCATGCGCTACACCGAGGTGCGCATGTCGCGCCTGGCGCACGAGCTGCTGGCGGACATCGACCAGGAAACCGTCGATTTCGTGCCCAACTACGACGAGTCCGAGCAGGAGCCGTCGGTGCTGCCGACGCGCGTGCCGAACCTGCTGGTCAACGGCTCCTCGGGCATCGCCGTGGGCATGGCGACCAACATCCCGCCGCACAATCTCACGGAGATCGCCAACGCCTGCATTGCACTGATCGACGATCCGGCGATCCCGCTGGCGGGCCTGATGCAGCACGTGCCGGGGCCCGACTTCCCCACGGCCGGCATCATCAACGGCGCCCAGGAGATCGTCAGCGCCTACAAGAGCGGCCGCGGTCGGCTGTCGATCCGCGCGCGCGCGCATTTCGAGGAGTTCGGCGCCGCCCGCCAGGCGATCGTGGTCACGGAGCTGCCCTATCAGGTCAACAAGGCGCGGCTGCTCGAGCGCATCGCCGAGCTGGTGCGCAACAAGCAGATCGACGGTATCGCGGAGCTGCGCGACGAGTCGGACAAGGACGGTATGCGCGTGGTCATCGAGCTGCGCCGCGGCGAGGTCGCCGACATCGTGCTGAACAACCTGTACGCGCAGACGCCGATGGAGACGGTGTTCGGCATCAACATGGTGGCGCTCGCCGACGGACAGCCGCGGCTGATGTCGCTGCGCGACATGCTCGAGGCGTTCCTGCGTCACCGCCGCGAGGTGGTCACGCGCCGCGCGATCTTCCAGCTGCGCCGCGCGCGCGAGCGCGCGCATCTGCTCGAGGGCCTGACGGTCGCGCTGGCGAACATCGATGCGATCATCGCGCTGATCAAGGCCTCGGCGAACCCGGCGGAGGCGCGCGCCGCGCTGCTGGCGCGCAGCTGGGCGGCCGGCGCGGTGGCGCAGCTGCTCGAGCGCAGCGGCGATGTCGCCACGCGCCCCGAGGGACTGGCGGCGGAGCTGGGACTGCAGGGCGCGGACGTCTACCGCCTGTCCGAGGCGCAGGCGCAGGCGATCCTGGACATGCGCCTGCACCGGCTGACGAGCCTCGAGCAGAACCGGATCAGCGAGGAGTTCCGCGAGCTGCTCGCGCAGATCCTGGATCTGTCCGACATCCTCGCCCGCCCGGCGCGACTCACCGAGGTGGTGCGCGCCGAGATCATCCAGATCCGCGATGCCTACGGGGATGCGCGCCGCACCGAGATCAACCGCGACCAGCTCAACCTGTCCACCGAGGACCTGATCGAGCCGCAGGACGTGGTGGTGACGCTGTCGCACGCCGGCTACGCCAAGGCGCAGCCGGTCTCCGACTACCAGGCGCAGCGCCGCGGCGGGCGCGGCCGCTCGGCCACCGCGGTCAAGGACGAGGACTTCGTCGAGCGCCTCTTCATCGCGCACACGCACGACACGGTGCTGTGCTTCTCCAATCGCGGCAAGGTCTACTGGCTGCGCGTGTTCGAGCTGCCGCAGGCGGGGCGCGGCTCGCGCGGCAAGCCGATCGTGAACCTGCTGCCGCTCGAGGAGGGCGAGAAGATCAGCGCGATGCTGCCGGTCAAGCAGTTCGACGAGCAGCACTTCGTGTTCATGGCCACCAGCAGCGGCACCGTGAAGAAGACCCCGCTGGCGGCGTTCTCGCGGCCGCGCACCAGCGGCATCATCGCCGTGGATCTGCGCGGCGACGATCATCTGGTGGGCGTGGCGCTCACCGACGGCAGCCGCCAGATCATGCTGTGCACCAGCGGTGGCAAGGCCATCCGCTTCCACGAGGACGAGGTGCGGCCGATGGGGCGCGAGGCCGCGGGCGTGCGCGGCGTGCGGCTCGGCGAGGCCCAGCGCGTGATCGCGCTGCTGGTGCTCGGCGAGGGTCACGTTCTCACCGCCTCGGAGCTCGGTTACGGCAAGCTGACCCCGCTGGAGGAGTTTCCCGGGCACGGCCGCGGCGGTCAGGGCGTGATCGCGCTGCAGACCAGCGAGCGCAACGGTGCGGCCGTGGCCGCGCTGCAGGTGCAGCCGCAGGACGAGCTGATGCTGATCAGCTCCACCGGCACCTTGGTGCGCACACCGGTCGCGGACATCTCGGTGGTGGGACGCAACACCCAGGGCGTGCGGCTGATTCGCCTCGGCGAGGGCGAGCGGCTCACCGGCGTCGAGCGCGTCGAGGCGATCGAGAGCGCCGCGGAGCTCTCGGGCGACGACGAGGCTGCCGCTTCGATCAGCGGTGTCGTCGAGGGCGATGCCGAGGCCGCGCCGGCGTCGGCACCGGGCGGCACGCACGCGGGTCACGACGCCGAGGGCGGCGGGGACACGGGCGGGTCGGCCTGAGCGGCGGGTGCTGCGACGCTGCGGCCGGAAACGCCTGGCGCGCGCGCCTGCTACAATCGCGGTCTTTCAGATTTGCATCAGTGCGACCGCAGAGGTCGACAGGGTCCAGCAGTGCGCGTATTCAATTTTGCGGCCGGGCCGGCGACATTGCCGCTGGCCGTGCTCGAGCAGGTTCGCGAGGAGCTGACCGACTGGCGCGGCAGCGGCATGTCGGTCATGGAGATCAGCCATCGCAGCAAGCCGTTCCTGGCGCTGGCCGCCGAGGCGGAGGCGGACCTGCGCGAGCTGCTCGGCGTGCCCGCGCACTACAAGGTGCTGTTCCTGCAGGGTGGCGCGGCCGGGCAGTTCGCCGCCGTGCCGCTGAATCTGACGCGCCCCGACGGCGCCGCGGACTACGTCAACACCGGCAGCTGGTCGACGAAGGCGATCGGCGAGGCGCGCCACTACTGCCGCGTCAACGTCGCGGCCGATGCGTCCGCGAGCAATTACACGACGGTGCCGCCACAGAGCGAGTGGCGACTGGCCGCGGGCGCGGCCTACCTGCACTACACGCCGAACGAAACCATCGGCGGGGTGGAGTTCCCCTTCATTCCGCAGCTCGACGCGCCGCTGGTGGCCGACATGTCCTCGACCCTGCTGTCGCGCCCGCTCGAGGTGAGCCGCTTCGGTGTGATCTATGCCGGAGCGCAGAAGAACATCGGCCCGGCGGGCCTGGTGCTGGTGATCGTGCGCGAGGACCTGCTCGGGCGCGCGCGCACCGAGACCCCGCTGGTGTGGAACTATGCCGGCATGGCCGCCGAGGGCTCGATGGCCAACACCCCGCCGACCCTGGCCTGGTACATCGCCGGATTGGTGTTCAAGTGGGTCAAGCGCGAGGGCGGCCTGGCCGTCATGGCGGAGCGCAACCGCGCCAAGGCGCAGCTGCTGTACCGGACCATCGACGAGTCCGGCTTCTATCGCAACCCGGTCGATCCGGCGTGCCGCTCGTGGATGAACGTGCCCTTCATCCTCGCCAAGCCCGAGCTCGACAAGACCTTCCTGTCCGAGGCGCAGCAGGCGGGACTGACCAACCTGGCCGGCCACCGCTCGGTGGGCGGCATGCGCGCGAGCCTCTACAACGCCATGCCACTCGAGGGCGTGCAGGCGCTGACGCAGTTCATGCGCGAGTTCGCGCGCCGACACGGCTAGCGCGGCGCGCGCCGGCAGGTTTTCCGTGAGCTACCGCATCCTCACTCTCAACAGCATCAGTGAGCGTGGGCTCGCGTGTCTGCCGGCCGCGCACTACGCGGTCGGCCCCGAGGTCGAGCAGCCCGACGCCATCCTGGTGCGCTCCGCGGACATGCAGCGCATGACGCTGCCCGCCTCGCTCCTGGCCGTGGCGCGCGCCGGGGCGGGAACCAACAACATTCCGGTTGCGGCGCTGAGCAGGCGCGGCGTGCCGGTGTTCAACGCGCCCGGCGCCAATGCCAACGCGGTCAAGGAACTGGTGATCGCGGGGCTGCTGCTGGCGGCGCGCAACATCTGCCAGGCCTGGGATTTCGCGCGCGGCCTGTCCGGCGATGACCGTGCGATCGACGAGGCGGTCGAGCGCGGCAAGAAGAACTACGTCGGCTTCGAGCTGCCGGGCCGCACCCTCGGAGTGGTCGGCCTCGGCGCGGTGGGCGTGCGGGTGGCGAACAGCGCCGAGGCGCTCGGTATGAAGGTGCTCGGCTTCGATCCGCAGATCACCGTGCAGCGCGCCTGGCAGCTGTCCTCCAGCGTCCAGCAGGCGCTGTCGCTGGAGGACCTGTGCGCCCGCTCGGACGCGGTGACGCTGCACGTGCCGCTGGTGCAGGAGACGCGCGGGCTGTTCGATCGCGCGTGCCTCGCGCGCATGCGGCCGGGCGGGGTGCTGCTGAACTTCGCGCGCGCCCCGATCGTGGAGGAGGCCGCGGTGCTCGATGCGCTCGAGGGCGGGCGGCTGCATGCCTACGTGTGCGACTTTCCGAGCGTCGCTCTGAAGAATCATGCGCGCGCGATCACCCTGCCGCATCTGGGTGCCAGCACGCTCGAGGCCGAGGAAAACTGCGCGGTGCTGGCCGCCGAGGCGCTGCGCGACTTTCTCGAGCACGGCCACATCCACAACAGCGTCAACTTCCCCGAGGCGGCGCTGCCGCGCCAGTCGGGCTCGATCCGCATCGCCATCGCCAACCACAACGTGCCCAACATGGTCGGCCAGATTTCCACCGTGCTGGCCGGTGCGCAGCTGAACATCGCGGAGCTGCTCAATCGCTCGCGCGGCGAGTACGCCTACACGCTGATCGATGCCGAAGGCAGCGCCGACGAGCGCCTGCTGCAGCGTCTGCGCGGCATCGACGGGGTGCTGTCGGTGCGCCTGGTGCGCTCCCCGGACTGACGATGGCCACGCGCCGCGGGGGGCCGGCGGAGCCGCGGGTGGCCGCCAAGCGCAGCGCCGGCACGCGGGCCGATGCGCGCGCGGTGGCTGCCGGGCAGGGGGGCGCGGCGCAGCCGGCGGCGGCAGCGCCGGCCGCAGCGGCCGCGGCGGCCGCGGCGGCGCCCGCAGGCAGCGCGGAGCTGGTGGAGCTGCGCGCGCGCATCGATGCGCTCGACGAGCAGCTGCACGCGCTGCTGAATGAGCGCGCGCGGCTGGCGCGGCGCGTCGGACAGTCCAAGCAGCAGAGCGGGGGCGCCGCGGATCTGTACCGCCCCGAGCGCGAGGCGCAGGTCCTGCGCCGCGCCCTCGAGCGCAACGGCGGGCCGCTGCGCAACGAGGAGATCCTGCGCCTGTTTCGCGAGATCATGTCCGCCTGCCTCGCGCAGGAGGAGCCGCTGAAGGTGGCCTTCCTCGGCCCGGAGGGTACCTTCACACAGAGCGCGGTGCTCAAGCACTTCGGCCACTCGGTGCGCGCGCTCGCGCTGGCCACGGTCGACGAGGTGTTCCAGGAGGTGGAGGCCGGCAACGCCGACTTCGGTGTCGTGGCCATCGAGAACTCCAGCGAGGGCACGCTCACCAACACCCTCGACCGCTTTCTCGTGAGCCCGCTGCACATCTGCGGGGAGGTGGAGCTGCGCATCCATCATTGCCTCATGGGCCGCATGCCTTCGCTGCAGGGCATCGTGCGCGTATGTTCGCACGGTCAGGCCCTCGCCCAGTGTCGCGGCTGGCTGGCCGAGCACCTGCCCGAGGCCGAGCGCGTCGCCGTCACGAGCAATGCCGAGGGAGCGCGCCGCGCGCGCGACGAGCAGGGCAGCGCGGCGATTGCCGGGGAAACCGCCGCCGAGGTGTACGGGCTGAACGTTCTGGCGCGCCAGATCGAGGACCACGAAGACAACGCCACGCGCTTCCTGGTGCTCGGACGCCGGCTGCTTGCCCCGAGCGGCGCCGATCGCACGACGCTGCTGCTGTCGGCGGGCGACACGCGCGCGCCCGGGGCGCTGCACCGTCTGCTCGAGCCGCTCGCCGAGCACGGCATCAGCATGACCCGCATCGAGTCGCGTCCCTCGCGGCGGCGGCGCTGGGATTACGTGTTCTTCGTCGACATCGAGGGCCACGCCGAGGATGCGCCGGTGCGCTCGGCTCTGGAGGCGCTGCGGCAGCGCGCCTCGCTGTTTCGCGTGCTCGGCTCCTATCCGCGGGCGGTCGGCGAATGAGCGCCAAGGACGATGGCGCCGATGAGCCCTGACGGCGCGCACGCTGCCGGCCCCGGCCCCGATCCCGGTCCCGGTCCCGGCGCGGGCCCCGTCGACCCGCTGCACCCGGGCACACTGGCGGTGTCGGCGGTACGCGCCCTGACCCCGTACCAGCCGGGCAAGCCGATCGGCGAGCTGGAGCGCGAGCTGGGCAGCGGCGACATCGTCAAGCTCGCCTCGAACGAAAACCCTCATGGACCCAGTCCCGCGGTGCTTCAGGCCATGCAGCGCTCGCTCGCGCAGGTTTGGCTCTACCCGGATGGCGGCTGCCACGAGCTCAAGCAGGCCCTGGCACGGCACCTCGCGGTGGATCCCGAGTGCCTGAGCGTCGGCAATGGCTCGAATGACCTGCTGATGCTGCTGGCCGAGGCGTTCCTGTCCCCCGAGACGAGCGCGGTGTATTCGCAGTACGCCTTCGCGATCTATCCGCTGGTGGTGCGTGAGACCGGGGCGTGCGCGATCGAGGTGGCGGCGCAGGCGCACGCGGCCCCGATGCCGCTGGGCCACGACCTGCCGGCGATGCTCGCGGCGCTGCGGCCCGACACCCGCATGCTGTTCATCGCCAACCCCAACAACCCGACGGGCACCTGGGCGCTCGCGCCCGAGCTGCAGCGGCTGATCGAGGCCGTTCCGCCCACGACCCTGGTGGTGCTGGACGAGGCCTACTACGAGTATGGGCGCGAGTGCGGGCTGCCGGAGTCGCTGCCCTGGGTGACCGCGCACCCCAATCTCATCGTGCTGCGCACGTTCTCCAAGGCCTATGGCCTGGCCGGCGCGCGCGTCGGCTATGCGGTCTCGCACCCGGAGATCGCCGCGGTGCTCGACCGGCTGCGCCCGGCGTTCAACGTCAACTCGCTCGCGCAGGCCGGCGCCGTGGCCGCGCTCGCCGATCAGGCTCACATGCGCCGCGCCGTGCGCGCCACCGTCGCGGAGCTCGCGCGCCTGCGCGCCGGCCTCTCCCGGCTCGGCCTGTGGAGCGCCCCTTCGGCCGCCAACTTCGTGCTGGTACGCGTCGGCGCGCGCGCCGCGCAGCTGTTCCGCGCGCTGCTCGAGCGCGGCATCATCGTGCGGCCCCTGACCAGCTACGCCCTGCCGGACTATCTGCGTATCTCCGTCGGCCTGCCCGAGCACACTGACCGGGTGCTCGCCGCGCTGGCGGCGCTGCCGGCATGAGCGGGGCCGGGCAGCTGCAGCCGGGCGGGCTGCGTCACTACGTCGCTGCGCCGGTGAGCCGCGTGCAGGGACGCATCGAGGTTCCCGGTGACAAGTCGATCTCCCACCGCGCGCTGATGCTCGGCGCGATCGCCGACGGAGCGACGCGCATCGAGGGTTTCCTGGCGAGCGAGGATTGCCTGGCGACGCTCGCGGCGCTGCGCGCGCTGGGCGTGCACGTGCAGCGCCCGGCGGATAGCACGGTGCAGGTGCAGGGCGTGGGCCTGGCGGGACTGCAGGGCAGCGCCACGGCGCTGGACCTCGGCAACGCCGGCACCGCGATGCGGCTGATGATGGGTCTGCTCGCCGGTCAGGCCTTCGACAGCACCCTGGTCGGTGACAGCTCGCTGATGCGACGGCCGATGGAGCGGGTGGCGCAGCCGCTGCGCGCCATGGGCGCGCGCATCGACACGCACCAGGGTCGTCCGCCGGTGCTGATCCACGGCGGGGCGGGGTTGCACGCCATCGATTACACGCTGCCGATCGCGAGCGCCCAGGTGAAGTCGGCGCTGTTGCTGGCCGCGCTGTACGCGCACGGTACCACCAGCGTGCTGGAACCGGCGCCGACGCGCGATCACACCGAGCGCATGCTGCGGCAGTTCGGGGTGCAGCTGGAGTGCCGCGGCGCACGCATCCACCTGACCGGTCAGCAGCGCCTGCATGGCGGTACGGGTGTGCGCGTGCCCGGGGATTTCTCATCGGCGGCGTTCTTCATCGTCGCCGGATGTCTCGCGGCCGCCGACGGTCTGACGATCTGCAACGTCGGCTGTAATCCCACGCGCACCGGGCTGCTGCAGATGCTCAAGCTCATGGGGGCCGACATCCACGTGCAGCCGCACTGCGTCGCGCCGGACAGCCCGGAGGCCGCCGGCGAGCCGACCGCCGATATCCACGTGCGCGCCGGCCCGCTGCGCGGCATCCGCGTGCCCGAGTCGCTCGTGGCGCTCTCGATCGACGAGTTCCCGGTGTTCTTCATCGCGGCGGCGGCCGCCGAGGGACAGACCGTCGTCACCGGCGCGGCGGAGCTGCGCGTCAAGGAGAGCGATCGGCTCGCGGCCATGGCGCAGGGGCTCACGGCGCTGGGTGTGCAGTGTGAGCTGCTGCCCGATGGGCTGTGTGTGCAGGGTGTGGGCGGCCGGGCGGCGGGCCGCTTCGACGGTGGGCGCATCGACAGTCACGGCGACCATCGGATCGCGATGGCATTCGCGATCGCGAGTCTGCGGGCGCGCGGCCCGCTGCGGATCGACGACATCGCCAATGTCGCCACCTCGTTCCCGGGCTTCGTGCCGCTGGCCTGCTCGGTGGGACTGGCGCTGCAGGAGCAGGCGTGAGCGTTGCCGACCCCGACGCGGCCGATCCGAGCGTCCCGGTCGTGACCCTCGATGGACCGAGCGGCTCGGGCAAGGGAACCGTGAGCCGGCTGCTGGCGCGCCGCCTCGGCTGGCATCTGCTCGACAGTGGCGCGCTCTACCGGCTGGTCGCGCATGCCGGGACCCTCGCGGGGCTCGCGCCCGATGACGCCGTCGGCCATGCGGGGCTCGCCCGGCGGATGAACGTGGTCTTCGACCCCGACGACGCCGCGGGCGAGCGCGTCCTGCTGGAAGGGCGTGACATAACCGCCGCCCTGCGGCAGGAGGCCGCCGGGGCCGGTGCCTCGCGGGTAGCGGTCTGGCCGGCAGTGCGGTCCGCGCTGCTGGCTCGCCAGCGCGCGGCGGCGCGCCCTCCCGGATTGATCGCCGACGGGCGCGATATGGGAACCGTGGTGTTCCCGCACGCGCCGCTGAAGATCTTCCTGACGGCCTCGGCCGAGGAGCGCGCCCAAAGGCGCTATAAGCAGTTGAAAGAGAAGGATTCCGGTGTTAGCCTTGCCGCCCTTTCGCGCGAGATCGCGGAACGCGACCGTCGGGATGCGACACGGCCGGTAGCCCCGCTCGTGCCGGCGAGCGATGCGATCGTCCTGGATTCGACAGCGCTGGACGCTGCCGCCGTGGCGGAGCGGATCGTGGCCTACGGACGCGCACGCGGCCTCTGGGGCGCGGTCTGAGGGTTGAGGGCCTGAGGCTGTCCCCGCAGGGGGCGGCCGCTGCGGATCGGATGGTGAAGGCGGCGCTGCAGGAGGCGGCGCCTGGAGTGGTAGCCCGCGGCGCCGGAGGCGCGGCGGCAGGTGTGCAGCACGGCGACGTGCGAGAGAGTGTATGAACGAGAGTGTCAACGAGAGTGTCAACGAGAGTGTGAACGAGAGTTTCAGCGCGCTGTTCGAGCAGAGCCTGGCCAATCAGCGCATTCGGCCGGGCATGATCCTCACGGGCCTGGTGGTGGACGTGGGTCCGGACGTCGTGATCGTCAACGTGGGCCTCAAGTCCGAGGCCGTCATTCCACTGGAACAGTTCAAGAACGAGCGCGGTGAGATCGAGGTCCACGCGGGCGAGCAGGTCGAGGTGGCGCTCGATTCGGTCGAGGACGGCACCGGCGAGACGCGCCTGTCACGCGAGAAGGCCAAACGCGCACGCACCTGGACGCGGCTGGAGTCGGCGTTCAACAACGGCGAGATCGTCACGGGGGTGATCTCCGGTCGCGTCAAGGGCGGCTTTACGGTGGAGATCGATCACGTGCGCGCGTTCCTGCCCGGCTCTCTGGTGGACGTGCGCCCGGTGCGCGACACGGGTTACCTCGAGGGCAAGCCGCTCGAGTTCAAGGTGATCAAGCTCGACCAGAAGCGCAACAACGTCGTGGTCTCGCGCCGCGCCGTGGTCGAGCAGGAGTTCTCGGCCGAGCGCAGCGCGCTCATGGACAATCTGCAGGAAGGCGCCGTGGTACGCGGCACCGTCAAGAATCTCACCGATTACGGCGCGTTCGTCGATCTGGGCGGCATCGACGGGCTGCTGCACATCACCGACATGGCCTGGCGGCGCGTGAAGCATCCTTCCGAGGTCGTGAAGGTCGGCGACGAGATCGACGTGCGCATCCTCAAGTTCGATCGCGAGCGCTCGCGCGTGTCGCTCGGCCTCAAGCAGCTGGGCGCGGATCCCTGGGAGAACATCGCGCGGCGCTATCCGCCCAATCAGCGCGTGTTCGGCAAGGTCACCAACATCGCCGACTACGGAGCGTTCGTCGAGATCGAGGACGGCGTGGAGGGCCTGGTACACGTCTCGGAGATGGACTGGACCAACAAGAACGTCAATCCGGCCAAGGTGGTGCACACCGGTCAGGAAGTCGAGGTCATGGTGCTGGACGTGGACGAGGAGCGCCGCCGCATCTCGCTCGGACTGAAGCAGTGCAAGGCCAACCCGTGGAAGGAGTTCGCCGAGAACCACAACCGCGGCGACCGCGTCGCCGGGATGATCAAATCCATTACGGACTTCGGCATCTTCATCGGACTGCCGGGCAACATCGACGGCCTGGTGCACCTGTCGGACATCTCCTGGGACCAGCCGGGTGAGGAGGCGGTGCGCCACTATCAGAAGGGCCAGCAGATCGAGGCGATGGTGCTGTCGATCGATCCGGAGCGCGAGCGCATCTCGCTGGGCATCAAGCAGCTGGCCAAGGACCCGTTCTCGGCGTTCATCGCCGAGTTTCCCAAGGGCAGCATCGTGCGCGGCACGATCAAGGAAGTGGACGCGCGCGGGGCGGTGGTGGACCTGGGCAACGGCATCGAGGGACAGCTGCGCTCCAGCGAGCTGGGCCGCGAGCGGGTGGACGATGCGCGCGCGGTGCTGCGGCTCGGCGACCCCGTGGAGGCGAAGTTCATCGGCATGGACCGCAAGACGCGCACGATTTCGCTGTCGATCAGAGCCCGCGAGGCGCACGAGGAAGCCGAGGCGGTGCAGAGCTACCGCTCCGAGCAGCCCTCCTCGGGCACCAGTCTCGGGGAGCTGCTGAAGGAGCGGATCAAGGCGCCCGAGCGCGGCTGATCGCACGGTGGGCGAGCGCGCACGAGTCAGCCACAGCGGGAAGCGCCATGACCAAGTCCGAACTGATCGAGATCATCACCGCCAAGCAGAAGCATCTGCCGGCCAAGGATGTGGAGCTGGCGCTCAAGCAGATGCTGGAGATCATGAGCGACTCGCTCGCGCAGGGTGACCGCATCGAGATCCGCGGATTCGGCAGCTTCTCGCTGCACTTTCGCCCGCCCCGCCAGGGCCGCAATCCGAAGACGGGCGAGGCCGTGGCGCTCGCGGGCAAGTACGTTCCGCACTTCAAGCCCGGCAAGGATCTGCGCGAGCGCGTCAACAACGGCGCCGACCGCCCGATCCGCGACTGAGCGGGCGCCGGCCGGCGGCGCTCCCCTGCCAGGCGCTCATCGTGGCGCGATGGGTCGGCACCTTATTCGTCACAGGGAGGCCCCTATGGTTGCCCGCAGACAGATCCGCACCGCAGTGTTTCCCGTGGCCGGCCGCGGCACGCGTTTCCTGCCGGCGACCAAGGCCAGCCCCAAGGAGATGCTGCCCATCGTGGACCGGCCGCTGATCCAGTACGCGGTCGACGAGGCGCTCGCGGCCGGCGCGCAGCGACTGGTCTTCATCACCGGCTCCTCCAAGCGCGCCATCGAGGATCACTTCGACAACGACGCCGAATTGGAGCGGCTGCTGGAATCCCAGGGCAAGACCGAGCTCGCCGATCAGGTCCGCAGCGTGCTGCCCAGCTACGCGACCTGCATCTACATCCGCCAGTCCGCGCCGCTCGGTCTGGGACACGCGGTGCTGTGCGCGCGTCCGGCCGTGGACCATGAGCCGTTCTTCGTGCACCTGGCCGACGACCTGATCGTGGCCGAGCCCCCCTGCCTGAAGCAGATGGCGGGCACCTACGAGCAGTACGGCGCCAGCGTGGTGGGCGTGGAAGAGGTCGCCCGCAGCGACACCGACAAGTATGGCATCGTCGAGGTCGAGGATGCGCGCGGCACGGTCAGCCGCATCCACGGCATCGTCGAGAAGCCCAAGCCCGAGCAGGCGCGCTCCACGCTCGCCGTGGTCGGACGCTACGTGCTGACCCCGGGAATTTTTGCCGAACTCGAGAACCTGGCACAGGGCGCCGGCGGGGAGATCCAGCTGACCGACGGCATTGCCCGACTCATGCGCCGCGAGAGCGTCTACGCGCATCGCTTCACCGGCCGGCGCTTCGACTGCGGCAGCAAGCTCGGCTATCTGCAGGCCACGGTCGAGATGTCGCTCGCCCATCCGGTGCTCGGCAGGGACTTTCGCGAGTATCTCAAGGGCATAGTCGGCAAGCTGGCCTGAGGCGGCGCGGCGGGCCGGAGTGTGAGATGCGTCACAGGCGCGCGCCGGCTGCGGCGCTCGCCGCCGCCACCGCCGGCATCCCGCGGCGCTTCAGAATCCCGCTCCGCGGCCGATAGCTGTCCGGGACCCCTTCGGGTCAGTGGGGCTTGCGCGCGTGTTCACGATCATCGGCTCGGTCCTGGTTCTGATCTGCGTCGCCGGCAGCTTCATCATGGATGGGGGCAAGCTCGTGCTGCTGTGGCACCCGGGCGAGTTCATCATCATCTGCGGCGCGGCCATCGGCGCCTTCGTCACCAGCAACCCCCCCAAGGTCGTCAAGAGCGCCTTCGCCTCCACCTTCGCGCTGCTCAAGCGCCCGCGTTACCAGCGCGCGGATTACGTCGATCTGCTCAAGCTCCTCTACGACATTCTCGTGAAGATCCGCAAGTCCGGCATGCTCGCGATCGAGGCCGACGTCGAGGCGCCCGACAAGAGCAAGCTGCTCAGCGAGTACCCGCGCATCCTGGCCGATCATCACATGATCGAGTTCATCACCGATTGCCTGCGGCTGATGGTCGGCGGCAATCTCGATCCCCACGAGCTCGAGAGCCTGCTCGAGTACGAGCTCGATACGCATCACAAGGAAGCCGCTGAGCCCGGACATGCCGTGCAGCGTGTCGCCGATGCGCTGCCCGGCTTCGGCATCGTCGCGGCGGTGCTCGGTATCGTCAACACCATGGCGGCTATCGACGGGGCCGATACCGGCACCATCGGTCGCAAGGTGGCGGCGGCGCTGGTGGGCACCTTCCTCGGAATTCTGGTGGCGTACGGCTTCGTCGGGCCGGTCGCCTCGGCCATGGAGCATCGCACGCGCGAGGAGGGCAAGGCCTTCGAGGTGGTGAAGATGGCGCTGGTGGCCAGCGTGCGCGGGTATGCGCCGCCGGTAGCGGTCGAGTTCGCGCGCAAGCTCCTGTGGTCGGATGTGCGTCCCAGCTTCAGCGACCTCGAGAATCACCTCAAGGGCAAGCGCACGACGGGCAAGGAGGCGGAGGGCAGGGAAGAGGCCGCAGCATGAGCGCCAAGACCGATCGACCGATCGTCATCGTCAAGCGCATCAAGCGCAGCGAGGATACGCCGCACGGCGGGGCCTGGAAGGTCGCCTATGCGGACTTCGTGACCTCGATGATGGCCTTCTTCCTGGTCATGTGGCTGATCGCCTCGGTGTCCAAGGAGCAGCGCGCGGCCATCTTCCAGTACTTCAAGAACCCGAGCATGGAGGTGGGCAAATCCTCGCATCCGGCGCCCGCGCAGGCCGGGCCGGGCGGCGCGAGCACCAGCCTGATCAATCTCGGCGGCGCACTGGACGCGCTGCACTCCTCCGCACCGATCTCCACGGGGCTCGGCACGCCGCTCGCCTCGCCGCGCACGCAACCGCACAGCGACGCCAGCAACAGCCTCACCACCGAGGAGCAGGCACGCCGCATCATGGAGGCGGCCGAGCACAAGCGGCTCGAGAGCCTGATGGCGGAGCTGCGTCAGGCGATTGACAAGAGTCAGGCGCTCAAGCCCTTCAAGGATCAGCTGCTGCTCGATATCACGCCCGAGGGGTTGCGCATCCAGATCGTGGACGCGCAGAACCGGCCGATGTTCAACCTGGGCAGCGCCAAGCTCAAGGACTATACCGCCCAGATCCTGCGCACTCTCGCGCCGTATCTGAATTCCGTGCCCAACCGGCTGAGCCTGACCGGACACACCGACACCACGCCGTACCTGGCGCGCGCCGGCTACAACAACTGGGACCTGTCGGCCGATCGCGCCAATGCCGCGCGCCGCGCGCTCGAGGCCGGAGGGCTCGCGTCCGACAAGGTGGTGCAGGTGGTGGGCCTCGCCTCGGCAGTGCTCTTCGACAAGAACAATCCGCGTGCGGCCATCAACCGGCGCATCAGCATCATCGTGCTGACCCGGCAGGCGGAGCAGACGGCGCTGACCTCCGATAGCACCGCGCCGATCTCCAGCGCCGCAGGGCTGCCCACGGCGCTGCAAGGCGCCGGCGTGGGCGTGGCCGTGGGCGTCGGGAGCGCCGCGCCAGGTGCGGGCGGCGCAAGCGTCGCCGGACGTGGCGCGGCGGCGCCGGGCGCGGTGAGCTCGGCGACCGCGACGCCCGGGGCTGCGGCGGCGCCCGGAGCTGCGGCAGCGCCTGGGGCTGCGGCGGCGCCTGTGGGCACGTCCGCGGCAGCGCCGCAAACACCACCGGTTGCGGCACCGCCCGCGAGCGCGGCAGCAGGCAGGTAGGCTCGCGCCGGCAGCCCCCACGCCTCGGCGCGGACAGGAAGTCGGCAGCCCGGGGGGTCAGCCAAGGCAGCGGCTCGTGCGTTTGGCGGTAACATTCACGGCAACCTTGCCGATTCCAGAGTATGGAGCCGAACATGCAACGCCATCTGCTGCGAATCGTCGCCGCCGGCATCCTGAGCGGCGCTCTGGCGGCGTGCGCGACCACCACCACGGGCTCCACGGCTGCGGGCCCCGCTGCGGGCCCTGCGCAGGCAGCGGCCGTCGCCGGCCGCACGGCTGGCCTGCCCGGCAAGCCCGCCTGCTTCTGGGCGCGCAACTTCCAGGGCTCGTGGACGGTGCTCAGCCAGACCGAGCTGATCGTCTATGCGCCGCTGACCGCCGATCCCTACCTCATCAAATTGCTCGAGCCGGTCGTCAACCTGCCGTTCGATCTGCGGCTGGGCTTCGAGGACGTGGAGCACACCGGCCAGATCTGCAACGACACGGCCGATGACCTGCTCGTGCCCGATTACACGCCGCACCGCATTCCGATCGTGGCGGTGCGGCAGCTGACTCCCCTCGAGCAGGCGCAGCTGCTCCGGGCGCATGGGCTGAAGGTGCCCAGGAATCTGCAGAACCTGAAGGGCTAGCGGTGGCCATGGCCGGCACGGTAGCGTCAGAGGCGCCCAGCGCCCACTCGGTGCTGAGCCTGATCGGCAACACGCCGCTGTTCGAGCTGACGCACTTTGACTGCGGACAATGCCGACTGTTCGTCAAGCTCGAGAACCAGAATCCGACCGGCTCGATCAAGGATCGTATCGGACTGTCGATGATCGAGGCGGCCGAGCGCGCCGGCCGACTGCGGCCCGACGCCGATCCGCCCTGCACCATCATCGAGGCCACCGCCGGAAACACGGGGCTGGGGCTGGCGCTGGTGGCGGCGCAGAAGGGCTACCGGCTGCTGCTGGTCATTCCCGACAAGATGGCGCAGGAGAAGATCCTGCACCTGCGTGCGCTCGGGGCGCAGATCCACCTCACGCGCAGCGACGTGCACCGGGGTCACCCCGAGTACTATCAGGATCTGGCCGCGCGCCTGGCACGCGAGACACCCAACAGCTACTACGTCGACCAGTTCGCCAATCCGGCCAATCCGCTCGCGCACGAGACCACCACGGGGCCGGAGATCTGGGCGCAGTGCGGGCAGATGCTCGACGCGGTCGTCGTCGGCGTGGGCAGCGGCGGCACGCTGACCGGCCTGGCGCGCTACTTTGCGCGGGTCGCTCCCCACGTGGAGATGGTGCTGGCCGATCCTGTCGGCTCGATCCTCGCGGACCTGGTGCGTGGCGGTGGACCGGCCAGGCCGGCGGGCACCTGGCTGATCGAGGGTATCGGCGAGGACTTCGTGCCGCCCAACTGCGATCTGTCGCGCGTGCGCCGCGCCTACCCGATCGCGGATGCGGAGAGCTTTCAGAGCGCGCGCGCACTGCTGGCGCGCGAGGGCATCCTCGGCGGCTCCAGCAGCGGCACGCTGCTGGCGGCGGCGCTGCGCTACTGCCGCGAGCAGACCCGGGCCAAGCGCGTGGTGACGCTGGTGCCCGACAGCGGCAACAAATATTTGAACAAGATGTATAACGACTATTGGCTGTTCGATCAGGGCCTGATCGAGCGGCCGCAGCACGGCAATGTGCTCGATCTGATCGTGCGTCGCTACCAGGAGGGTGGCGCCGTCACGCTGTCCGCCCAGGACAGCCTGCTGCTCGCCTACCGCCGCATGCGGCTGTTCGATGTCTCGCAGATTCCGGTCATGCAGGGCGAGCGCGTCGTCGGCATCGTCGACGAGTCGGACCTGCTGATGCATCTGCACAGCGACCCGGCGCGCCTGCAGGATCCGGTCAGCACCGCGATGGTGTCGAATCTGCAGACCATCGCGCCGGATGCTCCGGTGTCCGCGCTGCTGCCGATCTTCCAGCGCGGTCACGTCGCCATCGTGGCCGAGCAGGGGCGCTTCATCGGACTGATCACGCGCGTCGATCTGATCAGCTACCTGCGCAAGCAGCTGCCATAGCGGCCCCGGCGCCACTGTACGCGCCCGGCGGCGGCGCCCTATGATGCGCCAGCGCGCACGTCGCGAAGCGTGCCGGCGGCGATCGACGGCTGACCGGCACCGCGGCGGACGCGTCCCCCTTCCCCAACCGAGTGCTCGCGCATGAGAGACGATGACACCGGGCCCGCCCGGCGCACACCGGCGGCGCCGCCCGCCGCGCCGCCAGCGGCGGCGAGCGGCTTCGCCACGCGGGTGATCCACGCCGGGCAGAGCCCCGATCCCAGTACCGGAGCGGTGATGCCGCCGATCTACGCGACTTCCACCTACGCGCAGAGCAGTCCCGGCGTGCACCAGGGATTCGAGTACTCGCGCACGCAGAACCCCACGCGCTTCGCCTACGAGCGCTGCGTCGCGGATCTGGAGGCCGGTACGCGCGGCTTCGCCTTCGCGTCGGGCCTGGCCGCGATGGCGACGCTGCTGGAGCTGCTGGCGCCGGGGGATCACGTGGTGGCCGGCGAGGATCTGTACGGCGGCAGCCGCCGGCTATTGTCCCAGGTGCGGGCGGTATCCGCGGGGCTGAAGCTGTCGTTCGTCGACCTGCGCGAGCCGGCGGCGGTGCAGGCGGCCATGCGTCCCGAGACGCGCCTGATCTGGGTGGAGACGCCGAGCAATCCGATGCTCAAGCTCTCGGATCTCGCAGCGGTGGCGCAGATCGCGCACCGTCACGGCGCGCTGGCCGCGGCGGACAACACCTTTGCCACCCCCTACCTGCAGCGGCCGCTGGAGCTGGGCTTCGACATCGTGATGCACTCGGGCACCAAGTACCTGAACGGCCACTCCGACGTGGTCAACGGGGTGCTGGTGGTCGGCGCCGACGCGGCGCTGGCCGAGCGGCTGGCGTACCTGCAGAACGCGGTGGGCGCGGTCGCGAGCCCCTTCGATGCGTTCCTGGCGCTGCGCGGGGTGAAGACCCTCGCGCTGCGCATGCAGCGGCACTGCGACAATGCGCTCGAGCTCGCGCAGCTGCTCGAGCGGCACCCGGCGGTGACCCGCGTGCACTATCCGGGTCTGCCGTCCCATCCGCAGCACGCCCTGGCCTGCGCGCAGATGCGCGACCCGCGCGGACAGAGCGCCTTCGGCGGCATGATCTCGATCGAGCTGGCCGGTGGGCTGCCCCGGGCGCGCCGCTTTCTGGAGCGCTGCCGGATCTTTGCGCTGGCCGAGTCGCTCGGCGGGGTGGAGAGCCTGATCGAGCACCCCGCGAGCATGACGCACTCGAGCGTGCCGGAGGCCGCGCGCGAGGCGCTGGGCATCAGCGACGATCTCTGCAGGCTGTCCGTCGGGATCGAGGCGGTCGAGGATCTGAAGGCGGATCTGTTGGCCGCGCTCGCTTAGCGGGGCACGGGCCGCGCAGCGCCGCGCGCTTGCGGGCTGTCGGCGCCTCAGGCGCGCAGCGGCGTCGCGGCAGGGCGCGCGCCGAGCGCCGCGGCGTGCTCCGCCAGCGCGGCGTCCCCCGCCCCCGCGGCGGCGCCGGCCACGACCGGGCGGCGCAGCGGCAGACAGATCTCCACCTGCAGCCCGCCGCTGGCGATGTTGCGGGCGCGCACGCTGCCGCCGTGCAGGGTGACCACGCGGGCCGTGATCGCCAGCCCGATGCCATAGCCGCCGGAGCTGCGCTCGCGCGCCTTGCCCACGCGGAAGAAGGGCTCGAAGATGCGCTCGAGCAGCTCGGAGGGCACGCCCGGACCATGATCGGTCACGCGGATGACGGCTTGCTGCTCCACGCGCTGGGCGGCCAGCTCCACCGTCGCCCCGTGCGGTGAATAGCTGATGGCGTTGCGCACCACGTTTTCCAGGGCGCGAAACAGCAATTCGCGGTCGCCGGGCACCGTCAACGCCGGCTGACTCTGCAGCTCGACGCGTACCCAGCGCGGCTCGGCCTCCACGCGCGCGTTCTCCACCAGCGTCTCGAGCAGCTCCTCGACATTGACCGGCTCGGCGACCAGCTCGCGCGAGGGATCCTCCAGGCGCGAGAGGCTCAGGATCTCGCCGATCAGCTCATCCAGACGCTGCGTCTCCTGCTCGATGCGGTCGAACTCCTGCTCGAGATTGGCGTTCGGGCGGCGCGCCAGGCCGAGCGCGATCTGCAGGCGCGCCAGCGGGGAGCGCAGCTCATGCGACACGTCGCGCAGCAGCTGGCGTTGCGACTCGAGCAGATTGCGCAGCCGCTCGGCCATGACGTCGAAATCGAAGGCCAGCAGCGCCAGCTCGTCGCGACGCCGGCCGATGAGGCTGGAGACGCGCACCCGCAGATCGCCGTCGGCGATCGAGCGGGTCGCGGCGCGCAGATGCCGCACCGGATCCGACAGGTAGCGTGCCAGCAGGAAGCACACGAAGGTGCTGGCGAGCAGGGTCAGCACCACGGTCACGATGGGCGTTTCGGTCGAGCCGAACACGCCGAACAGGTTCGGCCGGTGCAGCAGCGAGAGCGCATAGGTCTGGTTGTTCTCCGACACCAGCTGCGAGAGCAGGCGCAGGTCATGGACCACGGCGTTGGAGATGACCGGGTAGGGGCGCCGGCCCACCTGGATCTGCAGATAGTCCGGTACCGGCCGGCCGAGCAGATCCACTCCGTGCTGGTCGATCACGTACAGCCGATCGTTCGGCTGCACCAGCCGTATCTCGTTGCGCAGCCAGTCGCGCAGTCCCGGCACGCCCTGCGCCCCCAGCACCATCGAGGCCTGGCGCGCCAGATCGTCCTGGCGCGCCTGCAGGTGCTGGATGCGCTGGTTCGCCAGCCACAGAGTGACGATCACGGTGAAGGTCAGCACCAGCACCATGGCGGTCCAGAAGGTCAGGAAGATTCGCAGGTACAGGTTACGCATGGGGTTCACGCGGGTCGGGTCGGCTCAGTCCGGGCGCGCCGCGTCGCGCGAATCGGCGTCGTCCAGCGCGCCGGCGGGTGGCACGGTGGAGGCGTTGCCGGCGGACCCGGGCGCTTCCCTCGCCTCACCCAGCTCGGTCGCCTTGGCGACCGTGAGCACGTAGCCGGAGCGGCGCACGTTCACGATCGAGACTTCGTCGGTGACGGCGGCGAGCTTGCGGCGAATGTTGCTGATGTGCGTGTCGATGCTGCGATCATAGGGCGTCAGCCGGCGGCCGAGCACCTGGCGCGTGAGCTGCTCGCGCGACACCACCACGCCGATCTGCTGCATCAGCACCTCGAGCACGCGGAACTCGACCCCGGTGAGGCTGAAGGTCTGGCCATGGGCGCTCGCGGTCCGGCTGGCGAAGTGCAGACTGATGGGGCCCGCATCGATGCGCTCGCGCCTGCCGGCCAGCGGCTCGGGCAGCGCGCTGCGACGCAGGATCGCCCGCATGCGCGCCACCAGCTCGCGCGGGTTGAACGGCTTGGGCAGGTAGTCATCCGCGCCCAGCTCCAGGCCGACGACGCGATCGACCTCCTCGCCCCGGGCCGTCAGCATCAGCACCGGCGTGGACAGCTTCTGACGCAGCAATCGCAGCACGTCGAGCCCGCCCATGCGCGGCAGCATCACATCCAGCACGATGAGATCGTAGTGGTGACGGCCGAGCGCATACAGCGCCTCCTCCCCATCGTGCACGACCGTCAGCCGGAAGCCCTCGGGTGTCAGATACTCGGCGAGCATGCGGCAGAGCTCGCGATCGTCATCGACCAGCAGCACCGCCATCGGTGCGCCTTCTTCGACGTCGATCCCGCTCTCGGCGTTCATGCTCGCTAGCATAGGTATTTCCCGGTGGAGGATTGTCACCGAGATCCGCGGCGCGCGCGGGGGCCTTTACAATTCTTCGCAGGCCTTGGCCTAGCGCGACGGCGGGCGGGTGCGGTGATTCGCAGGCGGGCCGCGAGCGCGGGCAGGCATACTATCCGGATGCGCCTGATCCGGCTTGCATTTCTGCTGCTCGGCGGCTCACTGGCCGCGCAGCTGGCGGCGCACACCGCGCTGGCGGCCGATCCGCAGCCCTATACCGTGCGGTTCAGCTCGACGGGCAACGGCGCATTGAACGCCACGATCAGGGCGGTCTCGCAGCTGCAGACCCTGCGCAAGTCGGTCCCCGTCTCTCCCTTCGCCCTGGTGGATCGCGCGCAGCAGGACATCACGCGCCTGCTGAATGGTCCGCTCGACAGCTTCGGCTATTACCGCGCCGCCATCAGCGTCACGATCGACGGACGGGCGCTGGACGATCCGGACCTGCCGGACATATTGCAGGCGGTGCCCCGGAAGCATCGCGTCACGGTGGTGGTCCACATCGATACCGGACCGCTGTATCGGCTGGGTAAGGTGACGGTCGTCGGCCCGGTCAGCGCAAACGCCCTCAAGGCGTTTGGCTTGAAGAGCGGCGAGCCGGCGGTGGCGGCGGAGGTGCTGGCGGCCCAGGAGCGGCTCGTCACAGCTCTGCAGGCCGAGGGGCACGCGTACGCCAGGACCCGCTACGCTGCCTACCTGGAGACGGGTCGGCCGGTGCTGAACGTGACCTTCACGGCCACCCCCGGGCCGAGCTATGTGCTCGGAGCCATCCGATTCGAGGGCCTGATGCGCGTCAACGAAGCGTTTCTGCGGCGCCAGCTCAAGATCCACGCGGGCGAGCCCTACGATCCGGGCAGGATCGAGGCCGCGCGCACCACGCTGCTCGCTCTGGGCGTATTCTCCTCGGTGACGGTGCCGCTGCCGCCGCAGTCCGAGACGAGCGGCGCTCGCCTGCCGGTGACCTTCGTGGTGGTGGAGCGCAAGCGTCATACGGTCGCCTTCAATCCGACCTACTCGAGCGATCTGGGCGTGGTCGCGTCGGCGAGCTGGACCGACCGCAACCTGTTCGGCGAGGCCGAGCAGCTCACGCTCAAATCGGACGTGTTCGGCATCGGCGGCAACGGCCTGGCGACCAACGGCGTCAGCTACGACGCGGGCGCACAGCTGCTGCAACCCGATTTTCTGCACAGCGGCCAGTCGCTGCAGTTCAGCGTGCAGGCGCTCAAGCAGCAGCTGCAGGCCTACGATCAGGTGGCCGCCATCGGCGGGGCCACCCTCAGCCGCAAGTTCTCCAGCGTCTGGCAGTTCAGCATCGGCACCACGATCGAGGAGGAGAAGGTGCAGCAGAACGAGGCACCCCGGTGCACGCAGGCGCCGGCGCCGAACTGGTGCCACTACACGCTGCTCGGCCTGCCGCTCAGCGCCCGCTACGACAGCACCGGTCTGATCGATCCCGTCAATGACCCGCTGCACGGCATGCGCATCTCGGTGTCGGTCACGCCCACCGAGTCGCTGCTGAACCGCAAGGGCTTCGTGGTGATGCAGGCGACCGCCTCGACGTATTTCGACTTCGCGCGGCTCGGGTGGTCCGACCCGGGGGACAGCGTGCTGGCGCTGCGCGTGCTGGCGGGCCAGGCGCGCGGTGTCGGACAGTTCAGCCTGCCGCCCGACCAGCGCTTCTACGCCGGAGGCAGCGCGACCGTGCGCGGCTATGCCTACCAGTCGGTGGGACCGGACTTTCCGCCGCCGGATACGCCGGGAGAGTATCCGGAAGGCGGCACCGGCATCGCCGCCGGAACGGTGGAGCTGCGCGAGCGGCTGGTGGGCAGCTTCGGCATGGCGGCGTTCGTGGATGCCGGAGAGGTGAGCGACACCGCGCAGCCGTTCGCGGGCACCTACAGCCTGGGCTACGGTCTCGGGCCGCGCTATTACACGCCGATCGGCGCGATTCGCCTGGACATCGCCTTTCCGCTGAGGCGTCTGCCGAACGGTGATCGCTTCGAGGCCTACATCGGCCTGGGGCAGGCTTTCTGATGCGCCCGGGATTGCGCCTCGCCCTGCACCTGGCCGCGCGCACCGCGGCGCGGGTCAACCGCAGCCTGCTGAGTCTCGTCGCGCTCGCGGCGCTGCTGCTCGCAGGGCTCGTGGTGATCGGCAATCTGACGGTCGCGCGACCGTTGATCGAATACGTCACGGCGCAGCTCTCGGGCGGGCGGGTGCAGCTGCAGGGGCTGTCGGGCCGCTTCCCCGATCGGCTGCGCGCCCGGCGGCTCTCGCTCGCCGACCCGCGCGGCATCTGGCTGCAGGCCGAGCAGGTGAGCCTCGACTGGTCGCCACTGCCGTTGATCGCCGGGCACGTGGACGTCGCGCAGCTCTCCGCGGCGCGCGTGCAGGTGCTGCGCAGGCCCGCCTACGCGGGCGCCGGCACGGGTGCGGGTGCGGGTGCTGGCACGGTGCGCCCGCTCGGCAGCGGGGGGAGCGGTGAGTGGCGCCTGCCCGTGTCGATCCGCATCGGCCGGCTGGAGCTTCCCGACGTGCAGCTCGCAGCCGCGCTCGCGGGCTCACCCGTGCCCGTGCGGATCGCGGGCGCCGGCCGCTTCGCATCGCTGGAGGATGCGTCGCTGCAGCTGTCTGCGAGCCGGCTCGATGCGGTTGCGGCGACCTACCGGCTCGCGGCGCAGCTCACCCGCCGCCGCGTGCAGCTGCGCCTGGATGTGGCCGAGCAGGCCGGCGGCCCGCTCGCCAATCTGCTGCGCCTGCCCGGGCTCGGGGCGCTGTCGGTGCAGGCCGTGCTCGACGGTCCGCGCAATGCGATCGCAACCCGGTTCGATGCGCGCGTCGGCCCGCTGCAGGCGCAGGCCAGCGGCAGCGTGGACCTGCCGGGTCGCGCGGCGAGCCTCAACCTCACGCTGCAATCCCCGGCCATGACTCCCCGGCCCGGGCTGTCGTGGCGCTCCGTGTCGCTGCAGGTGCATGCGCGCGGGGCATTCACCGCGCCCGCCACGCGCGCGCAGCTGCAGCTCGAGGGCTTTGCGCTCGGCGCGCTGCAGGTGGACGCCCTGCAGCTCTCGCTGCAGGGCCAGGGCCAGTCGCTTTCGGTGGGCGGCTCGATCGACGGGTTGATGCTGCCCGCGCCGCTGGATGCGCTGCTGCACGCGGCGCCGCTGCAGCTGCAGGGGCAGCTGCGGCTGCCGCTCGCCGGGCAGGCGGGCTTCGGCCTCGACCTGCACGTCTCGCACCCGCTGCTGCAGGTGCAGGCGCACTACCAGTACGGTCCGCCGGCTTCAGCCCGCGGCCACGGCACCGGCAGTGCCGCCGACGTCGGTAGCGGCACGGTCAGCGCCACACTGCCCAGGCTCGCGCCCTGGGCCGCCGCCCTGGCGCACGTTGATCTGCAGGGCGGTGCCACCTTGCAGGCGCGGCTGCAGCAGGCGCAGACGCAGCAGCTGGGGCTGTCGGCGGCGTTCGACATCTCGGGCGGGCAGGCGAGTCTGACGCGGCTGCTGGCTCCGCGCGCCGACGTATCCGCCCAGCTGGCCTGGGCCGGGGGCAGCCTACGCCTGCAGCGCTCGCAGCTCTATGCCCCGCACCTGCGCGCCAGCGCTCAGGGCGCGAGGGAGCACGCCCACCTGGACCTGAGCTGGCAATGCGCGCTGCCGGACCTTGCGGCCCTGACCCCGGGTGCCGCCGGCCAGCTCACCGCTCAGGGGCGCGTGCGCGGCACGCTCGCCGGCCCCGCCGGACTCGGCGTCGCGGCGAGCGCGGATGCGAGTTTCCAGGCGCTGCGCGCCCCCGGGGTGCTGCATCTGCAGCTGCAGTCGAGCGGATGGCCGGAACGTCCGAGCGGGCAGCTCGATGTCAGCGGTTCGCTGCAGGGCGCGCCGCTCACCCTGCAGGCAGGCCTGCAGAGCGCCCACGGCCTCTACCAGCTGCAGATCCGTCGCGCGGACTGGCGCAGCGTGCAGCTGCAGGGATCGCTCGGCGTGAACGCGACGAGCGGTCTGCCGCTGGGACTGCTGTCGCTGCAGGTGGCGCGGCTCGCGGATCTCGACGCGCTCGGCGGGAGCCCTCCCGGGGGCGGCCTCTCGGGCAGTCTCGACGCACAGGCCGCGTTCGAGGCACCGGATGGACGCAGCCGGATGCGCCTGCAGGTACGGGCGCAGGACGTCGCTCTGCGCGCCGTGCGGCTCGCGCGCCTGCAGCTCTCGGGCAGCGTCGATGAGCCGCTGCGCGCCCCGCAGCTCGCGCTCTCGCTGGCGGCCAGCGGCACGCTGCGCGGGGTGCCGGCGCAGCTGTCGGCCACGGCGCGTGGGCCACCCGCCGCCATGCAGCTGCACGCGCAGCTCGCCACCGGCGGGAGCGAGGCGACCGCCTCACAACTGCAGGCGGATGCCACGTGGCGCGCCGCGCGTGAGCAGTTCGAGCTCACCGCGCTCACCGGCCACTATCGTCGTCAGACGCTGCGTCTGCTCGAGCCGGCGCAGCTATCCTATGCCCGCGGCATCGCCGTCGATCATGTCCGCCTCGCGCTGCCGCCCGCGATCCTGCAGCTGCAGGGCCAGCTGACCCCGCGGCTGGCGCTGCGGGCCTCGGTGGCGAATCTCGCGCCGGCGATACTGGGCGCGGTGTTGCCGCGGTTCCGCAGTCTGCAGGCACGCGGCAGCGGCACCGCGCAGCTCACGCTGCAGGGCAGCCTCGCGCAGCCGCGGGGCAGCTTCAGCTTTCAAGCCACGGGACTGGGCTCGGCCAACGGCGCGGTGCGCGGGCTGCCCACCGCGGCCATCAAGATCGGCGCGCGCCTGGCAGAGGGCGGCGCCGACGTCGATGTGGCGATGGACGCCGGCACGCACATGCGGCTGCGCGTCAGCGGCCGAATTCCCCTGCGGCCCCAGGGGGCGATCGCGCTGCGGCTCACGGGGAACGTCGATCTGAGCCTCGCCGACCCGGTGCTGGAGGCCGCCGGTGAGCGCGTGCTCGGGCAGCTGAATCTGCAGGGGCAGGTGGGCGGCACCCTGGCGGCGCCGCAGGCACGCGGACAGCTCACGATCCGCAAGGCCGATCTGCAGGATTTCGCGCGCGGGGTGCACGTCTCGGATCTGAATCTCACCCTGGAGGCCGAGGGTTCGCAGGTGCGCCTCACGCGCATGAGCGCGCAGGCCGGCTCGGGTACCCTGTCGGCCAGCGGCAGCATCAATCTGGGGGCTCGCGGACTGCCGGTGCAGATCTCCCTCACCGGCCACCACGCCCAGCCGCTGCGCAGCGATCTGGTGACGGCGGACCTGGATCTGGACCTGGGCGCCACCGGCACGCTGCTGCCGATCGATCTGACGGTGTCCGGCACGTCTCGCGTCAACAAGGCGACGATCAACATTCCCAACGCACTGCCGCCGAACGTGCCGGTGCTGCAGATCGTGCGGCCCGGTCAGCAGGCGCCCGAGCCGCAGCCCGAGAGGCCGTTGATCACGAAGCTGAATCTCACGATCAATGCTCCCACCGGCATCTTCGTGCGCGGCCGCGGACTCGACGCCCAGGTCGGCGGCACGCTGCACATCACCGGCAACAGCCTTCATCCGAGCATCGCCGGCGGCTTCGACCTGATCAACGGCACATTGGATCTGGCCGGCTCGACGCTCACGTTCAACAGCGGGCGGGTCGCATTCAACGGTACCGGGCTGCATCATCGCATCGATCCGACGCTGGATTTCACCGCCATGACCTACAGCGGTGGCATCACCGCGACGCTCCACGTCGGCGGCTATGCCGACGCACCGGTCTTCAGCTTCAGCAGCACCCCGCCGCTGCCGCAGGATGAGATCCTGGCGCGGCTGCTGTTCGGCGAGAGCGTGGCGCAGCTCTCCGCGCTGCAGGTCGCCGGCGTCGGTGCGGCGCTGGTGAGCATGGCCGGCGTCGGCGGCGGCGCCGGCCTCAATCCGCTCACCACGGTGCAACACGCGCTCGGACTCAACCGCCTGGTCATCAGCAGCGGCACCGGCGCCACGGCCACCACCGCGCCCACCGGTGCCACCACGCAGCAGAACAACAACGGCGCCACCGTCGAGGCCGGCCGCTACGTCACCAACCGCATCTACGTCGGCGCCAAGCAGACCACCAACGGTCTCACGCAGGCGCAGGTGCAGGTCGATCTGACGCGCAACTGGAAGCTGCAGACCACGCTGAGCACCGGGGGCGGCACCGTGCAGGGCGTGACCCCGGAGAACGACCCCGGCAGCAGCATTGGCATGAGCTTCCAATTCGAGTACTGAGGCGCGCGGCGTGCCGACAGTGGCGGGCGGGGATGAGAGTGTGAGCAGAGGGGATCGTGCCCGGCGCAGCGCGGGGCTGCTGCCCTACCGGCAGCGCGCATCCGGCCCGCTCGAGGTGCTGCTGGTGCATCCGGGCGGGCCCTTCTGGGCACGGCGGGATGCCGGCGCCTGGTCCATCGCGAAGGGAGAGTACGGATCGGAGGAGACGGCACTGGACGCGGCGCGGAGGGAGTTTCTCGAGGAGACCGGCTGGTCGCTGAGCGGTCCGTTCCTGCCCTTGACGGCACTGCGCCAGCGCAGCGGCAAGTGGATCAGCGCCTGGGCGGTGCCGGCCCCCGATCTGGACCCCGCGAGCCTGCGCAGCAACCGCTTCCGTCTCGAGTGGCCACCGCACAGTGGCCTGCAGCGCGAATTCCCGGAGGTGGACCGCGCCGCCTGGTTCGAGCTCGCCGATGCGCAGCGGCGGCTGATCCCCGGTCAGCGGGGATTTCTGCTCGAGCTGGCGGCCAGGCTGGCGGCCGCGGCGCCGGCCGGCACCGACGGCAGCGGGTGAGCGGCGCCGCCGACACGCTCGAGGCACGCTCGAGGCACCCTCGTGGCACGCTCGTGGCACGCTCGTGGCCCGCGCCGAAGGTGCGCCCGCGCTGCGCCGGCGGGGCACCGCGGCCCTGGGCCAGCCACACGCCGCGGCCCTGTGCCACGCACCTGAGTCGGTTTTCCCTATAATCGCGACGGCCTTCGCCATCATCGCCGGTCTCCTCACCGCATTACCCGCAGTGCAGTCCCCCGCATCGATTCCACCGCCGGCCAGCGCGCTTCCCGGCCGATGATCAAGCTGCTGTATCGCCTATACGAGCGCAGGCTCGCGCGCGAGGTGCGCCATGGCGGTCCGGGGCCCGAGCACATCGCCCTGATCCTGGACGGCAACCGCCGCCACGGGCAGCGCCATGGGGTGCGCGATCCGCATGCGATCTACGCGCTCGGGGCAGGCAAGCTCGACGAGGTGCTCGACTGGTGCGCCGCGCTGAGCGTGCCGGCCGTCACGCTGTGGGTGCTGTCCACCGACAACTTCGACCGACCCATCGAGCAGGTCTCGGGCATCCTGGCGGCGATCGGCGCCAAGCTGGCCGCACTGGCCGTGGATCCGCAGATCCACTGCCGGCGCGTGCGCATTCAGGCGATCGGTCAGCTGGAGCTGCTGCCCGAGTCGACGCTGGCCTCGATTCGCGCGGCCCAGGAGGCCACGGCGGCGTACGACGGCATGGTGCTGACGGTGGCGGTGGCTTACGGCGGACGTGCCGAAATCGTCGATGCGGTGCGCTCCCTGTTGACCAGCCAGCGCTGCAGCGGCGCGACGCTCGATGAGGTGATCGAGCGCATCGACGCCGAGGCGATCAGCCGCCACCTCTATATGGCCGGCATGCCGGACCCGGATCTCATCATCCGCACCAGCGGCGAGGTGCGTCTGTCGGGGTTCCTGCTTTGGCAGAGCGCATACAGCGAGTTCTATTTCTCCGACGTGTACTGGCCGGCGTTCCGCAAGATCGACTTCCTGCGCGCCATTCGTGCCTACCAGCAGCGGCGCCGGCGCTTTGGGGGTTGATGCGGGCGGAGGGCGAGGGCGGGGCGGAACGTGACCCAGTCGATGCACGCTCGATGGTCGAGGGCTCCTGCATCACAAACCGAAGGCCCGCCCCACCACCGTTTTCGCCGGGGCGATAGACTGAATGCGGGCTGCAGGAGGGAGCGGCATGGGTGCCAAAGTCCGCAATGTGCTGATCGCCGCGGTTGCGCTCGCCGCGATCTACACGGGCGCCGCCTGGGCGATCGGCGCGCGCGTGCAGTCCGAGCTGCAGCAGCGCGAGCAGCAGCTGCTGGCGAGCGTGCCGTATGTGCGCATCGTCAGCCGCGATTACCGGCGCGGGATCTACCAGTCGAGCGAGCAGGTCACCTACGGCATCGGCGGTCCGATGGCGCAGTCGCTGCGCCTGACCCCGGCGGGCCGGAGTCTGCTGGGGCTGCAGCTGACGATTCACGAGCGCATCCGTCACGGACCGCTTCCCGGCTTCTCCAGCTTCGCGCTGGCCACGGTGGACACACAGGTGCAGCTGCCCCCGGCGCTCGAGCACGAGCTGCGGGCTCGGCTCGGCGGCCGCGCGCCGCTGCAGATTCATTCGGTGCTCGACTGGCTCGGTGGCGGTCGCGTCGAACTGACGAGCCCGGCGCTGCAGATGCGCGCAGCCGACGGCAGCACGATCGACTGGCAGGGCCTGGTGGGTCGTATCAGCTTCACCCAGGGCATGCGCACCTGGTCCATGACCATGTCGGTCCCCGGCCTGTCGGCGAGCGGGCACGCCGGCGGTCAGGGCGAGGGCGGCAGCGCGGCGCTGCACGTGCAGCTGACGGGGCTGCGCGTCAGCTCCCAGGGCCAGCTCGCCTACGACTCGCTGCATCTGGGCCATACGACGCTGACGCTGCAGCAGCTGCAGATTCAGCCCACGAGCGGCAGCGGGCTGCGGCTGCTGAACGTTGCCTACGACACCACCGCGAAGCTCGATGGCGACTACATCGACGGTGCCGCCCAGCTGAGCGCGGCGAGCGTGCAGGCCGCCGGGTTCTCCGCCACCCAGGTCGACTATGCGCAGCGCCTGTCGCACGTACACGGCCCGGCGGTCGCGGCGTTCGCGCAGGCGATGCGCAATCTTCAGGCCAGTGCCGGTGAGGCGGCGGCGCGCACTGACATCCTGCAGGCGTTTCAGCGCTTCGGCACGCAGGTGGCGCTGCACGCACCGGTGCTGCAGATCTCGCGCGCGGGCTTCGTGACCCCGCAGGGGCAGCTGCAGTTCTCGGGGCGGCTGACGATGCCGGGACTGCAGGCGGCGGATCTGCAGGGGCCGGTGCCGATGCTGGCGCTGCTGCGGCACCTGCAGGTGTCGGCGGACCTGCGCGCCGATGTGGGACTGGTGAATCAACTGCTCAGCGGCCCGCGCGGCGCCGCGCTCGCGGCCCAGCTCGCGGTGCTCGAAGGGCAGGGGTATCTCAAGCGCGATGGGGGCGCTTACGTGAGCCATCTCTCCCTGCAGGATGGCCGAATCTCCTTCAACGGCGAACCCTATCCGCCGCTACCGGGGGCGCCCAGGCCCTGAACGCCCGCTGGGCGTGAAACGCCCGGGGGGCGGCCCAGCGGCTCGACGGCCCGGCGGCTGCGCCCGTCGATCGAGGGTGGCGTACAATCCCGCCTGCGTTCCGGGAGGTGCAGCGATGAGCCGCATGACCCTCATGGCTATCATGACGCGCGTGATCCGCGTGATCCGCGTGATCCGCGTGACCCGCATGAGGCCACGGCCCGGTGTGCTGTTGGCTCTGCTAGGACTGCCGGTCATGGCGGCAACGGGTGCATCGAACCCCGCGCCGGACAATGCCGCTGCCCACGATCCGGTGCAGCTGGCTCAGAGCCTGCTGCAGGACTCGGACGCCTACTGGACGCAGGAGATCAAGTCCCTGGGATCGAGCTACGAGCTGCCCGGTGTGACGGTCTTCGAGGGCAGCATCAGCGGCGTATGCATGGCGGGCTCGCCCCTCACCGGTTCGTTCTACTGCCCGTCCGACGAGCACGTCTATCTGGATCGCGACTTTGTGCGACAGGTCGCGCGGCGCGCCGGACCCGCGACCGATCTGGCGCTCGCCTTCCTCATCGGGCACGAGGTCGGGCAGCATGTGCAGTTCCTGGTGGGCACGACGGCTCTGGTGGAGCAGGCACGTGCAAACAGCACCGCGGAGCTCTCGGCGCGCACTTGGGCGACGGCGCAGCTGCAGGCGGACTGTTATGCGGGACTGTGGGTGCGCTGGGCGCTGATGCACGCAGAGATCGGCCCGGGTGAGAGCACCTCGGCGGCGCTGGATGCCGTTGCGGCGGCCAGCCAGGCGCTGCAGGCCCATCTTCCGGCGCACGCGACCATGGTCGATCCGGTGCTGACCTACGGTACGCCGGCGCAGCGGCTCAAGTGGTTCCAGCGCGGCGAGGACACCGGCCAATTCAAGGACTGCGATACCTTCGGGGCCGAAGCCGCCGGCAAGCTGTAGGCTGTACCGGGCGCCGCGCGGGCGGCCGGAGTCGTACGGGTCGGGCGTCAGCCGCGGCGGGATTGAAGAGGACATGGTCGCGGGCAATGGCATTAGCGTGGCGATGGGTCTGACGATCAAGCCGATCCTGCCGAAGTTCGGCGCGGAGCTGTCCGGCGTGCAGATCAGCCGCCCGCTCGATGCGGCCACCCGCGCCGCGATCATCCACGCACAGAACACCTACGGCGTGACGGTGTGGCGCGATACCGGCCTCACCGACGAGACCCATATCGCCTTCAGTCGCCTCTTCGGGCACGTCGAGCTGGCGCCGCGCCTGCCGGGGCGCGCGTACCGTCATGCGCATCGCGAGCTGTTCGATGCGAGCAATCTGGACGCCGACGGGAACATCCTGCAGGACGAGATGATGCGGCTGCACAAGCGCGGGGACCGGCTGTGGCATACCGACTCCTCGTTCATGGAGCTGCGCTCGGCCCAGTCCCTGCTGCTCTGTCACGAGGCACCGGCAGTGGGCGGGGAGACCTGGTTCGCCGACACGCGCAGCGCGTTTGAGGATCTGCCGCCGGCGATGCAGGAGCGCATCGAGCCCCTGCAGGCGCGCCACTCGCTGTGGTGGTCGCGCCGGAGCGCCGGCTTTCCCCTCAGCGAGGAGGAGATCGACGCCAGGCCTCACGCCCGCCACCCGCTGGTACACGTGCACAAGGGTTCGGGTCGCCGGGCTCTGTACGTCGCCGCTCACGCCCGTGACGTCATCGGCCTGCCACGCGAGGAAGGCCGCGCGCTGCTGGCCGAGCTGATCGAATTCGCGACCCAGCCGCAGTACGTCTTCAGCGTCAGCTATCGGCCCGGGGATCTGGTGATCTGGGACAATCTTTGCTCGATGCACCGCGGCGGCGACTACGACGAGGTGCATCAGCGGCGCGACATGCGCCGCACCACCATCCGCGAAGCCCCGGCGCCTGCGCTCCCCGACGATCCCTTCACGGAGCTGTTCGTGGCCTCCGGCCGCGCCGTCTCCAGCCGCGGCTGAGTCGCGGCGGCGCCGGCCGCTCGGCCGCTCAGGCGAGCGCTTCCGGCTCGATGCCGAAGTGCTGCATGTAGTCCTGGAACAGCGCGGCTTCGTGATGGCGCTCGAGACCGTAATCTCGCAGCCGGTACGCAGGCGTGCCGCGCCCCACGCGGCGCTCGGCGGCGATGGCGCTCTGCAGCCGAGCCCGCTGGTCTTCGCCCAGGGGCATGTCGAAATGCCGGTACAACTCCTCGACGGTTGCCAGCGGATCGAGCACGAACCGGTGGAAACGCACGTGCAGCACCGGAGTCCCGCCGGGGGAGGGACGCGAGCCCTGCTCGCGCAGGATCGTCGCGCCGCGCACCCAGCTGTCGCGCACCTGACGGCCGATGGCCGCGCGGTCCACCCGGCGCGAGAACGGCCGACGCAGCACCTCGGTGAGGCGGGCCACTGACGGCAGCACGCGCAGCGGATCGCGATGCATGCAGACGAGGCCCGCGTCGGGAAACACGGCGCGAATGGCCTCCAGCGCGAACACGTGATCGGGAGATTTGAGCACCCAGCGACCCCGTCCGCGACTGTACTGCAGGTGCTGCAGGAAGCGCCGATGGAACTCGTAGGCGGGCAGGTGGCGCGAGCCGTGCAGCCAGCGCCGGTAGTTCGGTACGTCGTGAGTCATGTCGAAGCGCAGGCTGCGGAACACATGACCCATGATCTCGGTGCATTCCTGCGGCGAATCGGCGCTGATCGGATGCAGGCCGAGCAGCTCCGGCACCAGGCGCGCAAACGCATTGAGGCGCCGTTCGGCGGCGCGCATGCGGCTGCGGAGCGGAACGCGGCCAGGCAGCAGCGGCCAGCGGCCGCGAGGGTGCTGCGGCTGCGGGTAGAGGGTCTCCCAGCAGCGCGGCACGTGCAGGCCCGGGTCCAGCGAGAGCAGCTGGTGCATGAAGCTGGTGCCACTGCGCGGCATCCCGGTGATGAAAATGGGGCGCACGATCGGTTCGGCACGGATCGCGGGACTGCGGCGCTCGGCCTCGCGCATCAGCAGCAGATTGGTGAGGTAACGCAGCGTATCCCAGCGCGCGCTGATGCGGCCGAAGAGGCTGAGGTTTGCCGAGCTGGTGTAGTCGCCGAGCAGTATGCCCAACGGCTCGTGGAACGAGGTGTCGCCGAAATCCTCCAGCCGGGTGCGCCGCTGCGCGGCGCGCAGCAGTGGCTCGGCCTGCAGCGGGCGATCGGGAATGCCCAGCGCGCCCACGATGCGGTCGGCGGTCTCGAGCAGCTGGGATTCCACGGGCATCCCATCCTCCTTCGTCGGCTGTCCATGGAGTCGAAGGCGCCGCCAGCCGGGCGGCATGCCGCGGAGCGGAAGACTGCGGGTTCGGGTCGCCGCTCGTCAAGTGCCGCCAGCGCCCTGCAGCAGCGCCGTACGCAGCGGCACGTACGGTGGCGGGCGCAGGCGGGCGCAGGCGCGGCGCAGGCGCGGCGAGCGTCCGGCAGGGCCGTTCGGTGGCCGCGCGCTGCTCTCTTGAAACAGCGGGGAATTATGGGGATTATCCCTGCCGCGCCCTCGCTGACTGCCGGTCGGCCGCGATCGGCTGGAGGTTCACATGAGCACTGACGAAACGCGCCGTCAGGACACTGACGGCGAGACCGACCATCCAGGCGCTGCCGCAGAGGCGGGCAGGCAGCCCGCGAGCGGCGTCACTCGCAGGGGCCTGCTGAAAAACAGTCTGGCGGTGGCGGGCAGCGTCGCCGCCATGGCGGCGGGGACGGCGAGCGCCCGGGCGGATGACTCGCGACCCTACTCGCCGCTCTACGCCCAGACCGGTGACTCGGTGGGTGGGCGCAAGTTTCGCGCCTGGGTATCCAGAGGCGACGGACCGAAGCGCACCACGCTGCACGAGCTCACGATGCGCCCCATCGGCGGGCGGCAGGTGGTGGTGCGGACCGAGGCGGCCAATCTCTGCTACACGCTCTCCCAGCCGATGCTCGGCATCGTGCGCTCATTCGGCAGCCGCAGCCGCCCTCTCACGGCCCAGCAGCGCGCGCGCAACGATCAGATCAACAACATGGCCATCATCCAGGGCCACGGCGGCGTAGGCATCGTCGAGGCGATCGGACCGGAGGTGCGGCGGGTGAAGGTCGGGGATCGCGTGTGTGTATCGGGTACTCCGCAGTGCGGGGTCTGCTACGCCTGCGTGCGCGGGCGCTCCGACATGTGCCAGTTCCTGGGGCCCGCCAACACGCCCGAGGGCATGACACCGATCGCGGACATGCGCGACGGCACTCCCGTGTACATGAACTCGCAGATCGGCGGTTTCGGTGAGTACATGATCTCGGTCGAGGAGTGGGTGGTGCCGGTGATGAGCAAGGCGCCGGCGGCGCATCTGGAGGTCGCCTGCGCCTGCACGAGCGTCGCCGGCCTGGGTGCCACGACCTCGCAGGGCATCGCGGTGCTTCCGCCGTCGGCCAAGGTTGCGGTCGTCGGCTCAGGACCGCTGGGGCTCAGTGCGATCCAGGGCGCGCGCATCGCGGGCGCCAGGATGATCATTGCGATCGATCCGATCCGCGTGCGCCGCGAGGCGGCGCTCAAGGTCGGAGCAACCCACGTGCTGGACCCCAATGAGCCGGGTGATGTGGTCGAGAAGGTGCGCCAGCTCACCAGCGAGGACAATCCGAGCATGTGGGGCGGCGGCATCTATTCCGGTCCCTTCCAGGCGGGCGGTGCGGATTTCGTGGTCGAGGCCGCGGGCGGGGAATGGTTGCCACCGGCGCTGGAGCGCGGGCCGGATCCCACCGGCCTGCTGCCGATGGAGCAGGCTTACGAGATGCTGCACGGTACCGGACACGCCGTGCTGACGAGCCTCGCCTTCGGCGACCTCTCGTTCAATGCGGGCTCGTTCGCGCTCGCCGGCCGCTCCGTGCATGCCGGCCAGGCCGGCGGCTGCAGCCCACTGCGCGACATCCCGAAGTTCGTCAGCTTCCTGGACAACGGCAGCTTCGACCCGAAGCCAATGCTGACCGCGCCGACCCCGCTGGAGAAGGTGCTCGACACCTACCAGGAGGTTGCGCGTCGCGCCACGATCCTCGCGGTACTGGTGGTCTGAGTCTCGCGATCCACGCGCGCATCGCGCGCGCGGCGCGGCTGCCGCGTCATCGGTACGCGCTCGCTGCCGCCGCCGGACGGCGGTGAGCGCGGGTGGCCGCGGGCATCCGGGAGACTCGGCCGGTGCCAGGACCCCGGTCCTTGACGGCCTGGGCCGGGACCTTGAGAATTCGCCGCCTCACGGCATATGCCACGCCATGGGGCGGACGCATCCGTTGCCACTCCCCGGTAGCTCAGTCGGTAGAGCGTCGGACTGTTAATCCGTTGGTCGTTGGTTCGAGTCCAACCCGGGGAGCCAAATTCACCGTAAATACAAGCACATAGACGCGAACAGTGCCGCAGCGCTTCCGTAATTCCTCGATTCCGTGCACACTCAGTGCAGTTGATTTACTCCGGCAGACACCGCAGGACGCAAGCCGATGGCAACCATCGTCAGGGTCCCGAGTACCAAGGATGGCGGCAAGCCCGCCTATCGAGCACAGATCCGGGTCAGGGGCCGCGCCCCTGAGTCCAAGACCTTCCCCAACCGCAAGGAAGCCAAAGCCTGGGCGGACTCGGTCGAGTCGGCGATCCGCGAGGGCCGAGACTTCCCACACGCCGCCGCCCGGCGCACGAGCTTCGATGCGCTGTGCGAGGACTACGCCAAGACGGTGCTCGCCGACGCCCGGGAGGGCACTCGCGCGGCGCGCACCGAGCAGCTGAAGTGGTGGGCGGCGCACTTTGCCGGCAAGACGCTGGCGGAGCTCACCCGCGATGCCGTCGCCCGCGGTCGCGACGCGCTGGCGGCCGAAACCTTTACTCGCGGAAAGCCGCACGAGGATAAGAAAACCGGCGAGATCGTGGCGCCGAAGCAGTACCAGCGCAGCGGCGCCACCGTCAATCGGTACCTTGCGGCCCTCTCGCACGTGCTCTCATTCGCGGTGAAGGAGCGGCGCCTGCTCGATCGCAACCCCGTGGCCGACATCGCCAAGAAGAAGGAGGCCCGCGGCCGCACGCGCTTCCTGTCCGACGATGAGCGCACGGCCCTGCTGGATGCGTGCGCCAAGTCCGAATGGCAGCCGTTGCAGACGCTGGTGCTCATGGCGCTGGCCACCGGCGCGCGCCGCGGTGAGCTGTTGACGCTACGCTGGGCCGACGTCGAGCTGAAGACCGGCCGCGCCCTGGTGCGCGAGACCAAGAACGGCGAGCAACGCACCTTGCCACTCGCCGGCCGCGCGCTGGAGTCCCTGCGTGAGCTGCGGCTGCGCGGTGGTGCTCACAGTGCCTACGTCTTCCCGGCGCCCAACGGGCGCGACGAGCCGGCCGAGCACATCGATGCCTACTGGTACGCCGCGCTCGAAGCCGCCGGTATCAGCGACTTTCACTTCCATGACCTCAGACACACCACGGCATCGATGCTCGCGGCGCAGGGCGCGTCGCTACTCGAGATTGCCGACGTGCTGGGACACAAGACGCTCGCGATGGTGAAGCGCTATTCGCATCTGGTGGTCGATCACAAGGCCCGGGTGATCGAGAAGATGCTCGCGGCGAAGGGGCTGTGAGGGTCGATCGCCCCAGACGTCCGCCACGTTGATTGACCACGTGCGCCGGCGCCGGGCCGATGGCACCGGATTTCGCCTCGGAATCCCAAAAAACTGTTTCGATGACCCGCGCAGCATCAGCGTCCCGGGTCAGGAAGCGCAGCCTGCACGGCATCAGCGACCGCCATGGCGCTGCTCCGACCGTTCACCTCCGCGGTTACGTCGAAATAGACCTGCTGGACTCGGACATCCCCGGGCACCAGCGAAATGCCATGCACCACGTCATAGAAATGGCCATTACTGCCGCGCACCTCAACATCACGCGTCTTCAATACAATATGCTTGTCCTCAAGGATGTCGTTTTCCTCGTGCATGGTCATCACGGGGTAGGCGGTCTTCTCACTCTTGCCGTTACCGCCGTGTTTCAGCGAGGCCATGAGTCCCTTAGCGATGCGGGATTCAATGCGCGCCGCATTACCTTTCAGACAATGACTACGCAGGCGATGTGCGGCAATGATGGTGTAGTCGATCTTCAGTACCTCGTCGAGTTTCTCCAGGGCCGTGACGCAATCCCCACCATCAGCCGCTACTTTCGCCTGCTCCAGCAGCGGTCCGCTTGTACTGCTGTTGACATCCCACTGCCTGGTGAAAGGATATGCGGCGCGTAGCTTCGTAAAGTCGACCGATCGGTCGCCGTTTGCGGCTCGCGCGGTCAGGTCGTCATACGTAGCCTGTGCCTGCTTTCGTTGTTCGACCTGAGCCGCGTTCTGGGCGGCATCCGGGACGCGATCGCCCAATGCGTGACGCTGGCAGCCGCTCGTCCAATTGGCGTCGAAGTGGCTAGCGGTGAATTTTATGATGCCCGGGTGACCCCTCTGGGTAGTAAATGTAGCGTTGCCATTACCGTCGACTGACCCCTTGAAGGGTGCGACATTGCCCGGATTGTGAACCGCACCGGACAGCGTCTCCCCGGAGACCGTAATCGTCATGGTTGCCGCTATGCCGCGACACCGACCAGACGAAGTTATCTGGCCAACCCAGTTGCCGTCAAAGGGCCCGGCGATGGCCGTACCGGTTGCCAGAGTCCCAAGGGCGATCGGCAATCCCGCGATGATCCGGATGAAGATTTTCCTGAGAGTCCCGCTGAAGTACTGCATTGATGACATTTCTCTCGATTTTGAATCACCGAATACGGGCATGGCTAAGCCGAATACGGTCGGAGCCTCACGGCATGGACGACTCCAAGGTCTCGATGGCAGCCATTCGACTCTCGCGTCCATTCACGAAGCTGCTGACGTCAAAATAGACGGTCTCTACGCCCTCACCATCGCGACCCGAAGCAGCCTGAATCACATCGTATAGATGCCCGTTGCTTCCGCGTATTTGCGTCCCACGGCCTTTGAAAACGAGGTGGCGGTTCGCGAGCACGTCCATTTCTTCACGCTGGGTTACCACGACGTACGCACTGCCCTCAGTGTTGCCATCGCCGCTGTGCATCAGCGAGTCGACCAGCCCATCGGCAATATTGGATTCGATCTTAGCCGCCGGCTGCCGACCGGCCTCAGCGAGACACTCGCTGCGTAAAGCGTGCGCGGTGTCGATCGTGAAGTCCATCTTCAAAACCTCATCCAACTTTTTCATCGCCGTCGCGCAGTCCTTCCCACTAAAGGCTGCCGCCGCCTGACTAAGCAACGCAGTAGTCTTGTTTCCATATGGATCCCATTGATCCATGAAAGGATAGAGGGATCTCAAAGTAGAGAAATTGACCGACTGATCACCCGCGGTCGCTCTCTTCGTCAGCGCGGCATATCTGGACTGCAGCTGTTTTCGTTGCGCGTAAACAGCGGCCGCCTCGGTTTTGGTCATGGCGCGATCACCAAGCGCGTGCCGCCTGCAGGTACGCTCATTCCAATTGGCGTCGAAGTGGTCTTGGGTGAACGTGATGATGCCGGTGGAGCGCCGATAGACCCGAAAAGTGCCATTGCCATCGGCATCTATCGTGCCAGCGAATGCTTCGGTCCTGCCGGCGCTGCGTGTCTCTCCCTGAAACGTGTTGCCAGACATCGTCAAGGTCATGATCGATGTCCAATTGCAATTTTCCTGCGGCGGTATCAGGGCGACCCAATTCCCATCGTAAGCGCCCGCCAGGGCTGACTGCGAGGCCCCGGCAAACAGCATGGCGGTGACGAAGAGCATTCTCAGTTCACGCACGGCGCCCCCTTTATTCTATCGATATGCCGGTGTCTTGAGCGTTGAAAGTCAATGATCCTGGGGATAAGTGCTATCCGCAGCGGAGACCTCTATGACCGGTCTCTCGGTTGAGAAAATATAGAAGGTCCTACCATCGTGAACTACGGTTGATGTTACATACGGCCGGACTGGCGCGTAGGCAACTTGCAGCAACGCCTTTGGGTTGTAAGGAACCTTTGGTTGCTCGCGCTGCGCAATTGCCCCGTTCTTCCGGGCTTGCGGCGCCGCGGCGCGGGTGTACTCGCGACTGCGGCGCGCATGAGGAGTGCCGTGAGCGGGTCTCGACCAGGATCTCGACCCGTCAGCCGGCGCCTTCAGAGGCCGGGCGCTTTCTACGG
>DATJSD010000018.1:0-25012 GCA_035504335.1 Steroidobacteraceae bacterium | reverse complement strand
TTTTCCCGGTGGGTGGCCGATCGGCGTGTGGTCACTATGTGGTCACTCGCCCGGCAAGGCGCCGAGACCGCCTTCCCCCAAGCTCTTGATTCCATCGAGCTTTCCGGCGCGCTTCAAACCTCCGCTTGACTTCTTCGGAGGGCAGTACTCTATCCAGCTGAGCTACGGGCGCGTCGTCCGGAGCCGCTCAAGAATACCCCAGACGCTCGGCGGCGGGCGATCCTGCGGCACCGGCCGCGGTGCGCGGCCCGCTCAGCCGATGAGCCGCTTCTCGCTCGCCGCCAGATCGTTGATCAGCTCGATGAGCTGAGCGTCGCCGCCGGCCTGACCGACGTCGCTCTCGTACTTGCCGTCGATGATGATGGTCGGCACGGAGTCGATCCGGTAGCGCCGATCCAGCCCGTCGGCCTTCTGCAGATCGGCCTGCACGCCGAATGAATTGTAGGCGTTGGTGAAGTCGCTGGCACTGATGCCGTTGGCTGCCGCGAACTTCAGCTGCTCGGCAAGCGTGGCCCGCGGATCGTTCGGCACGTACAGCTGATCGCCGCGCTGCTGGATCTCGTCGAACACCTTGCCGTGCAGCTGCCCGAGCTTGCCGAGCGCCTGCAGCGTGTAGAACAGGCGCGCGTGCGCGCGGTGTATGTCATTCCACATGACCGGCACGCGCACGAAATCGATGTACGGGGGCTTGCTCTGCAGCCAATTCTGCAGGTACGGATCGAGCGCATAGCAGTGCGGGCAGCCGTACCAGAACACCTCGATCACCTCGACGTGGCCTGGTGCCGCCTGCGTCGGCTGCGCGGGCGAGAGCACGCTGTAGTTGGTGCCTGCGATCCATTTGCCGCGAGGCAGCTGATCCCGGGCGGGCAGCGCGGCCACGCGCTCGAGCGCAAGCTGGCTGCGATCGGTCGTGTCCGTGTCGGCGGTCTCCTGCTCGGTGGTCGCCGCCGCCGTCAGCGCGCTGGCGCTCACCGGCGCCGCCGCCGCAGGCGCGGCCGTCGCGCCGGCCGCTTGCGCCGCGGGGCTGGCCGTTGCAGCCGCCGAATCGGCCGCGGCCGCCGCCGCAGGGCCCGGGTTGCGCGCGCAGGCGGCGAGGCCGACCGTCAGCAGAAGCACTCCGAGGCAATGCACGGTGCGCCAGGGTTGGAGGTGTTGCATGAGTGCCCTCTCGTCTGTTGGGGACGGCCGAGGTCCGTCGGCAGGGAGCTAACGCATCCCCTGCACGTACGAGGCGATGTCGCGCATGTCCTGCGGCGTCAGTCGGCTGGCGATCGTGTGCATGATCACGTCGTACTCTCCGCCGTTGCTCGCGCCCTTGCTGTCACGCGTGTAGCGCGTGTCCGAGGCGTACTGCATCAGCTGCGCGAGAACGTAGACCGCGTGCTGTGCCCGCAGTTGCGGGAAACCGGCGGCGGGGGCGCCGCGACCGACCGGTCCGTGGCAGGCGATGCAGGCCGGGATATCGCGTGAAGGGTCACCCGCCCGATACAGCTTCTCACCCGGCTGCCAGTAGGAGGGATCGGCTTCCAGCCCGCTGGGCACCTGTGTCGAGAAATACGCGGCGAGATCCTCGATGTCCTGCGGGGTGAGGTTCGTGGCCTGTGTGGGCATGACCCCGGTGGGATCGATGCGGGTCCTGTCGTGGAAGTCCTGCAGCTGAGCCTGCAGGTAGATGGCGTTCTGTCCGGCCAGCACCGGCCACTGCGGATTGGTGCTGTTGCCGTTCGGCCCGTGGCAGGCCCCGCACGTCGTAGCCTTCATCGCCCCCGCCTCGGCCGAGCCGGCGGCATGGGCCAGCGGCCCGAACAGCGCGACCGCGCACAGCAGTCCCATCCAACGCATCATGGCCATCATTTCCGATCAGCTCCCGTCGATCGACAGTGTTCTCGAAGATAGGCATCCGCGAATTGTACACTAGCGAGCTGCCGCCCCGCCCGGGCGGGGAGTGCACGCGGCTGATTTTGCGGGGCGAGGTGAGTACCTTCCAGGATGCGCGGCTGCTGCAGAGCGCAGCGACTCAGCGCCAGTTTCCCGCCGATCAGGGCGCGGAGGTGGCGATCGCCGGCCGCTCGAACGCCGGCAAATCCAGCGCCATCAACGCGATCACGGGACGCCGGGCGCTGGCTCGCACCAGCAAACAGCCCGGCCGCACGCGGCTCGCGAATTTCTTCGAGCTGACACCCGGCGAGCGTCTGGTGGACCTGCCCGGGTACGGATTCGCGCGCGGCCCACGGGCCGAGCAGGCCGGCTGGGCGAACCTGGTCCAGGCGCTCGGTGCGCGCCGTTCGCTGCGAGGTCTGCTGCTGGTGATCGATGCACGGCGGGGTGTCGGCAGCGGCGACGAGCAGCTGCTCGCCTGGGCCGAAGCACTGCAGCGCCCGGTGCACGTGCTGCTGGCCAAAGCCGACCAGCTCAAACGCGGCGCGGCTCGAGAGCTGCTGACGCGCTCCCAGGCGCAGCTCGGCGGCCGCGCGAGCGTGCAGCTGTTCTCGGCGCACGCGGGCACGGGGGTCGCGCAGGCGCGCGCGCAGCTCGCCGCCTGGCTGCATCCGCCAGCCTGAGCGCCGGCGCAGCCTGCGGTGCGCGCGCGGCGCACGGACGGCCGCAGGGGCGTCGCGAGCAGCGCGGTCGCGGCGGCCAGCTATTTGCGGTGCACAGAAAAAACCCCGGCAGTTCTGAAGGAACTACCGGGGCAGTAGAATCCGACACGGGTCTCTGCGCGCCGGATTCGCCCGCTTAGGGAGGGAAGCGGGGAGTGCGTTGCACTCGTCAAATTGGAGTCAGGAGAGCGCAGAAAGTTCCGAGCGCGCGGCCGGAAGATGGCTTTTCATCGCACAATCAACGGTTTGTAGTCAGAACTGTCGCCCCCGCCGGAGACGCTCATCCCGGGCGCGAGCGCGAGGCCCGTCCCGGGCGCGCGCAGGGCGCGCCGCGACGGCGCCGTTACAGCGACCAGGTCAGACCGATCGAGGCCAGATTCATCATCGAGGCGTGGGCGACGTCGAACTCCTCGAACTGCAGGCGCGCGCCGAGCCGGCCCCAACTGGTGCTCGCGCCGACGCCCCAGGCGACGTTCGAGCCGGTGCGGTCGAACGAAGGCACCAGCGGCACGGCCGACCGCGCGTCGGTGCGCCAATCGATGATGCCGAGCTTGCCGAACAGCTGCACCACGGGGATCGGCACGATGCCCAGAGCGAACGCCCCGACGCTGTACGTGTCGGCGTAGCTGAGGCCGCCGAAGGCACGCGGCAGGCCATCGTAGTCGATCTCGCCCGCAAGCACCGGCAGCGGCTGAAATCCGACCGCGACCTCATAGCCGACATCGTTGCTGCCGGCGTCGAAGGTGCTCGCATCGTACTTCACATTCGACTCACCGACCGAGCCGGCAACGTAGAAACCGTCGGCCGCCCACGCCGGGCGGGCGGCGCACGCGGCCACGATCGCGGTGCCGAGGACGCCGGCCAGGATGCCTCCGAGATAGCGAAACCGTCTCATGAATGCCTCGCGGATCGTGCGTGGTCCCCCAAGACTGCCAGATCGGCCAAGGTCAGGGCAATCGGCCGGCGCCGGCGTGCCTGCGCGCGCCAGGCGCTAATGGGCCTCGTCCCAGTTGGCGCCATGGCCGATCTGCACCTGCAGGGGCACCCGCAGCTGCGCGGCGGCGCACATCATTTCACGGATGCGTGCGTCCGCCTCGGCCAGGAAGTCCGCGCGCACCTCGAACACCAGCTCGTCGTGTACCTGCATGATGAGGCTCACCGGCGCCTGCTGCGCGCGGGCCCAGGCGTCCACCGCCAGCATGGCGCGCTTGATGATGTCCGCCGCCGTGCCCTGCATCGGCGCATTGATCGCGCTGCGCTCCGCGTACTGCTGCAGCTGCCGGTTGCGCGAGTTGATGTCCGGCAGGAACAGGCGTCGTCCGAACACCGTTTCCACGAAGCCTGCGCGCCGCGCCTGCTCGCGCGTGCGCTCCATGTAGCGCCGTACGCCCGGATAGCGCGAAAAATACAGGTCCACGTAGCTCTGCGCCGCCGCGCGCGGCACGCCCAGCTGGCGCGCGAGGCCGAAGGCCGACATGCCGTAGATCAGCCCGAAGTTGATCGCCTTGGCCGAGCGGCGCTGATCGGCGGTGACGGCCTCCACCGCCACGCCGAACACCTCCGCGGCGGTGGCCTGGTGGATATCGCGCTCCTCGGCGAAGGCGCGCAGCAGGCCCTCGTCCTCGGACAGGTGCGCCATGATGCGCAGCTCGATCTGCGAGTAGTCGGCGGCGAGCAGCCGGTAGCCCGGCGGGGCGATGAAGGCCTGGCGGATGCGCCGTCCCTCGCGGCTGCGGATCGGGATGTTCTGCAGATTCGGGTCGCTCGAGGACAGCCGGCCGGTGGCGGCGACCGCCTGGTGGTAACAGGTATGCACGCGGCCGGTGTCGGGATTGATCTGCTCCGGCAACCGCTCGGTGTAGGTGGATCGCAGCTTGGCGAGCCCGCGATAGTCGAGAATGATCTGCGGCAGGCGGTAAGTGGCGGCCAGCTCTTCCAGCACGTCCTCGGCCGTGGAGGGGGTGCCACCCGGGGTCTTGCGCAGCACCGGCAGCTGCAGGCGCTCGAACAGGATCTGCTGCAGCTGCTTGGGCGACTCGAGATTGAAGGGCATGCCCGCCTCGGCCTGCGCCAGCTGCTGGATCTCCACCAGCCGCGCGGCGAGCTCCCGGCTCTGCACGTGCAGCATCTCGCGATCGATCAGCACGCCGTGGCGTTCCATGCGCTGCAGGACCGCCGCCAGCGGCTGCTCGATGTCCCGATAGAGGCTCTCCAGGGACCGGTGGCGCGCGAGCCTGGGCCACAGCACGCGGTGCAGCCGCAGCGTGACGTCCGCGTCCTCCGCAGCGTATTCGGCGGCGCGCGCGACATCGACCTGGTTGAACGCCAGCTGACGGCTTCCCCTGCCGGTGAGCTCCTCGAGGCGGATGGTCTGGATCCCCAGGTAGCGCGCCGCCATGGCATCGAGGTGATGCCGCGTCGCGGTGCTGTCGAGCACATAAGACTCCAGCATGGTGTCGAAGCGCTGCCCCTCCAGGTGAATGCCGTGATTGGCCAGCACGTGCACGTCGAACTTCAGGTGCTGGCCGAGCTTGGGACGCGTTGGATCCTGCAGCAGCGGCGCGAGCGCCTCGAGCACGCGTGCGCGCGCCAGCTGCGCCGGGGCGCCCGGATAGTCGTGCGCCAGCGGCACATAAGCCGCCCGTCCCGGCTCGATGCAGAATGACACTCCCACGACCTGGGCGGCCATGTAATCCAGGCTGTTGGTCTCGGTGTCGAACGCGAACAGCTCGGCGTGTGCGAGTGCCTCGATCCAGCGCGTCAGCGCGTCCCATTCGGTGATCGTTTCGTAGTGACGCGGCAGGGCGGCGATCGCCGCCGCCTGCGGATCCGTCGCCACCAGCAGCTCGCTGACCGCGGCCACCAGCTCGCCCGCAGCCGTTGCGGCAGCCACCCCGGCCGCTGCGGTCGGCTCCGAGGCGGTGCCCGCAGCGGCCATCCCCGCCCCACCGGCCATCCCCGCCGCAGCGGCCGTGCCCGCCTCACCCGCCGACCCCGCGTCTGCCGACCCCGCCGTCGACGACTCCAGCTGCTGCAGCAGCGAGCGCAGCTCCAGGCGCCGGTACAGCGCCCGCAGCCGCGGCAGGTCCGCTTCCCGTCGCACCAGCGACTGCGCCTCGGCGGGCAGCGGCAGGTCGGTGCGAAGGGTGGCGAGCTGGCGCGACAGCGCCAATGTGGTCAGCCCCGCGCGCAGATTCTCGCCGGCCTTGCCGCCGATCTGCTCGCGGTGCTCGAGCAGGGCATCGAGAGTGCCGTACTCGTGGAGCCACTTGGCGGCGGTCTTCGGCCCCACCTTCTCGATGCCGGGAATGTTGTCGGAGCTGTCCCCGACCAGCGCCAGATAGTCGATGATCTGCTCCGGGAAGACGCCGAACTTGGCCTTCACCCCCGCCCGATCCAGCACCGTGCCGCTCATGGTGTTCACCAGCGTGATCTCGGCGCACACCAGCTGTGCCATGTCCTTGTCGCTGGTGGAGATCAGCACCTGCTGTCCGGCGCGCGCCGCGCGACAGGCCAGCGTGCCGATCACGTCGTCCGCCTCCACGTGCGGCACGCGCAGCAGCGGCAGCCCGAGCGCCTCGACCGCCTCGAGCAGCGGCTCGATCTGCGCGCGCAGCTCATCGGGCATCGGCTCGCGATGGGCCTTGTACTCGGCGAACAGCTCGTCACGGAACGTGCGGCCCGAGGCGTCGAACACCACGCCGACATAGGGCGGGTTGTGTTCGCGCAGGAACTTCAGCAGCATCGAGAGCACCCCGTGGATCGCGCTGGTGGGCTGGCCGGCCGAATTGGACAGCGGCGGCAGCGCGTGAAACGCGCGAAACAGGTACGAGGAGCCGTCGATGAGAACGAGGTCCGGGGCTCTCATGCCGGCGGCGATGTTCCCGGTACCCCCGACGGCGTCGCGGGCGCCGCGCCGGGCGCCCGCGGCTGTGCGCCCCTGGCCGGTGCGGAGCTCGGCGCTGTGGCACCCGGTGCAGAGGTACCGGGCGACGTGGCCGCCGGCGACGCGGCCTGGCCCGGGGACGCGCTCGCCGCCGGAACCCTGGACTTCGGCGGAGCCGGCAGATACAGAGGTCCTTTCTGGCCGCAGCCCGCGAGCAGCGCCGCGGCGCACACGGCTGCCGACAGCGCGGCCGCGCCGCAGGCGTGCCGGGCGCTCATGAGCGGGCTCTGCCCGCGCCGGGGTCGGCGGTGCCCGCGGTGCTCGAGCGGAGGTTCACGGCGGCTCACTCCTTGGGTGCGAGGCGCTGCGCGATGCGCCGATACGCCTCGCGAAATGGTATACCTTCCTGCAGCACCAGCGCGTAGGCCTGCTCGGCGGCCCGCACGTCCGGATCGATGCGGATGCGCTCGGGGCGAAAGCGCAGCGCATCGAGCACCGCCGCGACGATCGGCAGCGTCTGCGAAGCGAGGTCGATGCCCCGGAACAGAGGATGCTTGAGCAGCTGCAGATCGCGGTGGTATCCGGAAGGCAGCTTGGCACACACGGCGAGCGCCTCGGTCAGGCAGGCGAGGGCCGTGGCGCCACGACCGCGCACCAGCTCGAGCACGTCGGGATTGCGCTTCTGCGGCATGATCGAGGAGCCGGTCGTGAAGGCTTCCGGCAGCTCGATGAAGGCGAATTCCGAGGTGTAGAACAGCAGCAGGTCGGTGGCCAGGCGCCCGAGGTCCTGCATCGTCAACGCGATCTCGAACAGCAGCTGCGCCTCGGCCTTGCCGCGCGAGAGCTGCACGGCGGTGACCGGCTGATGAATCTGCCCAAACCCCAGCGCGCGCGTGGTGTGTGCGCGATCCAGCGGCAGGCCCGGGGTGCCGTAGCCGGCGGCCGAGCCGAGCGGGTTGCGATCGGCGCGGCGTCGGGCGGCGAGCAGGCCCTCGGCATCGTCGGCCAGCTCCGCCGCGTAGCCGCCGGCCCAGAGCGCCACCGAGCTCGGCATCGCCTGCTGCATGTGCGTGTAGCCCGGCAGCGGCACTTCGCCCTGACGCGCCGCGAGCCGCCCGAGCGCCTCGCCCACGCCGCGCGTCGCGGCGGCGAGCGCCTCGGCCGCATCGAGCAGGTACATCCGCAGCGCCGCCAGCACCTGGTCGTTGCGCGAGCGGCCGAGGTGGATGCGGGCGCCGGCCGCGCCGATGCGCTCGGTCAGGCGCCGCTCCAGCGCCGTTTGCCCATCCTCATCGGCGAGCTGCACCTGCCAGACGCCGCGTGCGTGCTCCTCGGCCAGCGCCGCGAGGCCGGCGCGGATCGCCGCGAGGTCGGTCTCGGACAGCAGCCGCTGCGCGTGCAGCATCTCGGCATGCGCCAGCGAGGCGCGCACGTCGTACGCCACCAGCCGCTCATCGAGCGCGTGGTCCTCGCCCGCGGTGTATTCGAGCACGCGCGCATCCAGCGGTGCGCCCTTGTCCCACAGTCGCGTCATGTCTTTACCGCATCATGCCGGCACCAGGTCACGCGCCGGCGCTCACTTGCCGCTCTGCTGCTCGTCCGGCGTGAGCGCCTTGACGTCGGCGACCACCAGGGTGCCGGTCCCCTCATTGGTGAACACTTCGGCAAGGATGCTGTCCGGCGCGCTGTAGGAGATGACGTGCACGCGCCGCACGCCGCCGCGCAGGGCGTCTTCGATGGCGCGCGCCTTGGGCAGCATGCCCTCCAGCAGGCACTCCTCGTCGCGCAGTCGCGCGAGACCCGCGAGATCGGTGTAGGAGATGATCGAGCTCGGGTCGCCGACGCGCTCCAGGATGCCGGGCGCGCCGGTGCAGAGGATGAGCTTCTCGGCCGCGAGCGCCGCGCCGATCGCCGCGGCCACCGTGTCGGCATTGATGTTCAGCAGCGTGCCGCGGTCGTCGGCGGACAGCGGGCTGATCACGGGCATCAGCCCGCTCTCCAGGTGCTTGCGGATCACCCCGCTGTCGATGGTGTCGATGTCGCCGACGAAGCCGAAGTCGACCATCTCGGGCGAGGCTCCCAGCCGCACCGGCGGGCGCCGGTGCGCGCGCACCAGTCCCGCGTCCACGCCCGAGAGGCCGACGGCGGCGATGTCCAGCTCCCGGCAGATCGCCAGTATGCGCGTGTTGATCAGCCCGTTGAGCACCATCGAGGTCGCATCGATCGATTTCTCGTCGGTGATGCGCCGGCCCTGCACCATGCGCGTGGGCACCCCGAGCGCCTCGCTGACCGCGGAGAGCTGCGGACCGCCGCCGTGCACCAGCACCACGCGAATGCCAAGCAGGTGAAGTATCGCGATCTGCTCGATCAGTGCGCGCATCATCGCGGCATCGCCGAACACCGCGCCGCCGACCTTGATGACGAAGGTCTTGCTCTTGTAGAGGCGGATGTAGGGCGCGGCATTGCGCAGGCCGCGCACGCTGCCGATCGGGTCGGAACGGTGCAGGATCATCGCGTAACGGTCTCCACGGGTGACAGGAGGCGGTGCAGCACCGCCATCTGGGCGGGCAGCCGGTTATAGGCCTGCCGCAGCACGAGCGAGCGCGGTCCATCGAGCAGCGCATCGGCGATCGCCACGTTGCGCCGCACCGGCAGGCAATGCATCAGGCGGCATCCGGCCGGCGCCGCCGCGAACCAATCCTCGTCGAGGCACCAGTGTCGCGCCGCGCGCCGCGCCGCCGTGTCCGCCGCCTCATCGCCATAGCGCGCCGTGCCGGCCCACTCCTTGACATACACCACGTGCGCGCCGCTCATCGCCTCGCGCACTTCGCTGGTCTCGTAGATGCGGCCGCCGCCGCCGCCGGCGCTGTCCGCCTGTGTCGCCGCATCCGCAGCATCCGCAGCGTCCGCCGCTGCGCGCCGCGCCTTCTCGAGGATGGGCGCCGGCAGCGCGAAGCCCTCGGGGCGCAGGATGGTCACGTCCATGCCGCGCATCGCGGCCATGTGCACCGTGGCGGCCGGCACCGCCAGCGGCAGCGGGCGCGGATGATAGGCCCAGCACAGCACCAGCTTGCCGCGCGGCGGGATGCCGAGCTCATCGAGAGTCTTCCAGTCGGCCAGCGCCTGGCAGGGGTGGTTGATCGCCGATTCGAGATTGATCAGCGGCTTGTCGACCAGGCGCGCCATGGCATTGAACTTGTGCTCGCCGAGGTCGGCCGCCAGATCCTTGCCGTCGGCAAAGGAGCGGATGCCGAGCGCATCGCAGTACGAGGCGAGCACCGGCAGGCCCTCGCGGATGTGCTCGGCGACGTTGCCGTCCATCACCGCGCCCTCGCGCGTCTCGAGCTGCCAGCTGCCGGCCCCCGGGGTGATCACGAAGGAGGAGCCGCCCAGCCGCGCCATGGCCGCCTGGCAGGAGGCCAGCGTGCGCAGAGACGGATTCATGAACAGCAACCCGAGGATCTTCCCGGCCAGCGCCTGGGGCTCCGGCCGCTGCTCGAGGCGCCCCGCCAGCGCCAGCAGCGCGAGCACTTGCGCGCGCGACAGATCGGCCAGATCGACGAAGCGCCGCATGCTCAGGCACCGCCGTGCGCCGCGCCGCCCGGCGCGCCGCCCGCCGCGCTGCCCGGTGCGTCGCCCGGTGCGCCGCCCGGTGCGCCGCCCGCCGGGCCGCCGCCGATGTCCAGCAGCGCCGCGCGCAGCAGCTCGACGTGCTCGGGCTCGAGCACGAACGGCGGCAGCAGTCGCACGATGTTCGGGTCCGCGGCGGTGCCGGCGAGGATGCCACGCTCGAGCAGCGCCGCGTGCACCTGCCGGGCGGGCAGCGAGGTGCGCAGACCCGTCAGAAAGCCCGCGCCCTGATGGTCCACCACCGGGCCGACGATGCAGCGGCTGCGGATCAGCGCCCCGAGGCTGCGCACCCGTGCGAGCAGCCCCTCGGACTCGATCGCCTCGATCACCGCCTCGATCACCGCGCAGGCCATGGGTCCGCCGCCGAAGGTCGTGCCGAGCCCGTCGAGCTTCACGGCCGCGGCGACGCGCGGCGACATCAGCAGCGCGCCGCAGGGAAAGCCCGCCCCGAGCGCCTTGGCGGTGGTGAGCATGTCCGGCTGCACCCCGTAGAGCTTCGCCGCGAAGGGCTCGCCGACGCGTCCCATCCCGCACTGCACCTCATCGAAGATCAGCAGCGCGCCGACCTCGTCGCAGCGCGCGCGCAGCGCGCTCAGGAACGCGGCGCCCAGATCGAAGGCTCCGCCCACGCCCTGCACCGGCTCGACGATGACCGCCGCGGTATCCCGGGTCACCTGCGCGGCGATCGCCGCGAGCACCGCCGGCTCCGGAGGGTCGGCGCCGGCTCGCTGTGGGCGGGGCAGGAAGCTCACCTCGAAGGGCGCGCGCGGGAAGCCGAACCATTTGGCGGCCGCGCCCCAGGTCACCGCGCCCGCCGCGGCCGTACGGCCGTGAAACGCGTGCTCGACCGCAGCGACATGCGGGCGCCGCGTGATGGAGAACGCCATCTTCAGGGCGTTTTCGTTCGCCTCCGCGCCGCTGTTGACGAAGAACACGCTGCAGAAGTCCAGGCCCGAGAAGCGCAGCAGCCGCGCGGCCGCGCGCGTGCGCACCTCGAGCGGTACGGCATTGCTCTGAAAGCACAGCGTGCGCGCCTGCGCGGCGAGCGCCGCCAGCCAGCCGCGATGGCCGTAGCCGAGCGCGGCCACGGCGTGCCCGCCGTACAGGTCGAGCACGCGCCTGCCGTCGCGCGTGTGCAGCCACACGCCGTCTGCCGATTCGACCGGCAGGGCGTACTGCGCGAATGCCGGCGCGAGCGGCTCGGGCGCCGCCGTGGCGGAAGGTGCGAGCACGGAGGCGTTCATGATCGGTCTGCGTGACGGTCGCTGGCCGGATGGGCAGGGGGTTTTGCGGAGCGTGCGAAACAGGATGTTTCGCGCGCAGCCGCCATGGATGGCTTCACGGCGGTCCGGAAAACCCTCTGCCCATCCGGCCAGTGACTCTCATGGGTACGCCCGATCATGATGCCTTCCCTCCTCAGGTCCAGCCGGCCGCGGGCGCCGTCAGGCCGGTGGTCTCCGCCAGCCCGTACAGGCGGTTCATCCACTGCACCGCCCCGCCGGCGGCGCCCTTGGTCAGATTGTCCACGACGCACATGACCGCCACGCTGTGTCCGTCGCTGACCGCGGAGAGCTGCGCATAGTTGCTTGCGGCGACCTCCTTGACGCGCGGGGCGGCGGCCCGCACCTGCACGAACGGCGCTCCCGCGTAGTACTCGCGCAGCGCCCCGAGCAGCTGCGCGCTGTCGCGCCGGGTGCGCAGGCGCGCCTGCACCGTGGCGTGAATGCCGCGCGCGAACGGCCCGGAGTGCGGCACGAACGCGAAGTGGGCGGCCACGCCGCTCGCCGCGAGCGCGCAGGCGACGATCTCCGGGGTATGACGGTGCGCGAGCGCGCTGTAGCTGTAGAGGTCCGCGTGGCGCAGCGGGTGGTGCGTGCCGTCCACGGGCTTGCGCCCCGAGCCGGTGCTGCCGGTGATCGCGGCGACGAACAGCTGCGGCTCCACCAGCTCGAGCGCGAGCAGCGGCACGGAGGCGAGCAGTACCGCGGTGGCGAAGCAGCCCGGGTGCGCGACGTGCGGCGTGGGCGCGCGCGCCAGGTGCTCGGGAACCGCGCAGGTGAAACTGGCGAGTCGTTCGGGCGCGCCGTGGGCGTGCTGGTAGACCTGCTCGTAGGTCTCGGCGCTGCGATGGCGAAAGTCGGCGGAGATGTCCACGACGCGCGCGCCGCCCGCGTCGCCCGCGCCGAAGGCGGCTTCCGCCTGGCGCAGCAGCGCATCGATCAGCGAGGCGGATACGCCGTGCGGCGCGGCGGAGAAGATGGCCACGTCCCGCTCACGGCAGAGCACGGCCTGCAGCTGCTCGAGCGAGCCGAAGCGCTCCTCGGGAAAGGCGCTGGCCAGGTGCGGGAAGCTGTGCGCGACCGGCTCGCCGGGCCTGCTGTCCGACAGCACCCCGGCGAGGCGAAACACCGGGTGCGCGGCCAGCAGGCGCAGCAGCTCGCCGGCCACGTAGCCGCTGCCACCGAGCACCAGCGCGGGAATCTGCCGGCTCACTCGGCCGCCCCGGCGGCGAGGCGCGCGCAATCCGCGAGCCCCACGGCGCTGATCACCGCATCGCCGAGCCCGGCCGCATCGCTGAGCGCGTTGAACGCCGGGACGTGCATCTGCTGCTCGATGATCTCCACACCGACGCGGTTGTCGGTGGAGGGTCCGGTGACCACGCAGGGCTCGACCTGGAAGCGCTCGCGCAGCAGCTTCACACCGCCCCAGGCCGCGACCGGGTCGTTGGCCGACAGCACCACGCCGGTGAGCGCACGGCGCACGTCCGCGCTCTCCAGGATCGCGTCCACGCCGTAGGTCCCCAGCAGGCCGTCGCCCAGCTCGAACACGATGACGTCGGGCTTACCGGCGGCCAGCTCCGTCAGCATGGTACGCGTCAGCGCCGGGCCGGTGCGGGGAGTGGTGGTCACCACGCCCAGATCCGTGAAGATCATCGTGCGCCGCGCGCCCGCATCCTCGAAGGCGAGCACGTCCCGCCGCAGCGACACGCCCGTGGCCTTGAAGGCATCCACGATCAGCCCGCGGTGGCGCATGCGCGCGATGATGGCGGCGGCCGCGGCGGTCTTGCCCGCCTCCATGCAGGTGCCGGCGAGGGCCACGACGGGAATCCCGCGCGCATCGAGCCTGGCGTCCGGATCGAGCGGGCGGTAGCCGACGCGCGCCGGCACCCCGATGCGCTCGCCGAGGTAGGGAAATTGCAGCACCACGCCGAGCACGCGGCAATCGAACGGCTTGCCCTTGTCGGGTGTCGCGGAGTCGCACACGCCCATGACGCCGCCGATGTTGAGCATCTGAATGATGTCGCCGGGCGCGAGCGATGCCGGCACGTGGCCGGAATAACCGAACAGCGCACGCCGCGGGCCCAGCGCCCCGACCACGATGTCGCCCTTGCCGACCTTGGCCATGCGGCCGCTGGCCAGCTCCAGCGTGTTGTAGGTCGACTTGTTGGTGAGAATCTCGGCGACGATCGCGACACCTTCCTCGGAGGGTATGTCACTGGACAGGCGCAGCTCCTGCCCGAGCGCACAGGCCTGCGTGACCGACGCGACCTTGTCCACGAACACGGTCTTCATCGCTGCACCCTCCCGGCCGCCGTCATGGCGGTCAGCGTGGCTGCGGACGCCGGTGTGCCGGACGCCGCCGGCGTGCCGGACGCTGCCGGCGTGTCTGCCGCGCCTGCCGCGGCGGCCCGCTCCCCGGCCCGGCGGTGAAACACGCCCGTCAGGGCCACGATCCTCGAGAAGCCCATCGCATCGGCCGCGCTCCATTCGCCCGCGGCCTCCCCGTACACTCCCTTGGAGGCCGCCATCAGGGAATAGGGCGACTCGACGCCTTCGATGAACAGCGAGCCGGTGCGCAGCAGCAGCTGCACCTCCCCCGTGACGCGCTCCTGCGAACACATCAGCAGCGCCTCGATGTCCCTGCATACGGGGTCGAGCAGCTGTCCCTCGTGCACCAGGTCGCCATAGGGGCCGGACACCAGGTCCTTGACGCGCTGCTGGCGCGCGGTCAGCACCAGTTTTTCCAGCTCGCGGTGCGCGGTGAGCAGCAGCTCGGCGGCCGGCGCCTCGAAGGCGACGCGCCCCTTGGTGCCGATGATGGTGTCGCCCAGGTGAATGCCGCGGCCGATGCCGTAGGGGGCCGCGAGCCGTTCGAGCTGCTCGATCAGCTCCACCGCGTCGAGCGTGCGGCCGTCGAGCGTCACCGGCCGCCCGCGCTCGAAGCCGAGGCGATGGCGCGTGGGGGCGAGCGCGCGCGCGTGCGCGTCACGCGACAGTACCCAGGCGCTCTCGGGAATGCTGCCCGTGGAGGTCAGCGTCTCCTGGCCGCCGATGGTCACGCCCCACAGCCCGCGGTTGATCGAGTAGGCCGCGCCGTGCGGTGGCACCGGCAGGCCGCGCTGCTGCAGATACTCGAGCTCCTCGCCGCGCTTGAACGCGCGGTCGCGCACCGGCGCGAGGATCTCGAGCTGCGGCGCCAGGGTGCGCAGCGCCACCTCGAAACGCACCTGGTCGTTGCCCGCCGCCGTGCAGCCGTGCGCGACCGTGCCCGAGCCGAGCTCGCGCGCCACGCGTGCGATCGTCTGGGCCTGCATGACGCGCTCGGCGCCCACGCACAGCGGGTAGAGCTGCCCGCGGCGCACGTTGCCCATGATCAGAAAGCGCAGCACCTGCTCGAAGTAGGCGGCGCGCGCATCGATCTGGTGATGCGCCGCCGCGCCGAGCGCGAGCGCGCGCTCGCGCAGCAGCGCGCCGGCGGCCGCATCGATGCCGCCGGTGTCGACGGTCACGGTGATCACCGGCCGGCGGTACTGCTCGGCGAGCCAGGCGACCAGGAACGAGGTGTCCAGTCCGCCCGAATAGGCCAGCACGATCGGCGCGTGCGCATCGCTGCTTTGCTGCAGACTTGGAGCCATGATGATCCTCGATGGATGCCGGGAGCCTCGGTCGTGGCCGGGCGCTCAGGTATGAAACAGCGTCTCGAGCCGCGCGAGCAGCCGCTGCTGCGCGCGTGCGTCGCTCGTCGCCACGAAGATGGTGTCGTCCCCGGAGAGGGTGCCGACGACCTCCGGCCACTGCGCCTTGTCGAGCGCCACCGCAACGCTCGGCGCCGCACCGATGGTGGTGCGCACCACGGTGATCGAGGGCCCTGCGGGCAGCACCGCGCGCACGAACTGCGCCAGCGCGCCGAAGTCGCCGTTGGCGCGCAAGATCTCATCGGGCGGCAGCAGGTAGCGGCCGGCGGACTTCAGCACGCCCAGGTCCGCCAGGTCGCGGCTCACCGAGGACTGCGTGACGCTGAAGCCCTCCCGCCGCAGCAGGTGCGCCAGATCACTCTGCCGACGCACCACGCCGCCGCGCAGGATGCGCAGGATGGCGTTACGACGGTCGAGCTGGTGGCGGTCGCTCAGCATGGCGGCAAGTGTACGTGCATAAACTTGCACATTGCAAGCATAAACATTCACGCGCGTACACGCACGAACGCTCGCGCCCGCGACGCGATGGCTTCACGCGATGGCTTCAGTTATCTTCGCGCTGCACCGCTGCGATAACAGTCACGAATTCTCGAGAGGGGAAGTGCCATGGCACAGCCGAGCGTTCACGGACGTTTCATCTGGCAGGAGCTGGTGACCGACGACATGGCGGGCGCGGGCAGCTTCTACTCCAAGGTCATCGGTTGGCGCCTGCAGGCCGGGACACATCCGGGCGGCCGGTATTCGATCCTCGCCACCGAGCGCGGCGGGGTCGGGGGCGTGACCAGCCTGACGGATGAGGCGCGACAGTCCGGCGGGCGCGCGCACTGGCTGCCCTACGTCGGGGCGGAGAATGTGGATGCCACCGCGGCCAAGGCCGAGCGGCACGGCGGCCGGATCGTGCATGCCGCCTCGGACATCGAGGACGTCGGCCGTTACGCGGTGCTGACCGACCCCCAGGGCGCGACCTTCGGCATCTATCGACCCAGGAGCCCTGCCGCCGCGGACAAAAGTCCCGCGAGGCCCGGCGAAGTCGCCTGGCAGGAGCTCGCCACCAGCGACCTCGAGGGGGCGCTGCGCTTCTACGGCGAGCTGTTCGGGTGGCAGGTCCTGCGGCGCATGGAGATGGGCTCGGCGGGCACCTACGTGATATTCGGTCGCGACGGCGTGCAGCAGGGGGGGATGCACAAGCTCTCCGCACAGGTACCGGCCCCGTATTGGCTCACGTATATCGAGGTGGCGGATACGCAGGCCACCGCCGACGCGGCCCGCGAGGCCGGCGCTCGCCTGACCAACGGCCCCATGGACGTGCCGGGCGGTCGCGTGGCGCATCTGCTCGACCCGCAGGGCGTGCCGTTCGCCGTGCACACGGCCAGCCCACCGGCGGCCACTGCCGGCACCCCGGCCGCCAGCGGTGCGGCGCCCGCCGGTGAGTCCGGCCACGCCGCCCCCGCCTCCGCGCCGCGCCCGGCGAGGCGCGCCCGCCCAGCCCCTGCGGCAGGGGCTGCCCCGACTGCGGCGGCGAAGGTGAAACCCTCGACTCCGGAGGCTGCCAAGCCCGCAGCCGAGGCGCCCCGGAAAGCGAGTCCCAAGCCCGCGGCCAAGGCGCCTGGGAAAGCGAGCCGGAAAGCGACCCGGAAGGCGCAGCAGAAAACGACCCGGAGGGCGGCTAAGAAAGCGGCGAAGAAGGCTCCCAAAAAGGCCCCCAGGAAGGCTTCAAGGAAGGCGGTTCCGCGGCGGACCGCGAAGCAGAAGGCGGCGAAAAAAGCCGCCAGGCGGGCTGGCAGCAGGAGCGCGCCCAGGGCCTCCGGCAGGACGGCTCGCAAGGGCCGCCGCTGAGCGGAGGCTCGCGAGACTCAGGCGGCGGGTGCGCCGCCGGCGGCTTCCTCGGCCTGAAACCAGGCTTCGATCAGCCGGCGCGCGATCGTATGGGCGGGCGGCAGCATCACGGCGCCGGATTGCAGCTGCGCGCGCTCGAACCAGCGCGCGTCCTCCAGCTCGCTATCCAGGCGGATCTCGTCCCGCGGCGCCTGGGCGTGGAACCCGAGCATCAGCGAGGCCGGAAACGGCCAGGGCTGCGACGCGAAGTAACGCACCGACTGCACCCGTGCGCCGGTCTCCTCCCGGACCTCGCGCGCCACGGCTTCCTCCAGGCTCTCGCCCGCCTCCACGAAGCCCGCCAGGGTCGAGTAGCGGCCGGGCGGCCAGCTGGCCTGCCGGCCCAGCAGCGCGTACGCGCCATTGGTGACGAGCACGATGATGGCCGGGTCGATGCGGGGGAAGACCTCTGCACCGCAGCTGCTGGAGGTGCAGCGCAGGACATGGCCGGCGCTGCGCGGCTCGGTCGGTGCGCCGCACACGCCACAGTGCCGGTGCCGCGAGCGCCACACCAGCAGCGCGCGCGCATACGCCAGCAGATGCGCCTCCTGCTCGGGGACCTGTGGCAGCAGCGGCCGCAGCTCCTCGAAAGCGGTGCCCGGGGGGGCGAAGCTCAGCGATTCCGGCAGGTCGACCAGCACGCAGCGCCGCTCCTGGAACCAGCCCAGCAACGTGAAGCTCGAGTCGTCGAGCGACAGGGCGGCGACCGTGTCGGCATCCAGAAAGGCGATGTGCGGCTGGGGCTCCTGGCGCACGAGGTGCGCGGTGCCCCGCGCCACCAGGTAGCGCGTGTGCGGATCGGCGCGCGCGAGGCGCACCCAGTGCGGCCGATCGCGCTCTTCGACACGCCGCTGCAGAAAAGCGTTGGGCGCGTATGCGCTCGATCCCACGGTCATCGCCGGGCAGTGTTGCAGCCTCGCGCCGTCGCGGCAAGTCCGTCGCGGGCCGCGGCGGCCGGGACCGCGGGCGCGGTCCACGGCGCAGCAGTGCGCTCGGGCCGGTCGGCCGCGGCGCCACACAGCTCGCAGCGCGCGGGCGCTAGCGCCCAGCGATCGACCACCACGAGCGCGTGACAATCGCGGCAGTCGCCGCACACCAGCTCGGCGCCCTGCACGAGCATGCTCAGCAGGAAGACGGCGTGCTCGAAGGTCAGCAGCGCTTCGGGCACCAGGCCGCGATACATCTCGTAGGCCTGGCACAGCAGCTGCGCGCGCCCGAGCGAGGGCAGCGACAATGCGGGTGCGGGCTCGCGCTGCTGCGGCAGCGCGCCGAGCAGGCGGCACAGGCTCGCCAGCAGCGCGGTCTCGCGTCGGGCGCGCGGGGAGCGCAGGAACAGCGCCGCGCGGTGCGGCGACTTGCCGCGATGACGCGGCAGCGGCCGATCCTCGTCGGCGAGGTAGGATCGATACAGCTTGCGGATGCGATCGTCGGTGAGCCCGGTCCAGCGGCGGATGGTCTGCGTGCGCGCTTCGAGGCGCAGGAAGTGCAGGGCCACGTGGAAGCGCAGCCGCTCGCGCGTGTAGCGATCGTCATGGATGCGCATGGGGCTCTCCCGGGACTGGAAAAGGTTACCAGTAACATCTAGGATGAATATCGCAGATGGCGCAGCTCGGCGGAAGTATCGATGGGCGCCGGCGGGCGCGGCCATCGCGAAATGTAGTCCGATCGTGGAGGAATGCCATGCTGGAGGAGCCGGAAATGCCGCCGCTCGGCGGCGCGTGGGATCGGGCACTGCTCGGCCCGGTGGCCGACATCAACGAGCGCATGCTCGAGTGCCTGCATGGCGCGGCGCTGGCGGGCGCGGCCGGGACGCTGGGCGCCGCGCACACCGGCGTGCCCCTGGAGCCGGCCGCCGGCGTCGCAGCGCGCGCGCCGGCGCTGCTGAGCCAGCTCGCGCCGCTGTGGCAGGCGCTCGACGCGGCTGCGCTGCGGCGGCTGGCCGGCTGCCCGTACCTGCTGATCGACGTCGGTTTCGACCAGCCGGAGCGCTGGGAGCGGCTGCAGGCGTGTGCGGTGCGGGACTCGCCCGCGGACGGCTACTTCCGGGGGCCGGAGGGCGTGGCGCTCCTGCGGCGCACGCTGGTGTTCGCCTGGCACCTGGCGCGCTCCAACCGCCTCGGCGCCCGGGTGCTGCTCGGCATGGGCCCGCGCACGGCCGAATGCATCGCGCAGCTGCGCCTGCAGGACCTGGATACGCTGCCCGAGCGCGGCTGCCCGTGGGCCGCGCCGCGCTGGGAGCGCCGCCCACAGGTCTGGCGGCAGCTGCTCGGCGCCGCCACCGGCCCGCAGGCGCAGCTGCAGTACGTGCAGCTGCACGGTCTGCAGCTGCTGGCGGCGGAGCGCCAGGCGACGCGCGCCTAAGCCCGAGCGGCTGTGCTAAGTTGGGCGGATCGATCGGCAACGACACGCTGGAGCTGCCCGCGCACCCCGAGCCATGCTTGCGCTATCCACTCGCACCCTCACCAAGGTCTACAAGAACGGCGTGCAGGCACTGCGCGGTGTCGATCTGGACGTCGAGCAGGGCGATTTCTTCGCGCTGCTCGGCCCGAACGGCGCCGGCAAGACCACGCTGATCGGCATCGTCACCTCGCTGGTGAACAAGACCGGCGGCACGGCCAGCATCTTCGGTCACGACATCGACCGCGAGCTCGAGCGGGCGAAGTCCTGCATCGGGGTGGTCCCGCAGGAGATCAATTTCAATCAGTTCGAATCGCCGCTGACCATCGTGATCAACCAGGCGGGGTTCTACGGCGTGCCGCGTGCCGAGGCGCGGCTGCGCGCCGAGCGCTACCTCAGGCAGCTGCAGCTGTGGGACAAGCGCGGCGGCCCGGCCCGCGGCCTGTCGGGCGGCATGAAGCGTCGCCTGATGATCGCGCGGGCGCTGATGCACGAGCCGCGGCTGCTGATCCTCGATGAGCCCACCGCGGGGGTGGATATCGAGGTCCGCCGCAGCATGTGGGAATTTCTGCGCGACATCAACCTGCAGGGTACGACCATCATTCTCACGACGCACTATCTCGAGGAGGCCGAGAGCCTGTGCCGCAACATCGCCATCATCGACAACGGCTCGATCATCGAGCGCGACCGCATGGGGAACCTGCTGCGCCGCCTGCATACCGAGACCTTCGTGCTCAACACGCGGGGCGCGATCGCCCAGGCGCCGCAGGTGCGCGGGTTCGCGCTGCGCTTCATGGACGATCACACCCTCGAGGTCGATATCTCCAAGGAGCAGAATCTCAACGAGCTGTTCGCACAGCTCTCGCAGCTGGGCGTGGACGTGCTGAGCATGCGCAACAAGGTCAATCGGCTGGAGGAGGTGTTCATGCGCCTGGTCGAGAATCGGGGTAACGGTGCTTAACCCCTCGGAGCGCGGCGCGCAGCGCGTGCTCGCGGCGACGGGCGGGCCGGCGCAGGCCGCAGCCGCCGCGCCCGAGGTCCAAGCGTCGCTGGCGGCCATCTGCTGGGTGGGCTTTCGCACCATCGTCATCCGCGAATACGGCCGCATCATGCGCATCTGGGGGCAGACGCTGGTGCCCTCGGCGGTGCAGGCGACGCTGTATTTCGTGATCTTCGGCCACGTGGTCGGCCGCCGCATCAGCGTGCCGGGCGGTCTCGACTACCCCCAGTACATCGCGCCCGGCCTGATCATGATGGCGATCATCACCAACTCCTACGGCAACGTGGTGTCCTCGTTCTTCGGCGCGAAGTTCGGCAAGCACGTCGAGGAGCTGCTGGTCTCCCCGCTGCCCAACTGGCTGATCATCGCCGGCTATGCGGCCGGCGGGCTGGTGCGCGGCGCGCTGGTGGCCGTGGTGGTCGGCGCCGTATCGCTGGTGTTCACGCACGGGCTGCCGGTGCGCCACATCGCGGGGATCATCGCCGCGGCGCTGCTGACCTGCACGGCGTTCTCGCTCGCCGGCTTCATCAACGCGATGGTGGCGCGCAATTTCGAGCAGATGAACATCGTGCCGGCCTTCATCCTCACGCCGCTGACCTACTTCGGCGGGGTGTTCTATTCGATCAGCATGCTGCCGGCGTGGGCACACCGCATATCGCTGTTCAATCCGATCCTCTACATGGTGAGCGCGTTTCGCTACGGCTTCTTCGGCATCGCGGACGTCGACGTGCTGCTGTCGCTGGCGCTGGTGGCCGGGCTCGCCGTGGCGCTGTTCGTCACGGCGCTGGTGATGATGAACCGCGGAGTCGGCATCCGCGACTGACGGGGCCACTGCACGGGGTGCTGCGTCGGAAGCGCGGCTACCAGCGCAGCGAGCAGGGCTGCGGGTTCCACCTGGCGCCGTCGGGCTCCTTCCTGAAGGTCGGAGAGAACACGTACGGGTCGGCCAGATAGACCGGATCCGTCAGCCTCGTGGTGACGATCAGCCACTGTGCGCCGCCGGGGGCGGTGTGCTGCTCCCAGTACTCGGTCATGCTCGTGGTCTTGCCGCCGTACGGCACGCCGTTCTTGCGCAGGTAGCCCGGCAGCAGATCGGTCGTCGTCGCCTTGATGTAGCCGAAGCGCGGTCCGGGTGGGCCGCCCGGCGGGCCCCCACGCCGACCACCGGGGCCACCGGCGCCGTGGATGACCCACTCGGCCGTCGTCAGCCCCTGCAGGCTCGCCGGCTGCATCCTGTCCTCTGCAGTGGGCTCGAAACGCAGCAGGCGCGTCTGCATGCCGGCATCCGTGTCCACGCGCAGCGTGTTGTCGTCGGCCCAGCTGATGTGCAGTCGTGTGGGCAGCCACAGCAGCACCGGCGCGCCGTAGGCCTTGCACGCCTCACCCTTGGCCTCCTCGGCCGCGGCGTTGAAGGTATCGGCAAGCTCCTTGCCGGCGAGGCTGAGCGGGATCTCGTCGTAGTCGCCGGGTCCCGGCACGACCATGCGGAAGCGCCAGGCTTCCGTGATCAGGGAGACCCAGTAGCCCGTGGAGTCGAACGGCGCCTGGGCGCGTGCCGTGGGCGCAGGTCCGGCCGGAGCGCCGAACCCTCCGGGCCTGCCCGCTGCGCCGCGTGCGCCCCGCGCGCCGCCGGCGCGGCCCTGGCCCTGGGCTTGGGCTTGGGCCTGAGCCTGGGCCTGGGCCTGGGCCTGGGCCACCTCGACACCCAGCGCGGCGCAGGCGAGCAGTCCTGCGAGCGCCAGGGCGAGCCCGGCGCCCCGCGCCGCCGAGCGGCCCACCGCGCCGAGGGCGGGTGCGCGGTCGCGCCGTGCACGCGCGCTCACTGTCCCCTCCGGTGTCCGCGGGCGGGCGTGAGGCTCCGATACAGCGCCGCCACGAACTGATCCGTACTCCACGGGCCGCTCTCCGATCCATAGCGACTGTTGAATCCCTGCGTGGGATCGGCCGCGCGCACCTGCGCGAGACTGCGGTGCTGATCGACCAGCGCCTTGACGCGATCGCGCACCATCGTGACCATGTCGCGGTACTGCACGACCTCCAGCGACTGCGCCAGACGCCCGCGCGCGGGAATGAGCAGGGTGCCGCCGCCGTGCCAGTACAGCGGCAGCCCCGGCACCACGATGTCCACCAGGCGGTTCAGCGCGGCGATCTCCCCGTCGATCGTGCCCCCGTGGGCGACGTCGATCACCGGGAAGTGCTGCATGTCCACGATATCGCCGGAGACGATCACGTCGGCGCGGCGAAAGATCACGATGCTGTCCCCGTCGCTGTGCGCGGCGGGCAGCGGCACGACCTCGATGGAGTCGCCGTTGAGCTCGAGATCCTTCTGACCCACGCTGTAGGTCAGCGTGGGCATGGCGTCCGAGGTGTAGCCGGCGCCGCCGGCGCTGCTCATGGTGGAGAGCACGTTGAGCTGCGCCATGATCGGCGCGGGGTCGTTCTGCTGAAAGCGGTTGCCGCCGAAGCCGTTCTCGGTCGGGACCAGTCCCGTCCCGGCGAGCGACAGCGCGGCGTTGTTGCCGACGCGATCGGCCGAGGCGCTGGTGTCGATGACGAAGCGGATGGGCAGCGGGCTGATCCGCCTGATACCGGCCAGCACCGCGGCGCTGTCGCCGGGCGCGCCGCTGTCCACCGCGATCACGCCGTCCGGACCGTGCTGCACGGCGATGTTCTCGCCGTGCACGATCAGCATGTCGATGTTCGGGGCCACGGGCACGATATCCGTAGCGTCCGTAGCGTCGGCGGCTGCGGCTACCGCGGCAGCGCCATACAGCGCTGCCAGCAGCACCAGCACCACCGCCGGCGTCATGCGATGTCGCAGGCGCATGATCTACAGCCCCTCGTCCTTGCATTGCATCCTGGGATTGCCCGTAGCGCGGAAGTCCCCCCAGCCGCAGCAGTCGAGCGTGCACTTGCCGGGGGTCACGTACTGCGACCGGATCCTGTCGCGGTACTCCGGGTACATCGCCGCCGGATCGCCCTGCGCGGCGTCCTCGGGAATATGGAAGCGCGTCATCATGTCGTTGCGGTCGGGATTGCGGCCCGGCAAAAAGAACGGCACGACGCCGCGCCCGAGCTCGGGGACCTCATCGACCTGCATGCACGGATACTGGTAGTGCAGGCCGGCGTCCGGCGGGTTGTGGGTGTAGATGAACTCGCGTGCCTGCACCCAGGGCTCGGCCAGATAATCCGGGTCCTGGATGATGCCGGTGATGGTCAGCAGGTCATCGTGACGCGTGATCCACAGCAGCATCGACTCGCGATCCGAGGCGGGTACGCCGTTGCGCGTCAGCACCCCATCCTTCACCTGGGTGGTCATGGTCTGCAGCGTGTCGCCTTCCCAATGGCCCACCGTGAAGCCGCCCGCACGCCGCACACCGTTCGGATCGGGCGCCTTGCGACCGTCCATCCAGACGATCAGCGGGTTGTAGTCGTTCCAGGCGCTGAAGGTCCAGGCCTGGACGTAGCCCGTGTCGTCGAAGGTGGGTTCCACGCGGATATTGAATCCCGCCTCCACCAGGTACTGCGGCCCCCAGGACTCGCACTGATGTCCGGGCACCGACACCGTGTCCTGACTGTAGGCGAGGCCGCCGGCGCGCCCCTCGGCGTTCAGCGGGATTCCCAGAAAGTCCACGGCGCGCGGTCCGAGAAGCATCGAGCGGTAGTCCACGGCGTCCAGGCTGTTGTAGGTACCCTGGATATCGGTTTGCGCGTGCGCCGGCGGTGCCGCCCAGACGAGCAGCCCCGTATAGACCCCGGCTGCAAGCGCCACAGGATGGCGCGTCAGCATGTATGCCCCCGCTCTGAGTGGGTGTATCCCCAACTTCTTGGCGCGGCCGAGACTATCAGATCCGTGACGCACGATATAGGGGATGCGCCGACAGCGCCCGCGGGCCGATGGCCACCGTCCCGCCCATGACCCAGAAATAGCCTTAAAAAATGTGACGTAGTCGATCAAGTCATGGAAGATTCATCTGCCGGTCATCTAATCGTTGACTGCCAGGGACAGCATGGCCTCAATGAATCGAGCGCAACTGCTCCTCAACCGCTTTGATACGGCCGAGTACGGGCTGTGCCGGCGGCTGAATCGTGGCGCCTCCGCGCGGCCGCTACGGCTGCTGCTACGCGTCATGAGCCGCCTGGGCGATGGGCCGCTCTGGTACCTGCTGATCGTGCTGCTGCCGCTGCTGTACGGGACGGCGGCGCTGCGCACCTCGGTGGCGATGGCGGGCATGGGGCTGGTCGGGGTGGTGCTGTACCGCTGGCTCAAGGGCACGGTGGTGCGCGAGCGACCCTTCATCCGCCATCCCGGCATCGATCTGGCGATGCCGCCGCTGGATCGCTACAGCTTCCCCTCGGGCCACACGCTGCACGCGGTGGCCTTCACGTGGCTGGCGGTGCAGAATTTCCCCGAGCTCGCCTGGGTTCTGGTTCCGGTGGCGGTGCTGATCGCGACATCACGGGTGGTGCTCGGATTGCACTACCCGAGCGATGTGCTGGCCGGAGGGGCGATCGGCGCGGCGCTGGCGCTCGTGGCGCAGAATTTTGTCTAGCGAGGCGGCGCTCGAGCCGCCCGCGACGTCGCTCGCGTCGCTCGCACCGCCCGCGACGCCGCTTCCCGCCGCACCGGTGGGCGAACCGCCCGAGAG
>DATJSD010000017.1:0-7500 GCA_035504335.1 Steroidobacteraceae bacterium | reverse complement strand
TGCATCTTGGGTGTATGTCCGACAACTGGCCTATCATAGCGAAACTCGGCCGGCGACACCCGGGAAGCGGACCGGCGGGCACGGAGACAGCACGGTGAGCCAGTACTTCGAGCTGCATCGCGAAAATCCGCAGCAGCGCCTCATCCGCCGGGCCGCCGACATCGTGCGCGCCGGCGGGTTGATCGCCAATCCAACCGACTCGTGCTATGCGCTCGGCTGCCACATCGGGGACGCCGCCGCGCTCGAGCGGCTGCGTCGCATCCGCGGCGCGGATGCCAACCATCACTTCACGCTGGTGTGCCGCGATCTGCACGAGATCGGCCGCTATGCGCGCGTCGACACCTGGCAGTTCCGACTGCTGAAGGCCGCGACCCCCGGCCCGTTCACGTTCCTGCTGCCCGCCACGCGCGAGACGCCGCGGCGCCTGCAGCATCCCAAGCGCCGCACCATCGGTATCCGCGTTCCCGATCACGCCGTGCCGCGTCTGCTGCTCGCCGAGCTGGACGAGCCGCTGATGAGCTCGACGCTGCTGCTGCCGGGCGATGAGCTGCCGCTGACCGATGGCGCGCAGATCCGCGCCCGGCTCGAGCACCAGCTCGACGCCATCCTCGACGGCGGCCACTGCGGCATCACGCCCACCACGGTGATCGATCTGGCGACCTCGCCTCCGGTGCTGGTGCGCGCCGGGCTCGGCAAACTGCCCGCCCTCGTGCCGCAGGCACCGCCGAGCCCGGGCTGAGGACGGCGCCGAAAACCCCGTATAATCCCCGCGACTTTCATACCGACAGGCCCGCGCCGCGCGGGGGAAACACCGACACAGGATGAGCGCCGTCCCCCAAGGCAAGCGCGTGCTCTCGGGCATGCGTCCGACAGGTGCGCTGCACCTGGGCAACTATCACGGCGCGCTGCGTAACTGGGTGGAGCTGCAGTACCAGTACGAGTGCTACTTCTTCATCGCCGACTGGCACGCGCTCACCACCGCCTACGAGGACACCAGCGGCATCCCGCAGGCCATTCACGAGGTGGTCATCGACTGGCTCGCGGCGGGCCTGAACCCCGGAGTATCCACGCTGTTCGTGCAGTCGCACGTGCCGGAGCACGCCGAGCTGCATCTGTTGCTCTCCATGATCACCCCGCTCGGCTGGCTCGAGCGGGTGCCGAGCTTCAAGGATCAGCAGGAGCAGCTGCGCGACAAGGACCTCGCCACCTACGGCTTCCTCGGCTACCCGCTGCTGCAGAGCGCCGACATCCTGCTGTACCGCCCGGCCTTCGTGCCGGTGGGTGAGGATCAGGTGGCGCACGTGGAAGTCACGCGCGAGCTCGCGCGCCGCTTCAACCACCTCTTCGGGCGCGAGCCGGATTTCGAGCAGAAGGCCGAGCGCGCCATCAAGGAGCTGGGTGGCCGCAACATCACGCTGTATCGGCAGCTGCGCCGGCGCTTTCAGGAGGCCGGCGATCAGGCCGCGCTCGAGCGCGCGCGCGCGCTCGTGGAGAGCAACACGCGCATCACGGTCGCCAACCGCGAGCGGCTGCTCGGCTACCTGGAGGGCAGCTCGGTGACCATACTGCCCGAGCCGCAGGCGCTGCTGACGGTCGCGCCGCGCGTGCCGGGGCTGGATGGTCGCAAGATGTCCAAATCCTACGGCAACACCATCGGCCTGCGCGAGGATCCGGACACCGCGATCAAGAAGCTGCGTGCCATGCAGACCGATCCGGCGCGCGCACACCGCACCGATCCCGGCGATCCGGACAAATGCCCGGTCTGGGAGCTGCATCGCATCTATTCGGACAGCGCCACGCAGCAGTGGGCCGCCGAGGGCTGTCGCTCGGCCGGCATCGGCTGCCTGGACTGCAAGCGCCCGCTGATCGAGCGCATCGTCGAGGAGATCGGTGGCATGCGCAAGCGCGCGCAGGAGTTCGAGGACAATCCGGAGCTGGTTGCGAACCTGCTCGCCGAGGGCGGCGAGAAGGCGCGCGAGACCGCGCACGCCACGCTCGATGAGGTGCGGCGCGCGATGCATCTGCGTCCGCAATGATCCCCCGCGGGAAACCGGACCTGAGGGTGGTGGTGTCCAATCGGGCAGCGGGCGGTGCGCCGGGTGCGCCAGGTGCGCCGGGTGCGCCGGGGCAGCCACCCGCCGAGGATCTGTCCGAGCAGGTGGAGATGCCGTTCGCGGTGATCAACGGTGAGCCGCTCACGGCGCTGCCGCACGATCTGTACATCCCGCCGCAGGCCCTGGAGATCTTTCTGGAGGCCTTCGAGGGGCCGCTCGATCTGCTGCTCTACCTGATCCGCCGGCAGAACCTCGACATCCTGGACATCCCGATCGCCGAGATCACGCGCCAGTACGTGCAGTACATCGAGCTGATGCAGGAGCTGCAGCTCGAGCTCGCGGGCGAGTATCTGGTGATGGCGGCCACGCTGGCGGAGATCAAATCGCGCATGCTGCTGCCGCGTCCCGCCGCCGAGGCCGCCGGTGAGGAGGCGGACCCGCGCGCCGAGCTGGTGCGGCGCCTGCAGGAGTACGAGCGCTTCAAGCGCGCCGCGGCCGACATCGACCGCCTGCCGCGGCTGGAGCGCGACGTGTGGCTCGCCACCGTGGAGCGCCTCGAGCGGCCGCTCAGCCGGGCGCTGCCGCAGGTGACGCTGCGGGAGATGCTGATCGCGTTCAAGGAGGTGGCGGTGCGCGCCGCGATGTTCGCGCACCATCACGTGCAGCGCGAGGCGCTGTCGGTGCGCGAGCGCATGAGCGAGGTGCTGGCCGCGCTGCACCAGGATACGTTCGTGCCGTTCGAACGGCTGTTTCGACCCGAGGAGGGACGCGCCGGACTGACGGTGACCTTCATCGCGATCCTGGAGCTGGTGCGCGAGAGCCTGATCGAGGTGCTGCAGGCGCAGCCCTACGGCCCGCTGCACGTGCGTGCCGGCGGTGCAGCCCGTACACTGCCCGCGCCCGCGGACCAGCACGGGTCCGGGGAGCCTGGAGGTGCGGCGGGCCCATGAACGGAGCGCGGGCATGAGCGAGGAGGAGCTGCGCAACATCCTGGAGGCGGCGCTGCTGGCGGCCGGCCGCCCGCTCACGCTGCCGGAGCTGATGCAGCTGTTCGATGAGGCGCAGCGACCCGAGCCCGCGGCGCTGCGAGCGGCGCTCGCGCGGCTGGAGGCCGAGTTCGCCGGCCGGGCGATCGAGCTCAAGCAGACTGCCTCGGGCTACCGCCTGCAGATACGCGGCCGCTACGGCGCCGTGATCGCGCGGCTGTGGCCCGAGCGTCCGCAGCGCTACTCGCGCGCGCTGCTCGAGACCCTGGCACTGATCGCCTATCGTCAGCCGCTGACGCGCGCCGAGATCGAGGCGGTTCGCGGCGTCGTGGTCAATCCCAACATCATCAAGACGCTGCTCGAGCGGGGCTGGATCCGCGTGGTCGGCCATCGCGAGCTACCGGGACACCCGGAGCTGCTGGGCACCACGCGCGAGTTCCTCGACTACTTCGGGCTGCGCAGCCTGCAGGAGCTGCCGCCGCTCGCCGAGCTGGGCTCGCTCGAGGATCCGCGCGAGCCGGACCTGCGGCTGGAGCTGCCGGAGCCCGAGGCGGAGGCGTTCCCGGCGGCCGGTGGCGAGCCTGCCGACGCCGGCGTGGGCGAGCAGGATGCGCCGCTGAGCGCCGGCGACGCCGTGCTCGTCGCCTCGCCCGCCGACTCTCTGCGCTGATGGCCGAGCCGGCGGGCGGCCAGCGCCTGCAGAAGCTGCTCTCGCAGCTCGGTCTCGCCTCGCGCCGCCAGGCCGAGGCATGGATCCGCGCCGGGCGGCTGAGCGTCAACGGCCGGCCGGCGCTGCTCGGCATGCGCGTGAGCGAGCAGGACCAGCTGCGCCTCGACGGCCGGCTCGTGCGGCAGGGGGCTGCACTCGCGGCGCGCGCGGCACCGGTCCTGCTGTGCCATCGCTCACCCGGAGAGCCGCTCTCGCAGCTGACCGAGCGGCTGCCGCGACGGACCGGACGGCGATTCGTGAGCGTGAGCCCGATGCCTACGCCGGACGGCGGACTGGAGCTGCTCACCGCCGATGGGGCGCTGGCCACGAGGCTGCAGCGCGCGGTGCGCACGCTCGAGGTCGAGTTTCACCTGCGCGTGCGCGGCGAGCTGTCCGCCGCGCAGCAGAGCGCCATCCTCGCCGGGCGGCTCGACAGCGGCGCGCCGCTGCGCGTGCTCGCGCTCGAGCCCTCGGGTGGGGAGGGCAGCAACCGCTGGTACCGGCTGTGCGTGCTCGGGGCGAGCGGCGCGGAGGTGCGCCGGCTCATCGAGCGCCAGGCGGTGACGCTGGTGCGCGCGCTGCGCACGCGCCTGGGGGCGCTGCTGCTGCCGCCGACCCTCGCGCGCGGCCGCTGGCGCGCGCTTTCGGCGGCCGAGCTCAGCGGCCTGCTTGGCAGTCCAGTGACTGACCCGTGACGCCGCGACTCGCGCCGCTCAGCAGCCAGAGGTAGGGCCCCACGACCTCGTCGGGCGCGGGCAGCGTGCGCGGGTCCTCGGCCGGGAAGGCCTGCGCGCGCATGCGGGTGCGTACCGGGCCGGGGTTGAGGACGTTGACGCGCGCGCCGCTGCTCTCCAGCTCCTGCGCGAGCAGCGCGGCGAGCGCCTCGGTGCCGGCTTTGGAGACCGCGTAGGCGCCCCAGTAGGCGCGCGGCCGGCGCGCGACACCGCTGCTGGTGAAGATGATGGATGCGTCGGTGGAGGCATGCAGCACCGGCAGCAGCACCTGTGTCAGCGCGAACGCCGCCGTCAGATTGACGTGCATCACGCGGCACCAGGTCGGCACGTCGTAGTGCTCGATCGGCGCGAGCGCGCCGAGCAGGGCGGCGTTGTGCACCAGCCCGTCGAGTCGGCCGTAGCGCTCGCGCAGCGCGTGGGCGAGCTGGTCGTAGTCGCGCGCCACCGCCTGGTCCAGATCGAGCGGCGCGATGCTGGCCTCGGGGCCCGCGAGCGCGGCGATGCTCGCATGCACCTGCTCGAGCTTGCGTACGCCGCGGCCGATGAGCACCAGCTGGGCGCCATGCGCCGCGGCCGCGAGCGCCACCGCGCGTCCGATGCCGTCGCCCGCGCCGGTGACGGCGACCACGCGGCCGCGCAGCTCATCGGGGCCGGCGCGGAAGCGTTGATGCGGTGGGGCGAGGGCGCAGGAAGCGTCAGCCGAAGCGTTCATCGATGGCAATCCTGACCGCGCCGCGCACGGCGCCGCGGGCGCAGCGCCACGCGACGATGTTGTCCACGAAGCCGTCGAGCGGCGAGGGCGCGATTGTCGCCGATTTGCGCGCCGCGCGCCGCCCGCGTCGCTGCTCCTGATGCGCCGCGACCGCGACCCACACCAGCAGCGGGGCGAGCGTGGGCTGCAGCGTCGGCTCGAGCAGCGGGCCTGCGAGTTGCTGCGATCGCAGCCAGATCAGGGGCGCCACCGCGCCCGCAGGCACCCCCGCGCCCGCAGGCGCCACCGCGCCCGCAGGCACCCCCGCGGATGCGCGCGTCTTCGGGAGCGGGCTCGGGCGCGGGGCCAGCGAGGCGAGCTCCTCCAGACCGGCCACGCAGCGGCCGAGCGCGGCCAGCGCCTGCCGCGCGGCCGGCGCCAGCGGCGCGCCCGCGAGCAGCAGGGCGCTTTGCACGAACAGCTGCCCGGCGAGCTGCGGTGTCGCGCCGGCCGTCAGCTCCTCGCTCGCCAGGTCCTGCACGCACGCCTGCACCAGCGGTGCGAGCGCGGCGGACAGCTCGGCCTGATCGCGGCGCTGGTCGCGTAACCAGGGGTGGGTCGGCGTGCCGGCGGCCAGCCGCCGCGCTTCCTCGTCCCACCACTCGAGCCGCAGCCGCGCGATGCCCTGATCCAGCCGCCGGGCGCCGCCGGCGGCCAGCTCGGTGGCGAGTGCCAGCAATGTCCTGAGCAGTCCGCGTCGCGGTGGCGGGCTGTACAGCAGCATGAAGTCGCGCGCCGAGCCGGGCGGCGGCGCGGGGGCCGTCACGGGGGCCGTCACGGGCGAGGTCGCCGGCGCGGAGCGGGCGGCTGCGGTGGCTGCGGTCGATGCGGTGCGCGCGCCCGGGGTCAAGGACCCTCCCTCAGGCGTCGAGCCCGACCCACGCCAGCAGCTCGAACGGCTCGTTGATCCACGCCGTGACGGGCCAGCTGTCCAGCTCCTCGTGCGCGCTGACGTATCCATAGCGCGCCCCGAGCGCCACCATGCCGGCCGCGCGCGCCGCTTGCGCATCGCGCAGCGCATCGCCCAGATACAGGCAGTCGGCCGGTGCGGCCTGCAGCTGCCGCGCGGCGCTCAGCAGCGGCAACGGATCGGGCTTGCGCACCGGCAGGCTGTCGCCCGATATCACGCAGCCGGCTCGACGGTCCAACCCCACGCCCGCCAGCAGCGGCGCGGTGAGCCAGCCCGGCTTGTTGGTGACGACGCCCCACGGCACCCGGTGCGCATCCAGCGCCGCCAGCACCCGATCGAAGCCGGCGAACAGCCGCGTCTCCACCACCAGATCCGCGCGATACAGCGCGAGAAAGCGCTCGCGCAATGCCTCGAAGGCCGCGGCGCCCACCTCCGGGAAACCGACGCGCACCACGGCGTTGGAGCCGTGCGAGACGTGCCCGCGCACCGCCTCCAGCGGCAGCGGCGGCAGTCGGTGCTCGGCGCGCAGCGCGTTGAGTGCCCGCGTCATGTCCGGAGCGGTATCGAGCAGCGTGCCGTCCAGGTCGAGCAGCACGACGCCGAGCGACAGGCCGGCCGGCGGGGCGCACGCGGGGGTCGCCGGCCGCGCGGCGCCGGCGCTCACGCCGGCGCGTCCTCGTGGCGAAACTGCGCCAGGTAGTTGATGCCGACGTCGCGGCTGAGGCGCGCGCTGCGCGCAAACGGATTGTAGTGCACGCCTGCCAGATCCTGCAGCGCGAAGCCCTCGCGGCGCGCCAGCTGCGCGAGCTCGGAAGGGCGCAGCAGTCGCGCGTACTCGTGCGTGCCGCGCGGCAACACGCGCAGCAGATACTCGGCACCGACGATGGCGAACGCGAACGAGCGCAGCGTGCGGTTGACCGTGGAGATGAACAGCTGTCCGCCGGCGCGCAGCAGCGCGGCCATCGCCGCCAGCAGCGCCGCCGGATCGGGTACGTGCTCGATCAGCTCCATGCAGGTGATCAGATCGAACGACGCGGGCTGGCGCGCCGCCAGCTGCTCGGCGGAGGCGAGCTGGTAGTCGATCGACGCATGGCTCTCGTGCGCATGCAGTCGCGCGACCTCGATCATCGCCGGGGCCATGTCGATGGCGCTGACCCGCGCGCCGCGCTGCGCCAGCGCCTCGGCGAGCAGCCCGCCGCCGCAGCCGACGTCGAGCACGCGCTGCTGCTCGAGCGGGGCGCGCTCGGCCACGAACGCCACGCGCAGCGGATTCAGGGCATGCAGCGTGTGAAAGGCGCCGCGCGGGTCCCAGAACTCGTGCGCGAGCACGTCGAACTTGTGCACTTCGCGCGGATC